>JAZSQD010000068.1:0-17335 GCA_045537815.1 Acutalibacteraceae bacterium | reverse complement strand
CATACCTGCCCAATCATTTACGGATGCGGAGATTGAAGAACGAAGTGTAATTGCAACCTTTTCAAAGCCGAAGGTGTCCATAAGCTGCTTAGCAACTGACTTGTAGCCTTCCTTATCGAGCTTGCCGCCGTAAATGTCGGTGTTTTCAGCCTCAATGCCGAATACGTCCTTTGCATCCTCTTCGTTGGAAATGCATACGTCAACATATTTGCAAAGCTCGGTCATAGCTTCACGGGCTTCGGCTCTTGTCCAGAGCTTACCTCTGTAGTTAAGGTCGCAGGAAATCTTAACACCCTTTGCCTTAGCCGCCTTACAAGCGTCAAGACAGATATTTACAAGGTCGCCGCCGATAGCGGGAGTAATGCCTGTGAAGTGGAACCAGTCTGCACCCTCGAAGATTTTATCCCAATCGAAATCTTCTCTTTTAGCCATCTGAATAGCCGAATAAGCTCTGTCATAGATACAAACGGAGCCTCTCTGTGATGCACCCTTTTCAAGATAGTAGATACCTACTCTTTCACCGCCTCTTACGATATCCTTGGTGTCAACACCGAGAGCGCGAAGGGAGTTGATTGCTGACTGACCGATTGCGTGGGAGGGAAGCTTTGTTACATAGGAAGCGTCCATACCGTAGTTTGCAAGGGAAACTGCAACGTTTGCTTCTCCGCCGCCGAAGGTTGCCTGCATTCTGTCGTTCTGGAAAAAACGGTAATATCCCTCAGGTGCAAGACGGAGCATAATTTCGCCGAAGCATACAATTCTTTTGCTCATAATATAATCCTCTTTCTAAAATAATTCTATTTGTGTAACCGCTGATTAAAACAGGGTTACTTAGTCTCAATACAGATTTCAAAGCCTGCAACTGTGTCCTTGAGTCCGAAGCAGGTTACGTTGCCCTTCTTGTCATACCAGATGTCAGGGTCGATTTCTGCGCCGAGTCTTTCAAGGTAAGCCTTTGCACGGTTACCGTTAAGAGTTGAGATAACAATACAGCCCTTGGCATCGCTTTCCTCCTTGCCGAAGCAAAGAGAGCCCGCCTCTACACCGCATTCGGTTTCAGCCACATCAAAGCCGAAAAGTGAAGCAACGAGCTTTGCGTTCTTTTCTGCGTTTGCACTGTCACCGTATATACAGAGCTTTTCGAGCTTGAAGCCGAGCATTGTTTTGATAGCTTCCTTACACTTCTTAGTGATGTCATCCCACTTGCCCTCTGCGATATCGGCACTTGTTGCAATCCATGTGCCGCCGCAGCAGAGAATACGGTCAAAGGAAAGATAATCGTTGAGATTCTTTGTGTTTACGCCGCCCGTTGGCATCCATTTTGCTGCCTGATAGGGGCCTGCAAGAGCCTTGAGCTTTGCTACACCGCCGTTTGCCTCTGCAGGGAAAAACTTGATATTTGTAAGACCCATGCTCATCGCCTGCTCCATTTCACCGGGAGTTGCGGCACCGGGCATCATGGGAATACCTGTTGACTTGATGTATGCAATCATTTCAGGGTTGAAGCCGGGGGTTACAACGAACTTTGCACCTGCGGCAATAGCTCTGTCACACTGCTCCTTTGTAAGTACGGTACCTGCACCGACAAGCACATCAGGGCACTCGGTTGTGATTCTTCTGATTGCTTCCTCAGCGGCAGCAGTTCTGAAGGTGATTTCAGCGGCGGGAAGTCCGCCCTCACGAAGAGCCTTTGCAAGAGGCACTGCCTTATCGGCATCGTCGATTGCAACAACGGGAATTATACCTAAATCGTAAATTGTTTTGAACATATCCATTTGTAGTTAAGTCTCCTTTTTATAGTAAGGTGGGTTGTGTGAGTAGTCAGTAGCCAGTAGTCAGTAGTCAGGAATGCACCTTCGGCGCATTGATAGGTTCTGACACTTAACTGCAACTGTACAGCTCATATTGGCGGGAACAACCTTGCTGAACAATCAGCTTTTCCCGCGATTGCGAATTGAGAATTGAGAATTGCTTATACTCCGCTGTATGATGAGAAGCCGCCGTCAACGGGAAGGACTACACCTGTGATGAAGCCTGCAGCTTCGTTGTTGACGAGGAAGAGAAGTGCGCCGTCAAGCTCCTTTGCTTCACCGAAGCGACCCATAGGTGTTGCGGCAAGAATTTTGCCCGTTCTGGGTGTGGGTGAGCCGTCTTCATTCCACAGAAGAGCCGCATTCTGCTTTGTTGAGAAGAAGCCGGGTGCGATTGCATTAACACGGATACCTTCCTTAGAGAAGTGAACTGCGAGCCACTGTGTGAAGTTTGAGATAGCTGCCTTTGCGCCCGAATAAGCCGGAATCTTTGTAAGAGGAGTAAAGGCATTCATCGATGAAATGTTGATGATGTTACAGCCCTCTCTGCCGAGCATCTGCTTTGCAAAGCTTTGAGTGGGAATAAGAGTGCCGAGGAAGTTGAGGTTGAATACGAAGGAAACTCCGTCAGAGTCAAGGTTGAAGAAGTTTTTGCAGTCCTCGTCGATGTCTCCTGAGAAATAATACTCCTTATCTGTTGTGGCTCTTGCATTATTGCCGCCTGCACCGTTTATGAGAATGTCGCACTTGCCGAAGTCCTTTTCGATTTCCTCTGCAACTGCGTTACAGATGTCTTTATCAAGTACGTTGCACTTGTAAGCCTTTGCTATACCGCCCTCTGCGGTGATTTCATCGGCAAATGCCTTTGCCGCTTCTTCATTAAGGTCAAGAAGTGCTACCTTCGCACCTGCTCTTGCAAGTGTTTTTGCAAAGCCTGAGCAAAGCACGCCGCCTGCACCCGTTACAACGGCAACCTTGCCGTTAAGGTCTGTGTTGAGTACGTTTTTAAGCATTTTACCTTCCTCCTTATCTTTTTGCCTTTTCGCAGGCCTCAAAGAGACCGTTGATATATGTTGCACCGAGTGCTCTGTCATAAAGTCCGTAGCCGGGTCGACCTGTTTCGCCCCATATCATTCTGCCGTGGTCGGGACGCACATAACCGTCAAAGCCGGTTTCAACAAGTGCTTTTACAACCTCATACATATCGATGCTGCCGCACTTTGATATGTGTCCGCTTTCCTCAAAGGAGCCGTCATCCATAATAAGAATGTTACGGATGTGCATAAAAGCAATTCTGTCCATGGCGCTGTATTTTCTTACCATCTTAACTACATCGTTTGTTTTTGCACAGCCGAGTGAGCCTGTGCAAAGGCAGAGTGAGTTTGCGGGAGAATCAACAATCTTAAGGAAACGGTCAAGGTTTTCTTCGTTGGTGATGATTCTGGGAAGACCGAAAATGGGGTATGGAGGATCGTCGGGATGGATAGCCATCCTTACACCGCACTCCTCTGCGACGGGGATAACCTTCTTAAGGAAGTATTCGAGGTTTTCCCAAAGTCCCTTTTCACCGATAACTGCGTATTTTCTGAAAAGGTCCTTGATTTCATCCTTTGTGTAGCTCGCATCCCAGCCGGGAAGGTCGATATCGTCAACAAGGGGGTCAAGTCCCTTCATCTGCTCCCAATACATAACAAGGCTTGTTGAGCCGTCGGGAGCTTCCTTATCAAGCTGGGTTCTTGTCCAGTCGAAAACGGGCATAAAGTTATAGGTTACACACTTGATACCGTACTTCGCACAGCGGCGGATATTTTCGCAGTAAACATCGATAAGCTCATCTCTGTTATCACTGCCGAGCTTTATATCCTCTGAAACGGGAATTGACTCAACAACATCAAATACGAGTCCGTGCTTTTCGCATTCTTTGACCATTTTCTCAATGGATTCCTCGGGCCATACCTTACCCGGTTTAACATCGTACACTGCCGATACGATTGAATGCATATTGGGAATCTGACTGATGTACTTTAATGATACCGGGTCATCATAGCCGTACCATCTGAATGACATTTTCATATTACTTCCTCCAGACTGAAAAATCTTTTTGCATTACCGTAGGAAATGTCGCTGACAATTTTTCCTAAGGTGTTTATATCATCGGGATATTCTCCCTTTTCCACCCATTCCCCTATCATACCGCAGAGGATACGGCGGAAATATTCGTGTCTTGTGTAGCTTAAAAAGCTTCTTGAGTCGGTGAGCATACCGACAAAGTTGCCTAAGAGCCCGAGTGAGGCAAGGCTCTTCATCTGCTCACGCATACCGTTCATCGTATCGTTGAACCACCAGGCTGATCCGTGCTGAAGTGTACCCGGGTAGCCCTCCTGCTGAAATGCACCTAAAAGGGTATCGATAAAGCTGTTATCACCGCTGTCAAGACTGTAAAGAATTGTGCGGGGAAGGTTATCCTCAGCATACATACTGTCAAGAAGAGAAGCAAGTGCCCTTGAGCCGTTGCAGGGTCCGATAACGTCGAAGCCTGTATCGGGGCCGAGCTTACGGAACATCTTACTGTTGGGATTTCTCATACAGTTATAATGGAGCTGCATAGCCCATCCGTATTTTTTGTATTCTGCGGCACAGAAGAGTATAAGCTCTGTCTGCACAGCGGCAAGCTCCTTTTCGCTGACCTTTTCACCGCCGAGAGCCTTACCCAGTACGGCGTCAAGCTCTGCTTCACTCATAACCTCATAAACAGGGAAGTTGAGACCGTGGTCACTTGCCTTACAGCCGCAGGCATCAAAAAACTCTATTCTCTTTCCGAGTGCCTCTTTAAGTGTGGCAACGGATTTTATTTCAACGCCCGAAGCCTTTTCTAGAGCCTTGATGTAATCAGTGTAGCCCTCCATATTAAGATTGAGTGCTTTATCGGGTCTGAAGGAAGGAGCAACAACCGCTCTGAGCTTACCCTCAGCCTTGATTTTCTGATGATATTCAAGGGAATCTATGGGGTCATCGGTGGTACCGATAAAGGCAACGTTGCTCTTTTCAATAATGTCACGTACGCTCATACCGCCCTCACTGAGCTTCTTTTCGGTGAGATTCCATACCTCCTCGGCAGTATCGGCAGAAAGCACGCCCTCGTAGCCGAAATATCTTTTCAGCTCAAAGTGGCACCAGTGATACATGGGGTTGCCTATTGCCTTGGGGAGAAGAGCCGCAAATTTAAGGAATTTTTCCTTGGCGGGCTTGTCCCCTGTTATATAATCTTCACTTATTCCCTCGGAGCGCATAAGACGCCATTTATAATGGTCACCGCCGAGCCAGAGCTCAGTTATGTTGGTGAGTTTCTTATCCTCATAAATCTCCTTGGGGCTTACGTGACAGTGATAGTCGATTATGGGCAGATTTTCACTGTATTCATGATAAAGCTTCTTTGCCGTTTCGTTATACAAAAGAAAATCCTCGGTCATAAAGCCTTTCAATATATTCACTCCTTTTCAAGAAGGCGACACACAATCACCCTATTATATATCATTTAGTTTATCACATTTTATTAACAATAAAAATAGTGAAAATTGCTTGACTCATTGTTATTCTTGCTGTATGATTAAGACAAATGCAAAATGCAGAGTGCAGAATGCAAAACCGAGCTGAAAAACTGACCTCTGCCCGCCCTGTAGGGTAGTTTTTATAAGGAGAAGCAGGCTATGCAGATATTTGACCCTCGCCAAAGTATGTCCAGCAACAAGTTTGAGATATTCCATTATTCCGATGCGAAGTTTGAGGGGGTGCCCGTTCATCAGCATGACTTCTATGAGGTTTATTTTTTCATAAACGGTAACGTGGAATACAGTGTTGAGGGTAATATCTTTCACCTTAACAGAGGCGATATGCTTCTTATAAATCCCCTTGAGCTTCATCAGCCGAGAATTTCACCCGATCAGAGTGAATATGAAAGAATAGTGCTGTGGATAAACAAAAATTACCTTGCTGAGCTTTGCAGCAACGAGGTAAGTCTCACACGCTGCTTCGATAACAGCAACCCCAATCACTCAAATCTTTTAAGGCTTAACCTTAAAGAGCAAGAGCTGCTTTACGGCCGTCTTAATGAGCTTCTCAGGGAAAGCAGCGGAGAAAGCTACGGAAGCGAGCTTGCCTGCAGAGCCATACTCACCCGTTTTCTTGTGGATATCAACCGCCTTACTCTCACCAAAGAGTTTTCCTCGGCTACGGAAACGAAAGCCTCTCCCTTAATATCTTCGGTTCTTGATTACATAAACATTCACTATTGCGAAAAATTATCTCTCGAAAAAATCGCAGATGAGTTCTTTGTAAGCAAGTATTACCTTTCTCACGCCTTCAACGAGGCAGTCGGTACAAGCCCACACAGATATATCACCTTAAAAAGGCTCATTCACGCAAAGCAGATGATGTCAAGCGGAATCAAGCCCACCACCGCCGCGGCAAACTGCGGATTTAACGACTATGCAGGCTTTTACAGAGCCTTTTCGGCAGAGTACGGCATTACACCCGCCGAATATGTAAAAAACAGAAAATGAAAATTCCCGAAGCTTACCTCACAGCAAGGCTTCGGGACTGTTTTTACTTTATATATTCCGAAAGGAAGCTCTCAACGGTTTTCCAATAAAGCTCACCGTCTGTTCCTGCAGAATTTGCGTGTTCTGCACCCTCAACAACAAGCTTTTCCTTTTCGGCGGCACAGTTTTCATAAAGAGTTTCCATCATTTCAAAGGGCACGTAGGTATCCTCACTGCCGTGGATAAACAGCGTGGGGGTGTCGCTTCTCTTAACCGCTTCGACACAGCTTGCTTTTTTGAGGGAATAGCCTCCCTTAAGCTGACAAATAACGCTCGCGCAGTCAACTATGGGAAATGAAGGAACCCAAGGCAGAGCATATCTTATGGCACTGCCGATTTCATTATAAACATCGGTATAGGCGCAGTCTGAAATCACCGCCTTAACACAAACGGGCAAATCCGATTCTCCGCTTGTAAAAAGCACCGTACCCGCACCCATTGAAAGCCCGAAAATCACTGCCTCAGCATCGGGAATATCCTCGGTAATCAGATTTATCCACCTGATGATATCTCTTTTTTCGATATATCCCATACCTATAATTTCACCGTCACTTGTGCCGTGACACCGTGCATCGGGAGCAAAAACGGAATAGCCCATATCATAAAACTTCTTTGCATAATAGGACATACCCGCACCGTCACCGTCATAGCCGTGACAGATAACCGCAATTTTATTTTCCGAGTCAGGGTTCTTTACATAATATCCGTGAAGGTTAAGCCCGTCGTCGGAAACGGTGTGAATATTCTCGCTCTCTCTTTCAAGCCAATTTTGGTCGCCGATTTTGACAACATGGTTATCGCCGTGTCTGTTTAAAGCAACGCCGTAAATAATGCCGCCCACACTGAAAACAAACACTGTGTTAAGAGCAAGAAGAATACAGAGGATTGTGAGTAATTTTTTATATTTCTTTTTCATATTTTCAAGTCCGTTCAAAAAAAGCAGCCACCGAGGTGACTGCCTTTATTATTGATTAAAGAATACCGAGCTTTGCAAGGAAGCTGTTAAACAGATCCTTAAAGAACTTTACAAGCTTCTGCCAGAAGGTAAGCTCAATTTTTACATCAGCATTATCGCCGTTGATTTCTGTAACCTTGCCCTCTGCATCAACCGAGAAAATCATATACTGAATGTGAGCTGCTTCATCCTCATAAAGAAGACCGAAGTTACCGTCAGCGAGCTGTGTAAGGCATGAATAGCCGTAGAATCCCTGATTGATGCGGTATTTTGAAATCCACTCAACCGTGATATTGTCAGCGTCACTGTTATCGATAAGACCTACTCTTACAACACCGTCAGCTCTTGCCTCTGTGTTGCTGCCTGCAGATGAAAGGATAACGGACTTGCCGTTGATTGTAAGGTCTGTATTGATAAAGGAATACATGCAGTTCTTAGTGCCCTGAAGAGCCTCGTCACGCACGAAGGTTGACCATGTGATACCGCCGTCGTAGCTGTCTGCATAAGCGATGTAATTAGAGTTGTTTCTCGCATACATACGAAGAACGGGCATACCGTCCTTATTGCCGATTTCAACAATCTGTGATTCACTTGTCTTCATAAGACCGAGCATAACCTTGGTTTCTTCGCCTCTGTGCCAGGTTACACCGTTATCGTCTGAATAGATTGTGCTTGCATTTTCAAAAATGGGGTCATAAACGGGAGCCTCTTCGTTATCGTAAACGCAGAAGATGATACGCTCTGTGCCGTCTGCAAGAGTTACGGAAATACCTCTGCCGGGAGCAGTACCGAGGAAGGTCTCGTTATTTTTCTTAACCTGAGCTGATACAAGCTGAGGAGCACTCCATGTTTTGCCGTTATCGTCCGAATATCTTACGCAAAGGTATGAAGTGAGATAGCAGCTGAGCTCTGCATCCTTATAAAATACATTCTGCTGAACCTTTTTGCCCTCTGCACCCTTCTGGTCCATCATAAGGGCTGAGCCGTTCTTATAAAGACGGTATTCGGCGTCAACTGTGTATTCGGTAGCGGTGTTGTCTGCCTTATTGTAAACAACGCCGTTCTTTAAGTAGTATTTGAAGTTGTTGATATTGCCGGAGTAGTCGCCGTCTGTGAGAAGAAGGCAATTTTCGCCGTCAACGTCGATAAAGCCTGTGTGTGCACCTGAGGGTCTCCAGCCGCCGCCTGAGGGGTAAATATCAGCAAGAACAAAGATTCTGTCTGTCTTCTTTGACTGAACGATTGCCGAGTCGATGTAGGAAGCACTGTCTGTGTCTGTTTCGCCGTCAGCATAGTCGTCAAAATAGTTGATTACGTTATATTCCCAGCCTGTGTAGCCGTCTGCCGAAAGAGCAACAGCGATATCGATGTTGTTGGGAGAGTCACTGCCGTGACCGTAACGGATGTCTGCACCTGCAATAACCGTGCCGTCCTTGAGGGTATAGATTGCAGGGATACGGAATCTTTCTGAATTTAATGTACCTGCATCAAAGGGCTGCTCGTAATCAGCTGCAAATGAGCTGAAGGCAGTCATTGAAACAAGCATAAGTGCGCAAAGAACTAAAGATAATGCTTTTTTCATAGCTATCTCCTCCTGAAATTTTTTTTGCCTTATAATTTTATCATCATTATCATTGCTTGTCAATATTTGTTAATGATTTTGTTTCGGGTATAATATACACCCTGACGGTGTGACCGAAGCTGAAAACCCTACCCGACCTCTGATGCGGACCGATTGTATCGCAATTTATTTTCATCTGTTTGCTCCTCGGCTGAGAAATATGTTACTTTTTCTCTTTTTTGCGATTAACGTATGTATGGCATTTTAAAGGGGTGAAGCAAAGTGATTTACACAGAAACAGAGCTTTTGAATCCGTTGTATATAGCAAAGCTGAGCAACGGGGTTACAATACTGGTTTACGGTGACACTGCCGAGGGTGATGACGGCAGAAAATACCGCCACATAGGGCAGGAATCGGAGGATGAATTGCTTACAATAGGCTGGGAATGTATTGAATAATCAAAGTAAGGCAGGCTACAGTGCCGAAAGGGCTGACCTGCTCATTTTCTGACTCTTGAAAACAGATGAAAAACAGTGTTATAATAGCTTCATATTTCAGTTTTTTTCAGGAGGTGCTGATATGAATTGCGATTTACATACACATTCCGACTTTTCAGATGGCTCTGACACTCCGGCTGAGCTTGCAAAAAAAGCGGCTGAGCTCGGTCTTACCGCAGTGGCACTTACAGACCACAACACCGCTTCGGGACTTGAGGAATTTATGATTGCCTGTGAGAAGCACGGCATCACAGGAGTGCCCGGCGTCGAGCTTTCAACAGAGCATAAGGGAACGGAATTTCATATCCTTGCGCTGTTTCTCAAGCCTGAGCATTATGCTGAAATCGAGGAGCTGGTTTCCGGCTTTCAGAAGCTCAAGCGACAGAGTAATATTCTCATTGTCGACAGACTTCGTCAGGATGGCTACGACATTGACTATAAGGAAATACTCAGAAAAAAGCCTGACGGAAGAATCAACCGCTTTCATATTGCCAATGAGCTTATGCAAAAGGGCTACACAGCCTCGGTGAAGGAGGCTATGGATACTCTTCTGTCACCTGAGAATAAATATTATACTCCCCCCGAAAGACTTTCATCTCTTGAGGCAATTTCTTTTATTAAAAAGCTGGGCTGTGTTGCAGTTCACGCTCATCCCTTTGAAAGTGCCGATAAAAAGATTCTTGAGGAATTTTTCCCGCTGGCCGCCGAAGCGGGACTTGATGCAATCGAGACAGAATATACTCTCTATGACGAAAAAACAACTCTGCTCGCAAGAAGGACGGCGGAAAAATACGGATTTTTACGAAGTGGCGGCAGTGATTATCACGGAATAAACAAGACCGAAACAGCATTGGGCTCGGGAAAAGGCAACCTGTCAATTCCTGATGAAATTTATTACAATTTGTTAAAAAAAGTTAATAAATAGAGACCTGATTTGGTAATAGTGCGGTAATTTTTAACAGTGTTTTTACAAATCCATTGAAATTCATTAACAAAATCAAAACATGAAACAGATATAATGTTTACAATAGACATTTATATGCTATTTGTCGATTTAACGATTTTGTTTTAAGGAGGAACACTATGTTACCGGCACCGAATAATTTAAACTGCTACGAATATCTTGAGTATTGTACGGGCCGTTTTGAGGACGTAAATATGATGAATCATTTCGGCATTGACTATCGCCGCTCAAAGATTCTCAGAGACATTGACAATCTCGCCGCCTATTTCCAGAAGGAATTAGGTCTTAAAAAGGGCGATGTATACACAATCTTTATGCCCACCACTATGCAGAGCGTTATCGCTTTTTACGCCCTTAATAAAATAGGTGTTATAGCTTCCTTCGTTCATCCTCTTATGGGACCAGATTACCTTAAGGAGCAGATTGAGCTTGTTCACTCAAAGGGTGTTATGGTGCTTGATCTTCTTGTGAAGGACCATATCGACGTTATCAATGAAAGCGGACTTTCCTGCCTTGTTTGCAACAGCTCCGACTACTCCGACGGCTATAAGAGATTCGGATGTAAATTTGCCGAAGGGCTTATCAAAAAGATTTATCCTCAGTATAAGAGAGCTACATACTATAAGGATGCACTTATTATGCAGCACTACCCCGAGGCTGTTAAGGAAAACGCAGACGATATCGCTGTCTATCTCAATGGCGGCGGCACAACAGGTAAGAGTAAGACAATCAAGCTCACAAGCAGAGCTGTCAACGAGCTTACATGGCGAGTTTCAGATATCGACGAGGTTCACGAGCCCGGCAAGGAATATGAGGTTATCGTTCTTCCTCTCTTCCATTGCTTCGGTCTTTGCCTTGCAGTGCATATGGCTATGTGCAACAGTGCCTGTATCATACCTATGATGCAGTTCGATTCAAGAATTTTCGTCAGTCTTATGAAAAGATTCAACGTTATCGGCTTCGGTGGTATTCCTCTCATGTTCCAGAAGCTTATGAAGGATAAAAACTTTGACGGTCCTCACCTCAAAAATGTACGTCTTATGTTCTGCGGCGGTGACGATATTTCCGACGGCTTTATTGATGAATTCAATTCCTACTTTGAAAAGTGGGGAGCAACAGGCAGACTTCTTCAGGGCTACGGTCTGACCGAAATCGGCTCAGTCTGCACAACCAATACCGGCACTGAGCATAAGCGCGGCTCCATCGGTAAGGCTATACGCGGTGTAACAGTGCAGATATGGGATGACGACCACAAGCAGGTGCCCAACGGAACCGTAGGTGAATTTGCAATTTCAGGCCCCACAATTATGCAGGGCTACTACGCCGAGGGTGAAGCAGAGGATTACGGTCTTTACACCGATGAAAACGGAACAAAATGGGTGCTTTCAGGTGACCTCGGCTATCAGGACGATGACGGTTTCTTCCATTTCTCAGGCAGAAAAAAGAGACTTATCATTATCGCAGGCTATAACGTATATCCCACCGATATTGAAAGAATTGTCGGTGAGTTCCCTGAGGTTGATGAGTGCTGTGCCGTTCAGGGCTGGGAAAACGAGCGCTCAATGGTAAGACTTTATGTTTCCCTTCACGATAAAAATACGGATAAGGAAGCGCTCAGCGAAAAAATCCGTACTACTCTCGAAAATGAATTTTCCAAGTTCTATGTACCCAGAGACATCGTTTATATGGATGAGCTTCCCCAGACTCCGCTTATGAAAATCGACTTTATGAAGCTTACCGCCGCAGACCCCGAAAAGGCAAGAGCAGAGGGTAAGGTAATCTAGTAGGGTACGCCCTGCGTGGCGTACCAAAAGAAAACGCCCTGTGTGGCGAACAAAAAGGGAAAGCGTAATAACAGGGAGACCGCACCGGGTCTCCCCTGCGTGTTTGTATGAAAAAACGGTCTGCACACTCCAAAAGCACATAAAAACAGAGTGTCAGGTCTTGGCTTTAAGGTCAGCCGTTGTTAAATTATTACATTTTATAATAAGGTGTACATTTACAAAAAGCAAAATCCGTGATATAATCGGTTTGTCAGTTTCAATTCCAATATAAAGGAGAATGAAAAAGCAATGATAACAATTAACAGCTTATTCTGCAAGGGCTGCGGATACTGCATTAAGTTCTGCCCCAAGCATATTCTTGAAATGGGTAAGCAGAGATCCGAAAAGGGTCATTTCTATCCCGTACAGATTGATGAGAGTGCCTGTAACGGCTGTGCAATATGCGCTCTTATGTGTCCTGAAGCCGCTATAGAAGTGGCTAAAAAGGATTGATGGGAGGTAAGTGAAAATGGAAAAAAGATTTATGAAGGGCTGTGAAGCTATCGCAGAGGCCGCAGTAAGAGGCGGTTGCCGATTCTTTGCAGGTTACCCCATCACTCCGCAAAATGAAATTCCCGAATATCTTTCATGGAGACTCCCCGAGGTAGGCGGTGCCTTTGTTCAGGGCGAAAGCGAGGTAGCTTCTGTCAATATGGTTTACGGTGCTGCCGCAACAGGCACAAGGTCAATGACAAGCTCATCGGGCCCGGGCATCAGCCTCAAGGCTGAAGGTATTTCATATCTTGCATCTGCTCAGCTTCCCGCAGTTATTGTAAATATTTCAAGAGGCGGCCCCGGTCTCGGTTCAATTCAGCCTGCTCAGTCTGACTATCTTCAGGCTACAAAGGCTCTCGGTCACGGCGGCTTCCGTACTCTTGTTTTTGCTCCCGCAACACTTCAGGAAGCAGTTGACCTTACATATAATGCTTGGGAATACGCCGAGAGAGACAGAAACCCGGTGCTTATCCTCATGGACGGCTGTCTCGGTGCAATTATGGAAGAGGTTGAGCTTCCCGAAATGAAGGAGCTTAACTACGAAAACACCGAGGACTGGGATCTTTCCAAGAGGAACGGCAGAGAAGATACACATATGATTACTCCCATTCTTCCCGAAATGGCTCTTGAAATGCTCAACAAGTTTAAGGGTATGAGCTATAAAATGTGGGAAATGACGGATGTTAAGGTTGAGGAATATCTTCTTGAGGATGCAGAGTATGTTGTTGTTGCCTACGGTATTGCGGCAAGAGTTGCAAAGGAGGCAATCAACACTCTCAGAGAGGAAGGCTGTAAGGTAGGTATGATAAGACCTATCACCCTTTACCCCTTCCCCAAGGCAAGCCTTGATAATCTTGATTACGGTAAGGTAAAGGCTATTATCGACGTTGAAATGACTATCCCTGCTCAGATGAGGGATGACATTGAGCTTCAGGTCAAGGGCCGCTGCCCCGTTCACGAATACGGACGCTCAGGCGGTATGCTTCTTGACGATGAAGGCGTATACAACGCAATCGCAGAAATCGTGAAGGGAGGAGAATAATATGCCCGAATATAAGAGACCAAAATCACTTATGCCTATGTCAACGGGCTATTGCCCCGGTTGTCTTCACGCTCTTGCAACAAGGCTCGTAGCTGATGTTATCGGTGAGCTCCGACAGGAAAAGAATGCTATAAATGTTGTGTCGGTAGGTTGCTCCGCGCTTAATCTTTATTCTTGGGCAGGCGACGATATCGGCGCCGCTCACGGCAGAGCTCCCGCAGTTGCAACAGGCATCAAGAGATGCTTACCCGACAGACTTGTTTTCACCTATCAGGGTGACGGTGACCTTGCTGCCATCGGCCTGGCAGAGATTATGTCTGCGGCTAACAGAGGCGAAAACTTCACCGTTATTTTCGCAAACAATCAGACCTACGGTATGACAGGCGGTCAGATGGCTCCCACCACACTTATAGGTCAGAAATCAACAACAACTCCCTTCGGCAGAGATGCGGCAACAACAGGCTATCCGCTGCAGATGTGTGAGCTTATTTCAGTTCTCAAGGCACCCGCCTTTGTTGCAAGATATGCGCTTAACACACCCAAGGGAGTTATGGATGCCAAAAAGGGTATAAAGAAGGCTTTTCAGTATCAGCTTGAGGGCAAGGGCTTTACCTTCATCGAGCTTCTTACAAACTGTCCCACAAACTGGGGTATGAGCCCTCTCAAGACCCTTGACTATATGGATACCAACACCATTCCCTATTTCAAGCCCGGTGTTTATAAAGATGTGGAGGTGCAAGAATAATGAAACAGTCCTTCGTATTTTCAGGCTCAGGCGGTCAGGGTATTATGTCGGCAGGTATAATGCTCGCACATGCCGCTATTGATATGGGTAAGCACGCAACCTTCCTTCCCGAATACGGCCCGGAGCAGAGAGGCGGCAGCGCAAAATGCACCGTTATCATCAGTGACGGAGAAATCGTTTCACCTCTTACAAAAAAGTGCGACAACCTTGTTGCTCTCAATGAGCAGGCATATAATAAATTTGCCGACACAGTAAAAAACGGCGGTAATCTCATTGTAAACTCAAGCCTTGTTACCTCTGATGTGAGCAGAGATGATGCAAAGGTGATTGCAGTTCCCGTTGACGATATAGCACTTGAGGTCGGCTCAATCAAGGTAGCTAATGTAGTTATTATCGGTGTGCTTATCGGCGCAACAGATATCGTAAGTAAAGACATTTTCGTTCAGAGCCTTGAAGAAAAATTTAAGGAAAAGAAGCCGGAAATTCTTGAAATGAATATGAAAGCCCTTGAAAAAGGTATCGCTTTCGGTCAGCAGATGAAGTAACAGTAGTCAGTAGCCGGTAGTCAGTAGTCAGGGCGCACCTTCGGTGCAGAGCTGCTGTAACGGTATAAATAAATTTTAAAGGAGATAAATATTATGTCAAAGTATTCATTCGACACAAAATTCAGCGTACTTATGAAGGACCCTCAGGTTATGGAAATCGTTAACGACCTTTGCCCTGAGATTATGAATCACCCCATGAAGAACCTTGCTCTTTCAATGGGCTTCACACCCAACATGGGTATGGTAGTTCTTTCAAAGATCTATTCAAAGGAAAAGATTGAGGAATTCAGACAGAGACTTGAAGCAATCGAATAAAAAAAACGCCCCAGGGCGTTTTTTTATGCAGAGTGCAGAATTTGAAAGAACAGCACCTCGCCCAAGTGAGCGAGGTGCTGAAATTTTTACTTGTCGAGAACCCCTCAGACGGCGTTGCCGCCAGCGCAACGCGCCCGTCCCCCTTTGTCCCGCAGGGACATTTCCCCCACGCTGTGGGGGAATCTTCCCCTTTCAGGGGAGCCGAGGCTTAACTTTTACTTTTCATCTGAACACACAGAACCGTCCCCTGTGTTATTCTGTTAAAATTTTTAATTCTTTCAACGACTCTTTGCATTCATCATTAATATAACATCCAGGTATGAGTCTTTTTTGTTCTTCACTCAACTTAATTTCTGAAAAGAAATCCTTTTTCTTCATCAAATACAAAGTATTTATTAGTTTAACCGCATTTGAATCCATATCATAATATTCTTCCCAAAAATCTAACATTTTTCCTTCAGGCTGAAACAAAAAATCAAAAAGAGCAAAATCTTTTTGTATATTGTCAGAACAACTTTCATCGTAATGGATAGTAGTACTATCTGCCCAAAATACACTAGTTATACAAGGACCAACAATCCCGCCATACTCTAATAACAAATATTGTAAAGCTTCTTCTGTCGCTTTGTTAGCTACATTCAAAGGGAAACTATCCATATACTCGCGAATACAATTTTCACCCACAATATAACTTAATTCATCATTTCGGACAGCACCTACACAATAATCATTTTCAAATGTTATAGTACCACGTAATCCCGATGAATTCTGAATTGAATAGTTTAGGCCATCCCAGGATTGTTCATATGAAAATTCAGGATATATATTAGTCATTACAGCGTGAGCAATCGATGCAAATAAACACCCACTAAAAATATTGTTTCTCGTAATATTCATAAATGTCACCTAACTTAATCAACTTATTTTATCCCATTTTATTCTGTTTTCTTCACGAGAAAGAACTTGTGCATTTGAAAAACTGTTCGAACCGCCTGCACTTTTGGGGATGATGTGATCTATCTGCCACTCATTCGATGGTGGGTTTACTCCTTTTACACTTTTTTCTGGTTTAACCAATATCTGTCCTGATAAATCAGATCTAACAAATCCACCATTTCTAATTTGGTTTTGCTGAATTATCTGTTTTTTTTGTGAATAAGTAAAATCCTTTCCTGGACCAACACTAACAGGATCTTGTAAATTAGAATACGGACCTGAATAATTATTACTACTATTTCCAATATTTGTTATCGGTACATAGCCTTTATAATCACAATAGCTTAAATACAAGCCATAAGCTGATGTTCCAAAACTATAACATAAGTTAAATGCACTTAAACCAGCTAGAACTGTATTATACCAATCTACTTCACCCGTATATTCATAACTTACATATGCTGTATATCCTGAAGAAATAGCCCCAACTACTAAAGAACCAATAAAAATACAAGTCGCTATATCAAATTCGCCTGTCGGATCACAACCATTTACCGGATTATTATCACAATACGCAAACATATTGTAACCCAACAAACCAGTTCCGGTCGAAATATAACTATCTTGGTTTATAAACCTGCCCGTTTCACTGTCGTAATAACGGCTGGATACATAGTAGACCCCTGTCTCAGCATCATAATAATAGCCTCTATATCTGAACGGGTTAATATCAGACCAATACTGTGCAAGACTTGTGGGTGTGCCGCCTATTGCATTTGTTTCAGAGATTATGTTACCCCAAACATCATACTCATACTTGACAACCATGTTGCCACTTGCATTATAAATGCCGATAATATCGCCTTGCTGATTTGTCGCAAGGAAAAATCTGTGTGATGTGCCGTCAGCTTCGTAATATCTGATTGCAGTAGGTGTTCCGTTACTGTCATAGAAATAATATATGTCAGTTCCGTTTCTATCTTCATAAAGAAGCTGTCCGTCAACATACTGATAGGTAGATTTAACACCATTAACGGTTTTGCTTGC
>JAZSQD010000095.1:0-2063 GCA_045537815.1 Acutalibacteraceae bacterium | reverse complement strand
TATAATTTTGACCTTTACACCGCTGCCGATATCAAACGGTGTAGCAAAGTCAGATGAAGTGATGGTACAGCCGTTAAGGTCAAGGATAAAATCGCCCTGAGTTACGGAATTCGTTCCGCCAATATTTGCGTTTTTATCAAGAATGACAGTAGGCTTGCCTGTTATTGACTGAACAGCCCGTATTGCATCTGAAAAATACTGATATACTCCCAGCTCGTTGCCGTCTTTATCAATGATTCTCGCTGCATTGCTTGCCGCAACAGAGGAGATGGGACATATTGATATAAGCATAACAAGGGTAAGCAGCATGCTTATAAATTTACTGATTTGTTTCTTCATATTAAAACCACCTTTGCGACAGCCGTAAATACGGCTGTCGCATGAATTATAATTAGTTGAAATATAACTTGTTTTATTTCAAAATCTTGAATTTACCGATAATGGGCAATTCCTTTGCCTTTCCGCCAAGTGCGTTCACAATACCGATGATCGAAAGGATAGTTACTGCGAGTCCGAGAATAGGTGCTACAATCCAGCCGATAATCGGAATTGCCGCAATAATTGATGATGCGATTGCACCGATGAAAAGAACCAAGCCCTGATTTGTGTGGAATTTTGCAAAGGGTGAATCCTTTGCCGCAAGAAGAGGAATAAGAAAAATTATGTAGGCAAGAACTGCCATAACCTTGTTTTTCTCAATATCTGCCGCATCAAAATCGCCGGTTGTATCAGGCGTGTTGTTGAGTGCTTCAAATTTTTCCGAAAAGTTATTTGCCTGTGGATTCTGTTCAGGTGCAGGTTCATTTACCGCTGCACCGCAAGCGGGACATACGTTTAATCCGTCAGCTATTTCCTGACCGCATTTTTTACAATTCATCATAATTCTTACCTCCTTAAAATAATTTGTTCCTTTAGTTACTGTTTTTTTGTTCAGTTCAAATACTCATTCAGTGCTTTTTCAATTTCTTCTTCGTTTTCTTCAATATAGCTCTCTGCCTCATCGAGCGTTTCACTCATACTCTTCTGAAGACCTACGCCAATGTCTACCTTTGCGCCGTTGTAGTAAAGCCATTTACCGATTTCACTTTCTTTATCGTTGTCATATTCTGCGCTGACGTAAACCACAAGGATTTTTCCCTTGTATCTGAATGCCCAGCCCTTGAGGAAGCCCTTCAATGCCTCTTCAAGATTTGCCTTTCCCTCTGCATCCTCGCCTTCGCCTGCAAATTCATAGCCTACAATATTGTAGCCGTCATCTGATACCTTTGCAGTAGCATCGAAAAGCTGTGAATACCATTTGTCGTATTCATCATCGGTAATTTCTCCGTCCGCCTTCGTAAAATTGATTACGGCATGACCTGTACTGCCTGAAGGACCGTTTGCATATGCACCGTAGTCACTTACTGTATATTCCCACTCGGGTTCAATATCGGAGAATTTTATGCCTGCGCCCTTTTTCAGATAATACTCAACTGCTTCAACACTGAATGAATCAAGCTCTTCCGCTTTTTCCAACTCTTCTTCAATAACCTTCTGTGCATCAACAGTTGATTGTTCATTATCTTTGGTTGTGTCCTCTTTGTTTTCACCGCCTCCACAGGAAGTAAGCGAAATTAACATAACAAGTGCAAGTAAAAGTGCAAGATATTTTTTCATAGTGCTGACCTCCTTTTCAGTCAAGTAGATTTTTGTTTTTTAGAATTTAAATAAGTCTTTAAGACCTATCTGTTTCTTAGGCTCGGGCTTTACGTAATCAAAACCGCCCGTAGGTTCGCTTTTATCAAAATAAATCATGGGACAATCGGGATCACCGTCAAAGCAATGCTCGGTGCTTGCATGATAAACAACGCTGTCAATCTTCTTATAAAGATGGTCGATGTTGGGAAAGTCGGAGGCCAAGCGGTCTTAGGAAGACAAAGGGCTATGACAACTCCTTGGCTCACAGAACGACATGGCTACGATCCGACTTAAATAAATCATGGGACAATCGGGATCACCGTCAAAGCAATGCTCGGTGCTTGCATGATAAACAACGCTGTCAATCTTCTTATAAAGATGGTCGA
>JAZSQD010000093.1:0-3891 GCA_045537815.1 Acutalibacteraceae bacterium | reverse complement strand
CCCATAAACACAAAAGACATAATCTGAAGTGCCCTGATAAGCTTAGCATAGTTTTTCTTTTCTTTCACAGAAATCTCCCCTTTCATAATCTGATTTTAATATAATTTTGCGAATTTTGCAATACCGACCAATGTGACAGATTGATAATATTTCTTATAATTCTTTTTTATAATTTACTATTTTTTTACATGTGATACAATTAAAAGGTATTAATCTGTCGACGGAGTGTGAAAAATGCAAAAATATAAGTGGATGAAAATTGACACCGCATCAATTATGTTTACCTGTCTGAGTTCAAAAAAATGGGGACGTACATTCCGCGTTTCCGCTAATCTTTCGACGGGAGATATTGATCCCCTTCTGCTTAAAAAGGCTGTGGCTGACCTTATTCCCCGTTTTCCCAGCATTTACAGTTGCCTGAGAAAGGGCTTTTTCTGGAACTATCAGGAATGCGTAACCGCTTTGCCCGAAATCAGAGAGGAGCACGCAGAGGTTGCTCTCCCCATCACATACAGGCCCGACGGACATCCTGATTTCAGAGTTCTTTATTATAAAAACCGTATCAGCATTGAAACAGCTCACCATATTTCTGACGGTGTGGGTATGGGCATATATTTTGACGCTCTTCTCGAGAGATATGTGGAGCTTTGTGAAAATCCCGATACCCCCTATACCTTTGACAAGGTTGAGGACACTGAAAATGCCTTCGCAAGATATGCCGTCAAGGGCGGAGAAAAGGCAGCAGACAGCACACAGGAGGTATATCAGCTCGAAACACAAATTGAAAAAGATTTCCTTCAGCTGATATTTATGAGCATCCCTTGCCAGGAGCTTAAAGCCGCCGCCAGGGAAAAGGGCTTAACCGTAACCGAATACCTTTCCGCTGCACTTATTCTCGGAACAATCAGAAGTGCGACCAAGCCCATTACACTCCCCATCGCTATAGGCATTCCCGTTAATCTTCGCAGATTTTTCCCCACAGACAGCGTAAGAAACTTTACCATCCAGACCGATATTTTATTTGACAGTAAAGGCAGAACAGATTGGACCTTTGACGAAATATGTGCAGAAATAAAGGGTCAGCTCAAAGAAAAGCTGGAGCCCTCCGAGCTTCAGAAAAAGCTTAACCGCTATGCCGCTTTGTCAACAAACCCTGTTATAAGGATAGTTCCCAACTTCATTAAGCTTCCCGTCATCCGCACAATGCAGCATAAGAGCCATAAGGCGAATACTACTATTATGACTAACACGGGCGAAGCTGAAAACAACGATAAGCTCAAGGGTAAGGTAACAAGATTTGACGGTGTAAACGGTGACACAAGCGGTTACGGTCTGGCTTGTACCTGCTCATCTCTGAGCTTTAACAATATGTTTAATTTGTGCTTCTCACTTTGCAGCCACGACACAACATGGCCTAAAAACTGCGTCAGAGTCCTTTCTGAACAAGGCTTGAGAATCAGAATTGAAAGCACCCACGGAAACGGAGTAGAATAATATGAGATGTAATTACTGTAATGTTGATTTACCTGAAACCTATAAGCTCTGCCCTCTTTGCGGTAACCCCGCATCAGATGAACAGGTCAGAATAGAAGGAATTACGGCAGTCCCCTATCCCGACAATCCGCCGTCACAGGAAATCGTGATAAAAAAAGAAAAAAGCCCCTTCACCTTTGAGAAGATAAAAGCCTTTTTTAACAGATAAAATCAGAAATCATAAGGTATCGTGCTTTGCCGACAAACTGAAACCGGATGTCATGGGACACCCGGTTATTTGTTTGCTTATTTAAAAATATCAGGCCACTTTATGCCCTGGAAAGCATTGTTGAAGGTTTCGTTGAAGAAATTGAACATATCAATAAAGAAGTTTTTAATCATCAGAAGAACCCTAGCTACACTTGATTCGGGGAAGGGTTCATCGGTATGAAGAGTCTGAGGTGCTATATTGATAACATCCTCGCCCTCGGCGATAACATAACTGTTTTCATCGCCCTCGATACTGCTGTCGAGATAAATAGTAATATCACCGTTAACATCAGGGGTAACCCTAATGCCGTTAACGTTGTATGCACTTACATTTGCACCCTTGAGTCTGACCTTAACGGAAGTACCGACAGGATATTCCCAGCTGGAGCCGGCATACATATTCTTACCGTTTACCGTGTAATACTCTGAATCCGCGGTCTTGCCGAAATTGATTTTTACAAGGTTATCACTTTCAACGCCCTCATAAACAACATAAACATCATCCATTTTTGAAAAATATGTCCAGAAGTTAGATGACATAAACTGTGAGTTGTTTGTGTAAACTGTAAGACCTGTAACACCGTTATTGGGATTTGACGATGAGCATTTAGCACCGATATCCGTAACATCATAGAGATAAAGGGTCTTTAAAGAGGAACAGCCTGTAAATGCAGCGGAAAAGTCTTTTACTGATGAGAAATTCCAGTTGGAGAAGTTTACCTCTTCAAGAGCCTTACAGTTCTGAAATGCATTCACACTGCGGAGCTTGCCTGTATAAGAGCAGTTACTGAAATCAACAGTTGTGAGGCTGTAGCAATCCTTAAACATATATTCAATACCGTAGTATCCGATGCTTTCAAAGCTGATTGATGCAACAAACTCTTCCAGAGAAATGCAGTCGTTAAACATATATGTCATATCTGATACCTTGAGAGTATCGGCAGTTCCGTAAATCTTTTTTAGACGTTCGGAATCCTTGAACATAAGCGACATATCAATAACTCCGCTCGTATCTATGTTACTGAAATCAAAGCTTTCGAGCTCTGAGCCTAAAAACATAGCTCTCATATTCTTTACATCAGAAGTGTCAAAATTGTCAAAACCGATAATTTCTCTGACACCTGTGTTTGCAAAAAGATATGAGCTGTCACTGTTTGCAATAACACCTCCATCGGCTGCGATGTAAAGGTCGTGACCGCCTATCTCAAGTGTAAGTCGACCTATAACCGAGCCGTCACCGGCTGCAGAAAGGTCATATTCCTCGATATAAGTAACATTGTCGGGGAAACTATTCTTTCCGTCAAGGAAGAACACACGGTTAATCATAGATTCATATTTTTCGGCATGGAAATCCTCCTTTGAAAGAGAATTGTAAGCCTTGATAACTCTGCTTTCCTCAGCGGCGAAGCTTACAGCCGAAATGCTGAAAATAAGCACAACTGCAAGAAATAAGCTGAGAGCTTTTTTTATTGTTCTTTTCATATTCTTACCTCCCGATAAGCTATGTATTATCTATAACATAATATCACAGGATTTAACGAATGTCAAACCAAATTGAGAAATCATCGGATTTATGTCTATAAGCTTACGCTGTCGGATTTTTTTGATTCTGCAACATCCATCCGGAATCAGTTACCTTGAGCTAAACGCTACAAAAACAGAGCAATCTGTTTTTAATAAAAAACGATTCAAATGATTATAAAGGGATTGCTTTAAGTGTTATCCTGCCTTCGGCAGAGTGATATTTTCACTGCTGTGAAAGTGTTATTGAAACCTACGGCTTCAGTGATATTTTATTCGCCGATAAACTCGCGAAGTGAATAACACTGTAGGTTGCATAATAAAACTGCGAAGCAATATAACTTGCCACAAGGCAAATAAAACTGAAAAAACACTTCCGAAGAAGTGTTTTTCTTGGTCGGAGTGACGGGACTTGAACCCATGGCCTCTTGGTCCCGAACCAAGCGCGATACCAAACTTCGCCACACCCCGATTGACCTTTGCTATTATATCTTATATTCTTTTAAAAATCAAGTCCTTTAGCCAAAATTTTGCACAGCTAAAGGACTTGATTTTTATTATTGAGCTTCAAGAGCTTTCTTAAGTGCCTCAAGACCTCTGTCAATTTCTTCACAGGTAATTGTAAGT
>JAZSQD010000172.1:0-8557 GCA_045537815.1 Acutalibacteraceae bacterium | reverse complement strand
TATCTCACATGAAGAACCGCCCGAGCTGTAAGTAAGAACCTCACCGTCACTCTCTTGCTTAACTACATCCCAGAAGTATGCATAAAGGGTTGTTGTGGCAATTCCCGGATGATAGAGAGTCACAGAGTCACCCACTCTTATATCAAAGCTTATATCGTCAGCAATATAGCTTGAACCGACAAAAATCTTCTCCGATGCAAAAATGCCGCCATTATAGGTGTATTGTGCACCGTCGTATTCGATAACAAATTCACCGATCTGCATAATCTCACCGGAATGCACCTTTTCAACCTCAAGCTTAAAAAAGTTGTATTTTTCATCACATCCCTCAACGGGCATATAAATCTTTTCCGTGTTTTTATTCGGAAAACTGAAATCCTCCGCCTTAGCATCGATGACCGTCCATCTTTCGTCATATCTTGAAGGAGCCTCATCGGATAACATACCGTAAACTGTCCAGGTCAAAGGGTTTCTGCACTTGAATCTTTCACTGTCAGTAGCAGTAACATAAGTATAGCCCGTAGGTCTGACCGCTTTATCAAGCTTCCATATTGCATAAGCATCACCGCCGAAATTCATGCACCACTTTGTGCTGAGATCAAAGTCAAAGGCAAATTTTGCATCCTGATTTTCATCAACACCTGCAGAGCCTTCAATGGCGGTAACTCCTATCTGCGCATTGACATTGCCTTTATTTCCGCCGTCGGAATCCGAACAGGCAGTAAAGGAAACCATAATAATCAAAGCAAGCATAACAGCTGATATCTTCTTCATTTTTTTAAGCCTCCTGATTTATTTTTGGCTTTTGGAATTTAATGTGTTTTTTCCTTTTTAAAAAGTCTTACTATCGGTCTTACAAACTTATTAAGCTTATCCTCAACCCATTTGAATTCCGCCTCAGCCTTGATTGCGTCCTGCTCAAGACGGTTTTCGTAATCGTAATAGTTGATATCACATCCGCACTCGGGGCATTCGGGCTTCAGGTAAAGCAGACCTAATTTTTTGCCGCATTTGGGACATTTGTTATCCATTTACTCCGCCTCCTTCGGTGAAAGAATATTTCTTTCTCTGCGTTCAACAATTTCTTTGTGTATTGTGTCAAGCTTCTCACCCTCAAGGTCATAGAACTTATAGGGTATAAGTGCAAGAAGACCCAGCACGGCGGGAAGGCAGGTAACAAGTCCCCACATCCAGAAGCGTGTGTTGACGGGGCCCTCCTCGGGAAGATGCCAGAGAACATCTCCGTTTTCACCCGTCTGCTGAACAAAGCCGAGTATTGGCATAAGTGCAGTTGCAATAGTTGTTGAAAGTGAGCCTGTGAGCTTACCGACAAAGGTGAGAATTGAGAAGCCCATACCCTCATTTCTTTCGCCTGTTTTCCATTCCATATAGTCAACGGTCTCACCGATCATCTTGGTGGGTATAACCGCCTTGATTGAGCCGCTTATGCTTGAGGATACACCCTGAATTGCAAGAAGCGGAACAATAACTGCAGGATTTCTGTAATATCTGCAGCCAAGAAGGAATATAACCACAGTCACACAGGCGTGAATAAGAGAAATTCTTGTAACTATCTGCTTGCTCGACCAGCGCTTTTCAAGCTTTGACATAACAGCGTAGGTCGAATAGCCTGCAATAGTACCGGGCAGACCTGCAACAAGCGAAAGACTCGCAATTCCCAGCGAGAAGGAGTAATAATAGGTAGTAAAGTTGCCGCCGATGCCTTCTATTGTACCTATAAGAGATGAGAGTGTGAGAAGAAGAAGCGGCTTATTTTTTATAAGGTATCTGAAGCAGTCAAGGAGCTTAGGCTCATCGTTGGTCGGTACAATTCTTTCCTTGGTGCAGAAGCCTGCAAGAGCAAAAAGCGCCATACCGATCGTGCCGCCCACAATACCGAAAATAAGGAAAAGCGTGGAAAGAGAGAAGGGAAGCACACCGCTTTTCTGAAGGTCGATAAAGGCAACCATAATAATACCGGGAACGCCGCCGATGATACCGGAAATAAGTCTTGCTGACTTAATTACTCTTGAACGGTCCTCGGGATTTGGCGAAATAGCCGCCGAAAGCCCCCAGAAGGGAATATCGCCTATAGTGTAAAAGAATTCCCACAGGAAATATGTAACGAACATATAGATAACCTTTACCATGGGGTTTTCCACACCGCTCAGGAAGGTTGCGCCGCCGAAGAATATAACCGTCATAAGCCCTAAAGGAACAGGCACAAACATAAGGTAAGGTCTGAGCTTGCCGTAACGGGTACGGGTTTTATCAACAATCGAGCCCATAAGAGGGTCATTGAAGGCATCCCAGAAGGTCATAAACGCCATCATAAGAGTAACGTATTTGAATTCTACTCCGAGGGCATAGCAAAGATAAATATTAATCTGACCGCGTATAAGGTTATAGCCTATACACTGTCCGCCGTTTGCGATTCCGTAAATAAGCGTTTCCTTAACGCCTACATACCGCTTTTGTGTGTTGTTTTCTGTCATAATCTCTCTCCTTTTATTCAGTATATATGGGTGCGGTGAGGCACAGAAGCATATTTTCCTTGCCGTCTGTTTTTCCCCACACCTCTAAAGAATACCAATCCTTTTCCTTTGCCGTGAAGGTGATTTTATCGCTCAGGGGATATTCTCTTTCACCCTCGCTGCTGCAAAGAACAAGCTTCTCCGCCTTAATTTCTCTTAAAGGCTCAAGCTCACAGTGTCTTGAAGCATCAAGCTTTATATTAAGAGTTATTTTTCCTGCCTGCACCGTGTCACCGGGTGCTTCTCCCTTATCGGTGACAACCTCGGCAACAAGCCCTGCAGAAACAACCGTCCTGCCTTCCTTAACCGCTTTTTTCATTTTTCCGGCTGTGATTTCACCGTCAATAAGAAGATATGTACAAGCGGAAGGATAGATGTTATTTTCTTCTCTGTGCCAGTCTCTGCCCATTGTGGGTGCTATTCTGTAGCCCTCACTCAGAAGGCTGTGCCATAAGCTGCGTGCCCTTAAGTTTGCAGTGTTGATAAAGGGTGAACCCTCAGAAAAAATCTCCATATAGTTGACGTTATCCCAATTCTGCACCTTGAAATCCCAATGGCCGCCGGTGCAAATCGGGGTGCCGAGCTGAAAGGGATGTGCTATTCCCACAAGTCCGCCCTTTTCTTTAACGGCAGAGATTTTTTCGTCTATATTATCGGGCACCGCATCGCGCCAGTCAACATAACCCTCGCAGTCAATAACAAGCATATGACCGAAATATGTAGTCCATTCAATGCCTTTAACAACGGAAAGCTCCTTTTCCTCACGGGCCTCGGAATAGCCCGACATAGTGTTATGGTCGGTCAGAAAGATGCCGTCGAGCTTTCTTGCTTTAGCGGCGGCAATAAGCCTTTCAACGGTAAAATCACCGTCGGAATGGACCGTATGACAGTGAAGCTCACAAGGGCACCATTTTTTATTCATAGCCCATCACCCCTATTTCACAGATGCATTGTTCCGTAACCACCGCGTGAAGATTAAAGGTAAGAGTCCATTCACCCTCATAAATTTCCGTTTTATCAAAGCCGGGCGAAGCAAACTCAGCGCTTATTTTATGGCTCTGGTCGGGTGACTGCCTGTGCGCCGCACCCACATATCCGACAGGCGAATCAAGGGAGACGGTGATAAGATTTTTTAAGGGCATAAACTCACCGTAATCGGTATATTCCTGCCAATGCTCACCTGCATCACGGATAAGGTTTTCTTTTATAAGTCTGAGATTTTCTTCCCTGTCCTCAAGCTCCTTGGGAAAATAGGAAAGCTCTATAACAAGCTTATTTATGCCCTTCGGCACCTGAAAAGAAATCGGTATATTCATTTTTGAATGGTTCCGTAACACTATAAGACGGTGTTTCTGATGAAGCTTCATCATTTTTCCCATTCTCCTATATATTTTTTATATTCCCCTGCATAGGCGTCAACCAACTTTTCTGCTACGGGATAAGAGCAGACAAGAGGGTGAACCGTAAGGGCCTTTACCGCCTTTTCTCTGCTTCTTTCCATTATCGCCTCAACGGTGAGGTTTTCATAGTGCTTGACGGCACGGATAAGATTCTTCTGCATTTGGGGAACATTCTTTATCTTGTGGGTATGTACTCCCTTTTTGTCAACGGTGCAGGTGATTTCGCAAACATCCGTGTCATCAAGAAAATCAAGTGCTCCGTCGTTGGGCACGGAAAGAACCATCTGAACACTTTTCCCGCTGTTTACTGCTTTTATATAGTCGAGAGCGACGGCGGCATAGCTTCCGTTTTCGGGCTGAGCAATATATTCTTCCACGGTAGGTGTGGGAAATTTTTCCTCCCTCGCCTTGCCGCTTTCAATAGCAAAATAGCTGTTTTCTCTCATAGCGTAATGAGTCATAAAGCAACGGAACGCACCCTCAAAATCCTTGTCAATATCAATCCTACGCATTTCAGTGAGCATATGCTCGTTGATTTCGAGGATAGTCTCCCCTCTTGTCTTTTCGCTTGAGAGAACGGAATTAACCGCTCTGTCACGGTAATGGTAAAAATAAAGATATTCATTGGGAAGAAAATTATCAGAAAGTGAAGTGATTTCTTTGTCAAAAAGACGCATTTCGCTCTTTTTATAAAGCTCCGGATGATTCAGAATTTCATCTGTCACATTTTCTCCGCCGCTTGTGAAATCTGTGAACCAGGAAAGATGATTGAGTCCGAAGCATTCACACTGAAGGTCTTTTCTTCCCGTCATTTCACGTAATTGACGTAAAAATCCGCTTGGGGCATCACAGACACCGTAAACATTGTTATAGCCCATCGTGCGAAGCGCCTGAGTTACAAGTCCGCTGGGGTTTGTGAAATTGAAAACAGGTGCATTCTCTTTGGCATACTTCTTTGTCTGCTCGCAGTAATCAAGCAGAGTGTGTATACTTCTCAGTGCCATGGCAAAGCCGCCGGCACCTGTAGTTTCCTGACCGAGAACACCGAGATTCAGTGCGGTTCTTTCGTCAAAAACTCTGCCCCTGTCACCCTCGGCACGGATTGTAGTGATTACAAAATCCGCATCGGCGAGAGCCTCAACGCTGTCTGTTGTAAGGCTGAACTTAAGCTCGGGAGCAATAAGCTCTGATATTTTTTTCGCTATTTTTCCGTATATATTAAGCTTTTCCTCATCAATATCCATAAACACGGTTTCGGTTATACCCGTGTCAGCCGCACCGAGCGCTATTGATTTTGCAAGGAAGGGTGAACGGACACCGCCGCCGCCTAAAACTGCAAGCTTCATAATTCTTCCTCCCTATTTGAATTCATAATTTTTGAGATTATCTTTTCATCGGCAAAGTCGACAAATATCCAGCCTGCACCCTTCTTCAAAGGATGCTCCGCAAATCTTCCGTTGATTAAATCTGCGCCTTTTTGAAGGTCTGCTCCCTTTTCTCTGAATGCGGTAGAAAGAAAATGCACCGCAAATTCTGTCTCTGAGGTACGGCAGGAATCAAGGAAGGGCTTTGCACATTTTTCCCATTTATTCTCATAAGAAAGTCCGTATCTGTCCTGAATCATCGCCGAATATCCGACGGTATGTCTGAGCGCAAGGGGATGAAACTTACTTTTTGAGTCCTGATCCTTCCAGAAGGAGAAATCAAGCCCGCAGTTCTCTTTTTTGCGGAAGCTTCTTTTCCTCTTACAGCGGCGCATAAGCACTATTTTGCCTCTGCACTCTGACAAATGAGGATTTCTGTTTTCAAGGAACCATTTATTCTCGTTATCCCTTATGTATCTGTTATAAAACGCCATAAAAAAGCCTTTGTATTGTATTCCTCTGTCAAGCTTGATGCTCAGCACAAGAGCTTCACGGGGATTTTGACGAAGGAAAGCATAAAAAAGCTCAAGCAGAGTGTCAAAGGTCAGCTTTTTTGTTTTTTCCTTATCCTCAAAGCAATCGGCAAGACTGTGACAAAGATAAAACTCCCCGCCCTTTTTGTAAAGACGTATATCAAAAAGCCGTACACCTTGACGCAGCTGCTCTGCAACGGTAAGGCTCTGACATCGGCACATTTTTTCCATAGAAGCATATGCTGTTGCACTGTCGTGTGTACCTGCCAGATTAATTTCTGATAAAAATACGTCATCATTAAGGCGGGAAATAATCATTTATTATACCTCTCAGTTAAGTGATGTTTTACCCTCTGAAATAACACCTATATAGCTTTTTCCTCTGTTAACGGTAAGCTCACTGCCGTCAGCGGCAAAGAACTTTATCGGGCTGTCCTCTGTGGGCTTTTCCCAGGTGATGGACTGAACGGTGCCCTTGGTGATGTAATAGCCGTTACCGCCCTTCCAGTCAACCTCCATAATACCGCTCTTGTCATAAACGTGAACATCGGTCTGCAGAACGAAAAGGTTTGTGAAGTTGAGCTGCTCACCGCTTCTCTGGTCGGAGTGGTTGTTGCCCGAGTGAAGCTTGAAATAAGTGCCCGTTTCCTCGTTGTAATTAAAGGTGCTGAAATAGCTCTTGGAAAAAGTGAGAACTGCCTTTGTGCAGGTGTCAGCACCCTTGGCTTCAGTGCCTGCCTGAGCAAAATTGAAGGCATTTACATCTCTGCCCTCAGCATAATCGGTTCTCATACCGTAATGCTCAAGAGCGGAAGGAATCTGAGGACCCTTGAGATAAGCGGTGTGCTCGGTGGGATAGGTCTTCTTTCTCTCAGGGTCTCTGCCGAAAAGTCGGTCATAACCCTTGTTGCCGTCAAAATGGTCAGTCTTTTTAAGCTGAGGTGTACCGAGAAGCTTGTTACTGCCGAAGCAGAAATAAACCGCATCATAGCTCTTGGCAAATATAGGATAATAATATCTGCAGCTTCTGACTGAGCAGACCTCGGGAATCTGAGTATAGTCGGCATAAATGCCCATCATACGTGTTATACCGCCCTCAACAACAACCTCATAGATAATATCGGCGTCGCTGATGCCGTACTGAGGAAGTGCAGCCTTGATGTTGCTTATCATAACCGCCATAGGTCTCTTGCCCGAAGCGGCCTCGGTAACATCATAAAGACCTGTAAGACGGTTGATGAAATTTCCCTGACCGTCGCTGTTTTCATCGGCAGAGGTAACATTCTGAACTATTTCAGGCTCTGTCGTTTCCTCCACAGTGGTATCGGGCTCATTTGTGGTTTCTTCGTTTTTATCTGCACTGCAGCCGTAAAAGCAGGTGCAGATAAGGATTACAGTGAGAAGTAAGCTGATAATTTTATTGATTTTCATATCTTTTCTCCTTAATTTTCATCTTAAATCGTATTATACCACTATTTTTAACTATTTTCAACACATTATCACATAAAAGAAAAAGCAGGCGTAAATGTTAACACCTGCTCCTGCTGTTTAATTTTTGCAAATCAGTTCTTACCGGTGAATGCACTGATGATAGCTTCGATGATTTCGCCGATTTTCTGAAGAATGTAAGTGATATCCTCCCAGAACATACCTAAGCTCCAATCGGGCTCGGGATTCTCTACGATTTCTCTCTTATTTTCGTTCATTGCCGTTTCCTCCTTAATTGTTATAGACTTTTTGTCTTTACAAGCTGATTATACAATGATATTCACATTTTGTCAATATACTTCCTCCCCTCTGAAAACAAAAAACAAAAAAATCACTTCATTCGGTGAGGATTTTGTGCAAAGGGTAAAAAACACTAAATATTGTGCTTTCATCTTGATTTAGCACCAAATATATTGTAGAATTATAATGACATAAATTCGGGAAAGAAAGGTGAATATGTATGACAGTTATTAAAAGAGACGGCACTGCAGTCGAATTTGACCGCAATAAAATTATTGTTGCACTTCAGAAGGCAAACGAAGCCGTTGACGAAGAAAACCGCATAACCGACAATCAGATTGAAGCCATTGCCGATTACATAGCTGACAAAAAAAGAACAAGAATCCTCGTTGAGGATATTCAGGATATGGTTGAGCATAAGCTTATGCAGCTTGACCGTTTTGCTCTTGCCAAGGCTTATATCATCTATCGCTACAACAGAGCCCTCATCAGAAAGGCCAACACCACGGACGACTCAATTCTCAGCCTCATCAAAAATTCCAACAAGGATGTTATGGAAGAAAATTCCAACAAGGATGCGGTTATGGCGGCTACACAGCGCGACCTTATCGCAGGCGAGGTTTCAAAGGACCTTACCAGACGCCTCCTCCTTCCCGAGCATATTTCAAGGGCTCATGATGAGGGCGCAATCCACTTCCACGATGCGGACTATTTCCTTCAGCCTATCTTCAACTGTTGCCTTATCAATATCGGAGATATGCTCGATAACGGTACTGTTATGAACAGCAAGCTTATTGAGTCTCCCAAGAGCTTTCAGGTTGCCTGCAATGTTATGACACAGATTATCGCTTCTGTTGCTTCAAGTCAGTACGGGGGACAGTCCGTTGACATCAGCCACCTTGGTAAGTACTTAAGAAAAAGCCGTGACAAGTTCACAAAGCAGATTACAGAAAAATTAGGCGGTGAGCTTACTGACGAGCAGATTAAGGCTGTTGTTG
>JAZSQD010000130.1:0-7780 GCA_045537815.1 Acutalibacteraceae bacterium | reverse complement strand
TACGAGCTGCCCCACACGCCCCTCAAACGTGCGCGTCTGCCGATTCCGCCACTCTCGCATATTCACTTCACTCTCCCGAGTGCTTGTATACTATACCACTGAAAAAGGTAAATGTCAATACCTTTTTCAATGGTTTTTTATATTTTTTTTGGTAAAACTGCAAAAAAATCAACAATTTTTATCCACTAAGGCTCATGACATCAATCATAGTCGAATCCTGCAGGAAGGTGTTCAGACTGTAAATATATAAAACATGAGTCACATTGTATTCGCTCATAACCGCTTCAATGTTTTCAGACATATACCTCGGGTCTGCTATGACAATCTGTGAGAAGTGAGGAGTAAACATCGGTATCATACAGTTTGCATATGAATCTTTGATAATCAAAAGTGTATCTTCGTTAACCGCTGTTGTTTCTATTGATACCTTGTCATAATTCCCCCCGAGAAAAACCTCATAGCAATTCTTTTCGCTAAGCTTCTCTTCAAAGAAAAGGGAGGTTGATTTCTTGTTAAGCGATTCATAATTGACAATATAGCTTTCCTTTTCAATTCGAGGCAGGCATACACTTATTGCATCATATATTCCGTGAATTCCAGCCTTGGAGGAAAGTGTGCCTTCAAATGAATCTGTTACGGTATAAAAATCATATTCTGTTTCCGTTGAAAACTTCCAGCTTTCCGCAATCTTAGTAAACACTCTGTAGGCCGCCTCGGTGGTCCAGTGGTGGTCGGTTTTATAGAAAAGCTGAACACCTTCATTTTTTAGCTCGTTAAGAGGAGAAATTGTATCAACCGTTTTAATGTTTTTTCCGTCTATGAAGGAATAGACATTCTCAGTCTGCCGTGAACGGTCGGAAAGGGTTATTCCGTAGGGCAGATTTTCTTTATAGAAATAGCTGCTTTCGGGGATAATTGCAACAAGCTGGTCAGTGTTCTTGTATTTCTTTGCAAAATCGTTTATAAGCCTTGTTTTAAGCTTGATATCCTCATAGTCAAGCTCAGTCTGAGAATCAAAAAGGAAGCCGTTACTGCCGATATAAACGCCGTTTTCTTCTCTTTTTCCGAGGGTGCGGTCAAAAGAAGTTTTGAGGGATATGGCTTCATCTCTGAAGGGAAACTGGTCAGCCATATATTCCTCAAGGTCGGACATATAGCTGCCGTCAACGAGGGACTGAAGGCTTAGCTGCGGTACTTTTGAGAGTGTACGGTTTTCTGCCTGTGAAAATTCTCTGTCGGGAAAAATAAAGGATAAAATACCGAGACCTGCAGTAAGCAAAACGAAGACAACAACAGCCACTGCAAAAAGTAATCTGTGTGACTTTTCGGTCGGAGTGTTTTCCGTAGTTAAATTTTCGTTTTCTGTGTTCATAAATACTGTCCTTTAAAATCTGAAGTAAAGAAATGGATTATAGGTTTCGCTGAGAAGAAAAGCAACACAAATAATGTAAACCGCAAAATAAAATCCTGCTTTTAAAATCGGATATCTGTTTTTGAAGCTTCTGACAAGATTGTCGAAAAATCCGAAGGATGAAACTGACATAACAAAAATTGCAAAGCCGTAGGATTTCAGAAGGTATGATGAGGTGTTATCCCACAGAGGATTTCCGCCGATGCCGAACATTGATGAAAGGTAAAGGATAGCATCGGATATGTTTTCGTTTGAAAAGAATACCCATCCGATCATAACCGTTACCATCGTCATAATGTGTTTAACGGCGTTCGGTGTGTTTTCAAGGAATTTTCTGATAACATATTTTTCAAGTATCAGGAGAATTCCGTAAAATCCGCCCCATGCTATAAAGTTCCAGGAAGCGCCGTGCCACATACCTGTTAAAAACCAAACGATAAGTATGTTAATTATGGTTTTGGCAGTTCCTTTGCGGTTACCCCCGAGAGGAAAGTATACATAGTCTCTGAACCACGAGCTCAGGCTGATATGCCATCTTCTCCAGAAATCGGTAACGGATGTTGCGCTGTATGGGAAATTGAAGTTTCTGACAAAATCAAAGCCAAGCATTTTTCCGAGGCCCACCGCCATATCCGAGTAACCGCTGAAATCAAAATAAATCTGAAGCGAGTAGCTTATAATTCCTATCCACGCCGTTACCATTGACTGTTCGGAAATACCTGACGAGAGTATTTCTGTATAAACCTTGCCTATAACATTGGCAAAAAGAACTTTTTTACCGAGCCCCTTGATAAAGTATAAGATACCGTCAAAAAACAATTCCGGAGAAATGCTTCTGTCACAAAGCTGCTTTTCAATATCAGAGTATTGGACAATGGGTCCGGCGATAAGCTGAGGGAACATAGTTACGTATGCCGCAAAAGGAACGAAGCCTTTCTGAGCGCGGGTCTTGCCTTTATAAACATCTGTAATGTATGAAAGTATCTGAAAGGTGTAAAATGATATACCAACGGGTAAAGGCAGCTGACGGTTTTGAAAATCGGTATGAAAAAGGCTGTTGATATTATCGATAAGAAACCCCGAATACTTAAAAAAGCCAAGAACAAACAGGTTAAAAACCACTGCAAGGATAAACAGCAGCTTCGCCGTTGTGTTTTTTTGAGATTTTTCAGATATATAAATATCTATACCGATAATATAGTTGAAAAAAATGCTTATAAGCATCAGAAGAACATAAACGGGCTCGCCCCAGGCATAAAACACCAGACTTGTCAGAAGTAATATTAAGTTTTTCTTTTTAATCTCTTTTTCTTTATTTTTCCGGCTGACGGGCAAAAAATATAAAGCCAGAGTAACCGGGAAAAATATAAAGAGAAAAACCGAACTGCTGAAGACCATATTTCTTACTCCTGATTACAGATTGTTCCTGAATTCTGATAATACCGCATCGGAATTTTTACCTACGGCATATATAAGAAAGCCTTTTTCATAAACTAAAGCCGCTGACTTAAGAAGTCCGCTTTGCTCGGGTGCATAGGATTCAAAAAGCTTCTGCTTTTCTTCTCTCGTTTTTTCTATCTCATCCATAAGAGTATCAGCGCTTTTTTTATCCGTCTTTACAATAAGATATTCTCTGACGTCCATAACCGAATCCGAGCTGTAGCAGCAGAAAAACTCAAAAGAGGATGCATCTGTCGAATACAGCTTTTTTATAAAAAGACGGTCTCTTTCAATGAGTTCGTCCGGGTTGGCTACGCTCATCACATTATCGCATAACTGCTGAGGGTCAGCCGTGCTTATCTTTTCATCGGCAGTAACAAAAAGAATGAAAGCGGCAAGACAAACAATCGCAACAAATTCACTGAGTCTGAGAATCAGCTTGTTCATCAGAAAACCCCTTTCTCTTTAACGATATATCTCAGCCATACATTTTCATAAAAAGCCTTATTGAGATGAATTCCGTCATAAGCGTAGTATTCGGTCGCATTTTTAAAAACAGGTGTGTTGTCGAGAAATTCCACGGAATTCTTTTTGCACATTTTTTTAAGAGCCAGATTGTATTCTTCAATTCTTTCAAATCTTTTTGCTGTTGCTTTGCTTGTATCAACACAGAATATACTGCTCACTATTATACGGGTGTCGGGCAGGGCTTCCTTTAACTGAGCGAGAAGCTTTTCATAAAAGCTTACAAAGCTTTGCGGCTGATGAGAGGAGCCGTCTACAAGATTAAGACCGTAATGCAGAATAAGAATTTCAGGATGTGCGGATATAATCGAAGGTATATTATCTGAAAGATGATAAAGACTTGCACTAACCTGAGTGCACAGATTGTTTGAGTTAAGAATGTTATAAAGCTCCAGACTGTTCATCAGAGAATCGCCTGCGATAAAGGTATTTTTAAATATGCTTCTGTAAGAAAGCTCACCCTTATCAATTGACTCTAGTATAGCACTGATACGGTTGCTTTCATTATATTTCACAAGTTCTTTTTTTGCATTTTTTATGTTTTTTGAGGCGTTTCCCACATCACCTTGAGAAATTCTGCGGAGAATATCTGTAGGAGTAGCTTTTCTTCTGTTGATGTCAGTATTCTGATTAAAGCTCTTTCCTAAGTTTATCAGCGGAAAAAGCAGAATCACAAATAATATCAAAAAGCTTATAATTTTATTCTTCAATTTATTCACCCTGATTGATTCCTTAATAAAGTATATAAATTATAGTTTACATCTTTTTTTACATTAAATCAATATATTATCGTATTATTTGACACAGTATTTGTAAAATCATCAAAAAAGGCTGTTTATGTTTTACAAAAGCAATTATTTGTTGACATATTTTTAAAAAAAGCTTATAATTGTTAATAAACTGAATGTTAACGGAAAGAGGAGAAAACGTATGAAAAAAATCTTAGTTGCCGGTGCCGGTCACGGCGGTCTTGTTGCTGCAATCTGTCTTGCAAAAAAAGGCTATGACGTAACAGTTGTAGAAAGTAAAAAACCGGAAAATATGGGATATGACTGGCACGATACCATGCCCGCCGATACCTTCGAATACACGGGTATCGACCTTCCCGAGGAATATGAGCCCTCAAACAGAATGGCTTATGTTGCTCCCGACGGTAAAACAAAGGTTATAATGCCTGATGCCTGCCGCATTGACGTTGACAGAAAAATCCTCATCAGACATCTTATTGATAATGCCGAAAAAGCAGGAGTTAAGCTTGTTTTCGGTCAGAAAATCATAGCACCCATTACTGCAGGTGCATGGATTACGGGCTTTACTGCTGATGATGATGAAAATACATATATCTACAACGGGGACCTTGTAATCGATGCCTGCGGTATGAATTCACCTGTAAGAAGGCAGCTTCCCGCTCATTTCGGTATCGATAACGAATTTAATAAGCAGGATATTTTCGATGTTTACCGAATCTATCTTGAAAATAAGACAGGTGAAATTACCGACCCTCAGTATATAGTAACCTTCTTTAACCTTGATAAGCCCGGTATTGACTGGATGAACACCAACAAGGATTTTATCGATATTATTGTCGGTAAATTTGAATTCAGCGGTGAGCTTTCTCAGAAAGAAATTGATGCAACAGTTGCCAAGTATAAAAAGGATTTTCCCTATATCGGTGATAAGGTTCTTCGAGGCGGCACAGGTGTGGAAAGAATTCCCATCAGCAGAATGCTTCCGCTTATCGTCGGTAACGGCTATGCTGCCGTCGGTGACAGTGCAGGTATGACGGTTCCTCTTACAGGAAGCGGTATCGCCCTTAGTATGAAGGCCGGCAAAATTCTTGCTGATACTGTTGACGCAGCCGCAGGTAACCTTTCAATAAAGGCTCTCTGGCCTTATCAGTATAAGTATTATCAGGATTTCGGCAAGGATTATGTGCTTCTTGACCTTTTCAAAAAATTATTCACATATATTGACAGTGACGACATCAATTACATAATGGAAAAGGAAATACTTACTGCAGATAAGATGGCTATAGCTGACGGTTTCCCTCTCAGAATAGAGCTTTCCTATCTTCTTCATGTCGCATCTGTTGCTCTCCCTCTCGCACCCATGGTTCCGGATCTTCTCAAATGCTTTAAGCTTCTTCCTTTCCTGCCCGTTGTTAACAAAACAATGCCTGCAGAATATGATGCACAGAAGGTACACAGCTGGATAAAGCTTTACAAAGCTCTTTAATCAATAATAATAAATAGTGCTACAGGTGTTTCAGGTCACATGGACTTGAACACCTGTGTTTTTTTGTTTACAGAACATCAGAAAAGCAGTGCTTGACTAATATCGTTATAAATGGTATCATAGAATAATAAAAATTCCGAAAGGAGCTGAAAAGATGACCGCTGAGGAATTCAAGGTCCTTGAACCCTTTTTTGATAAATGGTATATTGAAGACAAGGCCGCAGAAGGTAAAAATTCTGTGGTTTACAAGGCTTTTTGTGTTGAAAACGGCGAAAAGCAATATAAAGCAATCAGAGTTATAAAGTTTCCCGGCAGTAACGAAGAAATCAGCCGAGCCCTTGATTCAGAACGTTTTTCGACTGTGGATGAGTATCTTGAATACGCAGAAAAAACCGTATGTGAAAACATTGAGAAGATGTATGCTTTCAAGGATAATAAAAATATAGTCAGATTTGAAAATTACACAGTAGTCAAGGAAAGCTCCTGTTTTTATGTAATAATTCTTACAGAGCTCCTTACTCCCTTGAGTGACTATATCAGGCAGAACCGCATCCGTCACAAGGATGCCGTAAAAATAGGTTGGGATATTTGTAACGCTCTTGAGGAATTCCGCCTTGCAGGAATAACTCATCCTAATATAAAACCTGAAAACATATATGTTGACGGTAATTCTAACTATAAACTCGGTGACTTCGGCATCGACGGCAAATACAGAACCAAAAGCGGCATGAGCACCTATACCGCTCCCGAAAAGGGCACGGAAAAGGAAATTATTTCTTCAGATATTTATTCTCTGGGTATGGTGCTTTACAGACTTCTCAACAATAACAGAGCACCTTTTCTTCCCGCATATCCCTCTCCCGTTTCTATTGAAGACAGAGAAAAGGCTGCCACCAGAAGACTAAGAGGAGATATGTTCCCTGCACCTGCTAATGCCGACAGCAAGCTTGCTCACATTATTTTCACCGCAACTGCTTTCAAAGCAGAGGACAGATTTGATTCTCCTGCTGATATGAAGTCAGCTCTTGAAGAATATGTCAGAAAGGTGCTTACTGCCAATAATTCGGCAAGTTCCGCACCGACATCTGTTAATTATGTTCCTTCTCGTCAGACACCGCCTAAAAGAAAGGACGGAGCGGACAGTGTAACAGCAAAAGACAAAGCAGCTTTTGCAGAGGCCTTCAGAGACGATGAGCAGGATGACATTCCTCAAAAGAAGGATTACCAAAAATGGTATTTGCTTATAGGCGTGCTTTCCGTTATTCTTGTGGTACTTGTGATTATTTGCATACAAATCATCAGAAGCAATGATGACGATATCGTGTTTAATCCCGATTACAGTGAAACAACAACCGAGCCGTCAACAACCGAGGAAGAAACCACTGAGGAAGAGACAACCGAAGAGGAAACTACCGAGGAGGAGACCACTGAGGAGTTAACAACTGAAGAAGAAACCACCGAGGAGGAAACTACCGAGGAGTTAACAACCGAAGAGGGAACCACCGAGAAAGAAACCACTGAAGAGACAACTGCCGAAGAAACAACAGAAGCAAAAATTCAGGCAGGCACCTCAGACAGCTCAGGCAGAGTTTATTTTGACCTTACAGATTATTATGTTATTTATACTCCGCAGAGTGAAGGTGACACGGAAATAGTTGTTGAACTGAACAATCTTCCCGACGAAAATCCTGTTCCGGGCAGCAAGGCATATATATGCACCATCGCGTCAGGCACAATTATTGACAAGTCAGAGCTTGGAATGTCAATAGTACCCGGCGACCAGGAAAGCTATCTTTGCTATTTTGAAATTACTGACGAGTTCTTTATATATTCTCCCGGTGAATTTGAATATTATATTGAACTCAGTGCAGGTGCAATCGAAACCTCGTCTGCTTTAAGCACGGAAACAAAAATCGAGCTGTAATCTAATCTCCCTGCCTGTCAGGGAGATTTTTTTAAAAATATAATTTTTTTCAAAAAAACTATTGACATTTAAATCTCTCGGTGGTATAGTATACAAGCACTCGAGAGAGTGAAGTGAATATGCGAGAGTGGCGGAATCGGCAGACGCGCACGTTTGAGGGGCGTGTGGGGCAGCTCGTACGGGTTCAAGTCCCGTCTCTCGCACCATAGTGAGTATTCATAACACAAGTGAATACTCACTTTTCT
>JAZSQD010000153.1:0-5652 GCA_045537815.1 Acutalibacteraceae bacterium | reverse complement strand
AAATAACCGCCCATATCAAAGGTATTGGTAGTGGCCTTTCCGTGCTGGTCGAGGTGGAAAAGGTAAAATTCGCATTCGGGGCCTACAAAGCAGGTAAAGCCCATATCAGCCGCCTTTTTGATTGCACGGCGAAGAACGTATCGGGGGTCGCCCTCAAAGGGAGTGCCGTCTGAGTTATAAACGTCGCAGATAAGTCTTGCGGTCTTACCCTCGTCATTATCCCAGGGGAGAATAACAAAGGAGTCAAGGTCGGGGTGAAGACACATATCGCTTTCTTCAATTCTTACAAAGCCGTCGATCGAGGAGCCGTCAAACATGCAACGGTTATCAAGGGCTTTATCGAGCTGGCTTGTGGTTATTATTACACTTTTGAGCATACCGAGAATGTCGGTAAACTGAAGACAGATGAAGTTTACCTTTTCCTCTGCTATTATGCGTTTGATATCTTCTTTTGTATATCTTGCCATTTTTATTGCTCCTTTCTCTGACGGAGAAAATAAGTTATCAATTTAATATACCATCTGTAACGGATTTTGTCAATTCATTTTCTTTCCGATTTTTTCATAGGGGCTGACTCAATTTGTCACTTGAAAAAGGGACTGTCTTCTGTTAAAATTAAAAAATAAGAACTGAAACTTACGGGAGAAAAACAATGAAATATATTATAAAGGATAAAAGAACAGAGCTTCAATGCCCACCTTGCTTTGATCTTGAAAATACCCTTTTCTGCGGTCAGGCATTCAGGTGGAAGGAAAGGGAAAAAGGTGTTTATTACGGCACGGTCAGAGGCAGAACCGTCACCGTCTTTAAAGAGGGTGAAAACATAGTTTTCCTCGGTGCTGACGAAAAGGATTTTAATGAAATATGGGTGCCCTATTTTGACCTTGAAAGAGATTATGTCAGGATTACCGATACCTTCCGTGAGGATAAATATATCTCAGAGGCTCTTGACGGATTTTACGGCATAAGAATTTTACATCAGGAGCCGTGGGAAGCACTTTGCTCCTTTATCATCTCACAAAATAACAACATTCCGAGAATAAGCGGAATAATTGACCGCCTCTGCTCTAATTTCGGTGAAAAGAACGCTGACGGCGAATACAGCTTCCCGACGGCGGAAAAAATTGCCTCACTTCGGGAAGAGGACCTTTCCGTGCTTCGCGCAGGCTTCAGAAACAAATATATTCTTGACGCGGCAAAAAAGATAGCAGAGGGAGAAATCCTCATTGATGAAATAAAAAATATGCCTATTGAAGATGCCCGTAAGGAGCTTATGAAAATCAAGGGCGTAGGCCCAAAGGTTGCCGAGTGCACACTTCTTTACGGCTTCGGCAGGCTTGAAGCCTTCCCTGTGGATGTATGGGTAAAGCGTATAATGGCAGAGCTTTACGGCGAAGGGCTTCCCGAATGCACAAAAAATTATGAGGGAATTGCTCAGCAATATCTTTTCCATTGGCGCAGAAACAGAAAAGAGGAGGAATAAGCACATGACAAAGAAACAGAAGGCACTTTTTTGTGTTGAGGCTCTCGAAAAGGAGTATCCCGATGCCCTTTGCTCACTTGTGGCATCAAACCCTCTCGAGCTTCTTATTGCAACGAGGCTTTCGGCTCAGTGCACCGATGCGAGAGTAAACCTTGTCACTCCTGCCCTTTTTAAAAAATACCCAACTCTTGAGGCTTACTGCAACGCTGAAATAAGCGATGTTGAGAAAATTATACATTCCTGCGGCTTTTACCGTGCAAAAGCCAAGGACATTGTGGGTATGGCAATTAAAATCCGTGACGAATTTGACGGTAAGGTGCCCGACAGCATCGAAAAGCTGACGAGTCTGCCCGGTGTGGGCAGAAAAACCGCAAATCTCATTATGGGCGATGTATATAATCAGCCTGCCGTTGTTGCCGACACCCACCTTATCAGAATTACCAACCTTCTCGGTCTTACCGATTCAAAGGATCCCTTCAAGGTGGAAATGCAGCTCAAAAAACTGCTTCCACCGGAAAAAAGCAACGATTTCTGTCACAGAGCCGTCCTTCACGGCAGAGCAGTCTGTGTTGCTCGCCGCCCCGACTGCGGAAATTGCTGTATGAACGAGGTATGCAGCTTTTTTGCCAAGCAGAAGGGGGTAGGCAGGGAATAGGTAATAGGGAATAGGGAATAGGTGCGGTCGCGGGAGTGCGGAGTTATATCGGTTTATGTTCCTTTCCGCAGAGGTAAGTTTTGTGTAGCGTTTAAGTAGTAGATTGTAGCGGTCGACGCCTACGGCGACCGTCTGAGTTAACCGCCAAATACATTTACTCGTCAGTCGCGATACGCTCATGCCGCTCGGGCACTTCCTTTGTCCTGAGCAACAAAGGAAGCAAAATGCTCTTTGGTGCAATCGGTCCGAAAGCGGTTTCGCATTGCTTCTCAGAAAAGCTCTGTCCTTTCGGCTGATGTATTTCCGTAATAAACGTGCATTTATCTTCGGGCTCAACATTTCTCTTCGTATGCTTTACCGCCAATCGGGTGTTTTATGCGGTGCATTACTTGTGTGTTTTACAAAGGAACCCGCTCTGTTGCACCCTTTCCGCAAATACATCTCCACCCTAAACGTCTTAATTCACCCGACCGTATATTCCGCACCGCGTAGCCGCTCAGTGAGAGTATTCAGTAAGAGAATGCCTTGTGAGCTTCTGCATTTCTCTTAATTTTCTAGCCTTCCTTGAAAGGGAAGGGGGACCGCTTGCGGTGGAAGGGTTCAACCACCTCTACCATAAAATACACCTGCCCGTCAGGTTTGCGGACACGGCGAGCCGTGTCCCTACCGTATCGGTTTTGATTTAAGGGAATGAATATCTTACACCATTAAACGCCCGTCGGGCGTTCCCCTGACTACTGACTACTGGCTACTGACTACTAACACCTCGGCCCTTGGCCCTTCTACTAATCCCTAGTCCCTAATCCCTATTCCCTCGTCCCTTTCCCCTTGACAAATTGCTCTCAAGGGTTTAAAATCAAATATCTGATTATATTATAAAGCTTCAGGCGGTATTGCTTATAAGAAAGGATATCATATTATGGAAGAAAAAATCATTATCCCCGGTGCAGAAAATGCCGCACCCGAAAAAAGAAAAAAGATACTTTCCTGTATCCAGCCCTCAGGTATTCCCACTCTCGGCAACTACTTGGGTGCACTGAAAAACTGGAAGCTTCTTTCAGAGGAATTTGACTCGGCTTTTGCCGTTGCCGACCTTCACGCCATCACTGTACGTCAGGATCCGAAAATGCTTCGTAAGCAGATTATGGAGGTTTTTGCTCTCCTTCTTGCCATCGGTCTTGACCCCGAAAAAAACATAGTGTTCATTCAGAGTCATGTGCCCGCTCATTCTCAGCTTGCCTGGATTCTCAACTGCTACACCCAGTTCGGTGAAATGAGCAGAATGACGCAGTTCAAGGATAAGAGTCAGTCCCATGCCGATAACGTAAACGTGGGTCTTTTCTCATATCCCGTGCTTATGGCGGCCGATATCCTTCTTTATCAGGCTGACCTTGTTCCCGTCGGCGCAGACCAGAAGCAGCATCTTGAAATCGCAAGAGATATTGCAAGCCGCTTCAATGGAATTTACGGTAAAACCTTCACTATACCCGACCCGTATATCGGCAAGCAGGGTGCAAGGGTTATGTCACTTCAGGACCCGACAAAGAAAATGAGCAAATCCGACCCCAATCCTAAGAGCTACGTCTCTGTTTTCGACACTCCCGAAACCATTATGAAGAAAATTAAGAGCGCAGTTACCGACTCAGAGGGCGGCGTATACTACGGTGAGGGCAAGGACGGCGTAAATAACCTTATGGGTATTTATTCCTGCTGCACAGGTCTCGATTACGATGCTATCGCAAAGGAATTTGAGGGCAGGGGCTACGGTGATTTCAAAACTGCCGTTGCCGAAGCTGTTATCGAGGAGCTCCGCCCTGTAAGAGAGCGCTATGAGCTTCTTATGAAGGATCAGGCTTATCTTATGGAAACTGCGGCAAAGGGTGCCGAAACCGCTCAGAGAATAGCAAACAGAACCCTTGAAAAGGCAATGAAAAAATGCGGCTTCGTGCTGCCGAAATAAATAAAGGAAAAATAATTATGGAAAACAATTTTTATCCGGAGCAGAACGGAAACAACGGTCAGTTCCCTCGGCAGAATAATTTTCAGTCGCCTCAGTATGACGGTATGAATAATCAGCAATATGATGCTCAGCCTCAGTTTGGCGGACAGTATAATCAGCAGTATGCTCCTCAGTACAATCAGCAGTATAACCCTCAGCCTCAGTATAACGGACAGTACGGACAGTATAATCAGCAGTATAACCAGCAGTACAATCAGCAGTATGCTCAGCCCTACGGCTACAATCAGGGCGGCTTTGTGCCTACAGCTGCAAAGAAGCCGATGAACCCTGTGATTATGGCAATTCCTGCGGGTGTTATACCTGCTGTGCTGTCGATGATATATTCGGCTATTGCCTCTCATATGGCATACGGACTTGCCGCCTTTCTGGGTGTTTTCATTAACCTTGCAACAATCGCAATAATCGGCGGTCTCGGCTTTGTGACATATAAAAAGCCCAAGGGAGCTGCTGCCTTCCTCGGCTGCTATTTTATTGCAAACTGTGCTGCCTGTATTCCCACAGAGCTTTTAAAGGCTATTATCAGAAGCTACGATGCAGTCAGTGTGATGAGCTATATTGTGTTGCTTCTCACTGCAGTGCTGACACCTGTTGCAGTTATGCTTTACGAAAAGCTTAAGGACAACCCCACCGATGAGCCTCAGCCCCTTAACCTTTCCGGCGATGCTCTGACCAATATGATAAAAACGCAGAAGGGACTTTACAACCCCTTGTTTATAGGTGTTGCGGTTTTTGCCATTACTTTCATAAACAGACTTGCAGTTGCAATCTCAAACTACAGTCTCACGTCATATCTCAGCTACGGCAAGGGCTACATAAGAGACAGTGCGATTTCTGCAATGATTATCAATATTATTGCAGTTGCAATGATTATCGGCGCAGGCTTTTTCCTGAGCAAATCCTTTAAGAGTGCCCTTGAATTCGGCGGATATGCCTGCCTCGCAATAAAGATCACAATCATACTCAATGCTTTCACGACAGGAATATCGGGAAACCTTTTCCTCGGCATTTTCCTTTCTCTTGTTTTCTCTGTCTTCGGTTCAGCCGCTGCGTTAGGCTTCGCGTTTCTCTCAGAGGGAGCAAAAAAGCAGAAAATAACATTTTAAGCTTTGGTTAATGAAAATATAGTATGATAAGGACGTTCGGTGACGGACGTCCTTTTTGAATGACTAGGCGTTAGGGACTAGGGATTAGGGACTAGTAGTAATCAGTAAGGTATGAGGAAAAGTAGTCAGTAGTCAATAGCCAGTAGTCAGGGGAACGCCCGACGGGCGTTTATTGGTGTAAGCCGATTCATTCCCTTAAATCAAAACCTATACGGTAGGGACACGGCTCGCCGTGCCCGCAAACCCGACCGATAAATATATTTAATTTAACACGGTAGGGGCGTCCATCGGACGTCCGTGACAATCTGATGTGTAGGTGTATTTGGCGGTTAGGGTTGTTGTACCCTTCCGTCACTTCGTGACATTTCCCCTATCAGGGGAATCTCGTCGA
>JAZSQD010000009.1:0-4885 GCA_045537815.1 Acutalibacteraceae bacterium | reverse complement strand
AGTTATTGACTACTGCGAAGAGCCTATCACAAACGCACACATTTACTCCCCTGCTGAATATGTCGGTGCAATTATGGAGCTTTGTCAGGAAAGACGCGGTGTGTTCAAGGATATGAAGTATATCACCACCGACCGTGTGGACATTCACTATGAGCTTCCTCTCAACGAAATTATTTATGACTTCTTTGATGCTCTCAAATCAAGAACAAGAGGCTATGCTTCCTTTGACTATGAGATTTTTGAATACAGACGATCAACTCTGCAGAAGGTTGACGTGCTTCTCAACGGTGACATCATCAACGCCCTCTCCTTTATCATCCACACGGAAAAAGCAATGGGCAGAGCACGTAAGATTGCCGAAAAGCTCAAGGAGCATATCCCAAGACAGATGTTTGAAATTCCCATTCAGGTCGCAATCGGCAGTAAGGTTATTGCAAGAGAAACCGTTAAGGCTATGAGAAAGGACGTTCTTGCAAAATGCTACGGCGGTGACATCACAAGAAAGAAAAAGCTTCTTGAAAAACAGAAGGAAGGTAAAAAACGTATGCGCCAGTTCGGTACGGTCGAGGTGCCTCAGGAGGCATTTATGGCTGTGCTCAAGCTTGACGACAACAACTGATAATATGACAGGAATATATATACACATCCCTTTTTGCAAATCAAAGTGTCCTTACTGTGATTTCTATTCCTTCAAAGCAGACGAACAGACAAAGGACAGCTACTTAAAGGCTGTCCTTTCTTGTCTTGAAAGCTACTCTGAAATGATATCAGATACAATCGATACTGTATATTTCGGAGGAGGCACACCTTCCTGCTTTGGCGGCGAAAGAATAAAAGAGGTTATTGACTGCATAAGAAATAAATACACTGTTACTGACGGTGCGGAAATAGCCGTTGAGTGCAGCCCCTCTTCCGTCGACGAAGAGCTTGTAAGGTATTTATATAAAGCCGGTGTAAACCGCATATCAATGGGAATGCAGTCAGCCGTTGACAGAGAAAGACTTGCTCTTGGCAGAGTTTCGGATAAAGCTACGGTTAAGTCTTCGGTTGAGCTTTTTAAAAAATACGGTCTTGACAACATTTCTCTTGATCTTATGCTCGGCATACCTCATCAGACCAAAGAAAGCCTTAAGGAAAGCATAGATTTTATTACCTCTCTTAGTATAAAGCACATAAGTGCATATATGCTCAAAATTGAGGAAGGTACACCTTTTCACATTTTTGAAAGCTCTCTTTCGCTGCCCGATGAGGATGAAATCTGCGACCTTTATCTTTATGCCTGTGAGCTGATAAAAAGCCACAACTACAAGCATTATGAAATATCAAACTTTGCACTTGAAGGCTATGAAAGCAGACACAATCTGCGCTATTGGCGTTGCGAGGAATATCTCGGAATCGGTCCTTCTGCCCATTCCTTCATAGGCGGAAAACGTTTTTATTACGAAAGAGATTTCAATAAATTTCTCCACTCCCCTTCCCCTGTTTATGACGGAGAGGGCGGAGACGAGCAAGAGTATATTATGCTAAGTCTCAGACTTGCAGAGGGCTTGCAGAAGGAGAAATATAAAGCACGCTTCAACAAGGACTTGGGCGAAAATATAATAAAAAAAGCCCGTTTTCTCGAAAAGCAAGGTCTTATTCAAACAGACGAAAGCAGTATACACCTTACAACAAAAGGATTTCTTGTTTCAAACAGTGTAATTTCTTATCTTTTTGATTAATCGAATCTAAGGAGTTGGTATTATGGAAAGATACGGTCTCGTTCTTGCGGGCGGAGGCGGAAAAGGTGCTTATCAGATAGGTGCCTGGAAGGCTCTGCGCGAAATGAAGATAGGCTTTGACGCTATTATCGGTGTTTCCATCGGTTCAATCAACGGAGCTCTCATAGCTGCCGACGACTATGAAAAAGCGGTTGATATGTGGAATAATGTTTCCATAGATAAAGGAATCAGAATAAGCTCTGAGCTGCCTGACCCTGAAAATCTGCTCAGCAAGAAAAACTGGGGTACTCTTTTTAAGGAATTTGTAAAAAACGGCGGAGTTGACGCTTCACCCACCGAAAGCTTTGTTTCAGGCTATATTGACGAGGAAAAGGTCAGAAAAAGCATGATTGATTTCGGTGTGATTGCAGTTCAGCTTTCTCAGCAGTCACCTAAGGTAGAATATTTCCTCGATGATATTCCGCAGGGTGAGCTTGTCCGCTACCTTATGGCTTCGGCGAGTGTTCCCTTTGCACATAATATAGGCCCTGAGGGAGAAAAATTTCTTGACGGCGGTGCTTATGATAACATACCCGTTGTCAGCCTTAAAAAGCGCGGCTTTAATAAGCTTATCGTTGTTGATATTTCAAACATCAAGGGTCTTGCTCATAACCTTGATATCATCAACTCTCAGATAACTTATATCAGACCTTATGATATCTCTGACCTTGGCGGAACCTTTGATTTTGAAAGGGAAACCATTGAAAAAAGAATTCAGCTCGGCTATCTCGATACTAAGAAGGCTTTTTCGGAGCTTGCAGGCAGAATATACTACTTCCTTCCTTCAACCTTCCGCTCAATGGTTTATAAATACGGCGCTGACACGGTTATGCAGCTTGAAGAAATAGCCCATCAGTTAGATGTTCCGAAGCTTGAAATATATAACGCCGACAGCTTTATCCTCGCTGTCAAGAGCGCCTATATAAAATATCAGCAGGAGCTGACTGAAAAGAAACGTGAAAACACCGAAGCGGCACCTGTCGATACAGAAAAAACCAAGGAAAAGGAAAAAGAGTGGGATTTCAGTATTTTCAAAGAAAAAATCAGGGAAATTCACGAATCGAGAGAAACCAGAGAAAATGATAACTCTATTATTCGTACCACCTTTAAAAAGCGGTTCTCTTCAAAAAATCCCATAGAAGATTATACCGATGCAATCGCAGTTCTCGACAATTATATACTGTAAAAAATTAAGCTGTACCTGCTCAAGTGAAGGTACAGCTTCTTTATTAAATATCGTTGATATCGTAGGGCGTTCTCTGATAAACAAAGTAGTTAAGCCAGTTTGTAAACATAAGAGTTCCGACGTTTCTCCATGTCATCATAGGCTTTTTGGTCGGGTCATCATCGGGGAAGTAGTTATAAGGCACCTTTATATCAAGACCCTTATCCTTATCTCTGAAATATTCCTTGGCGAGTGTATCCGCATCGTATTCGGAATGGCCTGTAGCATAAAAGTTTCTGCATTCAAGGTCTGAAACAAGGTGTATGCCTGCCTGCTCTGAATAGGAAAGAATCTGCAAATCCTTACAAAGAGCAACATCGTTAAACTTGACATCGGTGTGTCTTGAATGAGGAACAAAGTAAGTATCGTCAAAGCCCCTCATAAGAGGATGATACAGGTCAAGAGGTCTGTGAGGGAAAACGCCGAACATCTTTTCGGGAAGGGTGTGCTTCTTGATACCGTGATGATAATACATACCCGCCTGAGCACCCCAGCAGATGTGGAAGGTTGAATAAACGTTGGTCTTTGTCCATTCAAAAATTTTGCAAAGCTCAGGCCAGTAATCTACCTCCTCAAATTCCATCAGCTCAACGGGAGCACCTGTAATTATCATTCCGTCATATTTTTTATGCTTGATTTCATCAAAGGTATAATAGAACTTATTGAGATGACTCTGAGATGTGTTTTTTGACTCGTGTGTAGCAGTCTGAAGAAACTCAACATCAACCTGAAGCGGTGTGTTACTCAGAAGTCTGAGAAGCTGAGTTTCGGTAACGATTTTTGTCGGCATAAGATTGAGTATAAGAATTTTGAGCGGTCTTATATCCTGACTCTGCGCTCTTGACTCAGTCATCACAAATATGTTTTCCTGCTCAAGACTTTCTCTTGCAGGTAATCTGTCATCAATTTTAATCGGCATCTGACTTTCTCCTTGTTAACATTCTGTAGGCTATTATACCCTATGTGCTCTTTTATTTCAAGTAGTTATTCAATAAAGGAGAGAAGCTCCTTCGTAATTATTTCATAGCCGTGCACATTGGGATGAAGCCCGTCATAGGTATATTTACTGCTGAAGCTGCCCTTTTCGTCGCAAAGCCTTTCATAAAGGTCAATATACACGGTTTCTGTGTCGCGGCATATATCTTTTATCAGCTTATTAAGCGGTATAACATCCCTGTTTTTTCTTGTTCTTGTATCAACAACGGGATAAACAGACTGAACGGCTATTTTGCAGCCGGGGCAACGCTCTTTAGTTTTTGTGATGAGCCTTTTTATATTTTCTGCGATATATTCCGCAGAAGCACCGCAGTTTATGTCGTTTATTCCGATGAGATAAACAACCTTCTCAGGCTCAAGGCAAAGCACATTGCTTTCAAGTCTTTCAAGCAGTCTGTTTGAAGTGTCTCCACCGATGCCTCTGTTAAAAACCTCTTTTCCGCTTTCCTTTCTGTAAGCATCAAAAAGCTCATAGTAGTTATACATATCGGTTATGGAATCGCCGGCAAGAACAATCTGACCCTTTTTGCAATACTTTTCATTTAAATGAGCATAATTATCTGCCTTGTTTTGTCTTTCTCTGCAGTAACGTGTTTTTCTTTCAAAACGCTTAAGATTCATAAATATTCCCCTTTTTTTAAAACGGCAAGGTTGTTAAGCCCTGCCGTTTGTTGTTATTCTGATATTCCGTAAGCATCAACAAGTGCCTTGTATTCATCCATAGAAATTGCAAGCACTGAGCCGTGTCTGGGATTGAGCTGATTTACTGAATAACGGGCTCTCTGTACCTGACGGTAATTGTGGAAGTCTCTAGTCATCTGAGCAAAGAAGGTGCCCTCACTGTATTCATCCATAATCATCATCCATGCATTGGTGCCTGTAATGCAAGTCGGAGGCCAAGCGG
>JAZSQD010000035.1:0-21306 GCA_045537815.1 Acutalibacteraceae bacterium | reverse complement strand
CGTAACGTGCATTGTAGCTGGGACAGCCTATTACTATTGTTATAATAGTTCTGCCGTTTTTTGTTGCGGCGGCTATGATGCCTGTATATCCGGGGTTAACCGTTCCCGTTTTCATACCGTGAGCGCCTGAGTGGTAATAGCCTGAGCTGGTTGTAAGAAGGGAATTTGTGGTTCTCCAGGAATGGCCCTGACCCGTGAGGGCGGTTACGTATTTGCTTTTGGTTGAGGTTATTGTTCTGAGAAGCTCGTTATCCATAACCTTATTTGCAACAAGCATAAGGTCGTGCACCGTTGAATAGTGACTGCTTGTGGGGTAGCCGTGGGGATTGACACAGTTTGTGCCCGTCGCACCGATGGATTTCATATATTTATTCATAAGCCCTGCAAAATATTTTTTTGCGGCGGTGTAGCTCATACTGCTGTCGCCCGAAACCTTTCTCGCACAGTTAACGGCAATGGTGTATGCCGCATCACCGCCCGAGGGCACAAGCAGACCGTAAAGGATATCCTTGAGTCTGTATTTTTCGCCTCTTCTCAGACCGCAGGTGCTTGAGTTTGACTCAACCATATTAAGCTCGCTTCCCACAACGATTGTGTCAGTGGGCTTCATATATTTAAGTGCTGTGAGAGCGGTTATAAGCTTTGTCATGCTGGCAGGGTAACAGCGCTTGTTTATCTCCTGCTCAAAAATATATTTTCCGTTGGTGTAATCGTAAACCGCAGACATGACGCTGACAACGGGTGATGAAACAGTAACCTTGACCTGAGCCTTGTATTTGCTTTTATATGTGGCGGTCAGGGTTGCGGAGCCCTTGTCGACGGCAAAAAGCCGTCCGTTTTTAAGGGTAATGACCTTTTTGTTTGATGATGTCCATTTGACACCTGAATTATAATAGGGGACTGTTATTTCAGGGTAATCGCCCTTGCGTATAACAGAGGGGCGGCTGATTGTCATACTGCCCGTTAATGCTTTTTTATAGCTTGAGCGTGTACCCTCCGTCAGCTGATTTGCGGTGTCGATTACCGGCTGAACACGGAAGTAGTATGCGGTTTCGGGGGATTTTGCCGTATATTTATAATACCGTTTTTTAGTGGTTGTCACCTTTTTATATTCGCCCTTGGCAGAGGTGGCGACATAAACGTTATAAGCATTTTCTCTGCCTGTTTTATTCCACTGTACGGTAACGCTTCCGCCGTCTTTTGTTTTTACTGTGGGTGTTTTACCTTTGCCCGGGGCAGTATAAAGGGTTATCGCATTGCCGAAAAGTGAGGTGTTGCCCGATTTTCTGGCGATAATCTGAATTTTATATTTCTCTTTGCCGTTGAGGCCCTCAATTTTATAGCTTGTGTTTTTTGTGGTGAAATAATAGGGATATCCGCTCTTGCCTGAAATTCCGTAATATACTCTGTAAGCCGTCGCCCCCTCAACACTGTCCCACTTAACGGTTATCGATGTTTCCGTGGCTTTTTCATAAGCGGTATTCTCAGGCATCGGAAGCTTGGTTTTCTTAAACACCTTTTCGCTGAAGGCTCCGTAATCCTTGGTTCTGTCTTCACGCAGGCAAAAGGCTCTCACACGGAACTCATAGGTGGTGTCAGAGGGAAGGTTTTTTAATGTGTAGGTGTTTTTAGTTGTGTTGATAATGTGTCTGAAATAGCCGTCATCATCTCTTTTTTGCAGATGGTAGCCGTAGGCACCGTCGATTTTATCCCAGGTGAGGGTAATGGAATTTTCGTCGGAAATTATCTCTGTAAACACAGGCGGGGCAAAATCAGCCGCAGAAATGCAGAAGGAAAAAACAACTGACATCAGGCAGACAACTGCACAAAGGAATAACAGCTTAAGGGCTTTTTTCATTATAATCAACCTCGTATGTAAAAGTAATAATATTTATTTAACAGAAAATTATTTTATCACGGTTAAAAATTATAGTCAAGATATTTATGGGAGCAGAGGGCTATAATCTTGTATTATTTTTATGGTGTGCGGGGCAGGCGGGTGCAGTCGGTCGTTTTTTTTCGCCGAAGCGAGGTACAGTTGGGCTTTTAAGCAGTTTTTTAAGGCGAAGTAAAGCTTTTGACCTTTACGCCGTGCAACACTTTTTGCAAAAAACAAATTTAATATATTAAATTTTTAAAACTGTTGACAAAGGGAAAAACTACCTCTAAAATTTAATTATGACAGTGGTTTTAAGGCAGATAAAGGTCTTGACTGCTGTCTGATTTTGTTTTGAAAGGGGAATGTGAAATGAAAAATTCTTTTGTGCTTTATTATGATCTTGACGAGGTGTTCGGCTTTCTGACCGATGAGGAGGCGGGTCAGCTCATTAAGGCTGTTTTTGCATATGAGATTCACGGTGAAACGGCCTCCTTTGAAGACAGAATGATGCAGTCCACGTATAAGAGAATAACCGAAAATCTTACACGTAACCGTGATAAATATGATAAGATGTGTGAGCAAAGAAGGCTGGCTGCCCATAAAAAATGGGAAAAGGAAAGAAGCGGCGAAGACCCTATAAACGACAGTCACGGCGATGCATTTGCATCCGTCAGCATAAGCGTGTAAGCAAGTGATGCAGATAATGATAATGTAAATGTAAATGATAATGTTAATGTAAATGATAATGAAAATGTCCCTGCGCCAAAAAAATCCATTAAAAAAAGGTAAGCAGAAAAAACACGGAAAAAAAGGGCGGTTTTCCACAGGAATGTTAACAATTAATGTGGAAACAGCTGTGGAATCAACAATTCTTTCAACATCAACAAAAAAGACTCAACTCCCTTATGAAAGTTAAGCCTTTTTATATTTTAACCGTATCTGATTTCCCTTATTACTTACAAATAAGGCGTGTGTTTTACCAATGGCTTATGCCGCAGCCGCAGTATCTTTTACTGTCAGAGCCGAAAATGCGCCAGAAGAAGCACTTGATTGACCAGATGAATGAGGTCCAGCCCTTTTCGCTGTGGCAATCGCATCTGCATACATTGCTTTCACTTGCTTTGCCGAGTCTCTGAGACGAAAGCCATGTTATGATTGATTCGGTTTCACTTGTGTTTATTCTGTTGCCTCTTGCATCCTCAGTTTTCATTCCGCAGTCTGAGGGCTGGGAAAGAAGGTCATTTGCAACGGCAAAATGCACGTAATGATGACCGCTGTCGTGATAGTTATATTTGCTGAAGGTAGTGATTCGGCAGTATGAGGGTATGTTTGTAGTGTCTATGACCTTGTTCCAGAAGGGCTTGGCAAATGTGACATGGGAAGCGGTGGTGTCCTTTGTGCAGGTCACAAGCCATATGGGAGTATTTTTGAGGCTGCTTACCTGATTCTGGGTCACACTGTCAAAGGGAGCGATAATAACGGTAGCGGCAAAAAAGTCGGTGTGTTCGCTTGTAAGACTTACAGCACCTGCACCGCCCATACTCCAGCCGACCGTATAAATTCTTTCAAGGTCGATGTTGCTGAGATTTCTGCTGATAAAATCGCCGAGAAGTGCCATGAGGTCATCCTGAAGACCGGCATTGGCCCAGGTCATTGTGTCACCGCCGGGGGTTCTGGGAGCAAAAAGAAATGCGCCGCCGCTTTCACTGAATCGGGACTGAAACTCATTGCTTGACCATTTGTAAAAGTCTGTGCCTGTTATCTGCTCACCCTCGTGAGTTCCGCTGTATTTTCCGTGAAGAAGAACCACAAGGGGATATTTTTTGTTTTCCTCGCCCTGCCTTACGGGGGAATAATATCTGTAATCGATACCTCTTTCGTTTCCTTTCTGCCATTGAGCTACGAGGGCATCCTTACCCTGAGAAAGGCTTATATCAACGGCACCGACAAAGGCGGAGCAGCCGATAATCATAACTGAAGCAAGTAAAAGGGATATTAATTTTTTAAACATAGTTTTCACTCCTTATTATTCGGGTTTATAGGGGAACGAGGGCATAAGCTGAAGCTTGAAAAGGTTTGCCTTGTGCTTGCGGTCAATAAGTGCTTTTGTTTCTTCGTCCTCGCATACACCTGTTCTGATGTATTTATCGAGCACCGCATAGGTGAAGCCGAGATTATCCTCGTCGGTTTTGCCGCAAAGACCGTCACTTGGTACCTTGTCGACAAACATCGAGGGCAGACCCAGATATCTTCCGATTTCCTTTACCTCCTGAACGGTGAGGTTGGAAAGGGGACTGAAATCGCCCACACTGTCGCCGTATCTTGTTGAATAGCCGACCCAATCCTCAGAAAGATTGCAGGTGTTTACAACTCTGCCGTTAACACACTGAGAAACCGCATAAACCGTTGACATACGAAGCCGCGGCGGAAGATTGGTTTTTGCAAGGGTAGAAAAATCCATCTTACTTTCGATTTCACTCACAAGACCGTTGTAGCAATCGGCAATATTGATTGTAATATTGGGTATATCAAGAAATTTGCAAAGAGCTACGGAAACATCAATGTCACTTTGCTCACCGTTAGGCATCATAACGCCGAAAACTCTGCTTTTTCCGAGAGCCTTTACACACAGAGCTGCCGCAACCGAGCTGTCCTTACCGCCTGAAATGCCCAGAACTGCCTTGCAGCCCTTTCCGTTTTCTTCAAACCAGTCAATTATCCATTTGACAAGGTCCTTTGTTACTTTTTCTGCATTAAAGCTCATAGTTTTATCCTCACTTGATTTCTATCTGACACATTTTCATACTGCTCAGGGCGTTGCGATGGCTTTCGGGGGTAACACCTGCACAGCATTTACTGTCAACAGAGATTCTTGCTTCGGGCAGATATGCCTTGATAAGAAGAGCATTGGAAATAACACAGATATCCGTGCAAAGGCCGACGAGCTCGATTTCTTCTGTGTTTTCAAGACCTTTGAGATAAACACCGAGCTGTATACTGCCGAAGGTGGGCTTATCTATTATAATGCAGTCGGCGGTGTCAAGCTTATCTGTGATTTCCCAGCCGTGAGTACCCTTTATGCAATGGGGCACAGGGAGCTTCTTACCCTCCTGAGTTTCCATGTAGATTTCGGGGTGAGTGTCTCTTGTGAAAATAACGGGGAAACCTGCTTTTTTATATTCTTCAATTTTAAGCCTTACATTTTCGACAATGGCTTCTGCCTCAGGTGTGCCGAGAGCACCGTCGATGAAGTCGTTTTGCATATCGATTACAACAAGCAATTTCATAGTATACCTCCCTTATTTCTATACTGCTATTTTAAAACAAAGCTGCAAAGAAGTCAATAGCTAAGTTCTGCGGTCAACTATTGACTTATGAAGGCATTTGTTATATAATTATAAACTGATATATAGCGACTTAAACCTATTTATATAAAGTTAAGAAAAGAGGTCATACCAATGAAAACAGCTACCAAGTGTATCCACGCAGGCTACACACCGAAAAACGGCGAGCCCAGACAGCTCCCCATCGTTCAGAGTACCACATACAAATATGATTCAAGTGTTGAAATGGCAAAGCTTTTTGACCTTGAAGCTTCGGGATATTTCTATACCCGTCTGCAGAACCCCACAAACGATGCGGTTGCAGAAAAGATCGCCGCTTTAGAGGGCGGTGTTGCCGCAGTGCTCACCTCATCAGGTCAGGCTGCAAACTTCTTTGCAATTTTCAACATCTGCTCTGCAGGTGACCACGTTGTTTCTTCAAGCGCAATTTACGGCGGTACATTCAACCTTTTCAATGTTACACTCAGAAAGCTCGGCATCGAATTCACCTTCGTTACTCCCGACTGCAGTGAAGAAGAGCTTAATGCCGCTTTCAGAGAAAACACCAAGGCAGTTTTCGGTGAGACAATCTCCAACCCCTCACTTCAGGTTCTCGATATTGAAAAGTTCGCTAAGGCGGCTCACGCTCACGGCGTACCCCTCATCGTTGACAACACCTTCCCCACACCAATCAACTGCCGTCCCTTCGAGTTCGGTGTTGATATCGTTACCCACTCCACCACAAAGTATATGGACGGTCACGCAACTCAGGTGGGCGGCGTAATCGTTGACAGCGGTAACTTTGACTGGACAAAGAGCGACAAGTACCCCGGTCTTACAACTCCCGATGACAGCTATCACGGCGTTACCTACACAGAGCGCTTCGGCAAGGGCGCATATATCACAAAGTGTGTTGTTCAGCTGATGAGAGACCTGGGCTCAATTCCCGGCCCTCAGAACGCTTTCCTTCTCAATCTCGGCCTTGAAACTCTCCATCTGCGTATGGAAAGACACTGCAGTAATGCTCTTAAGGTTGCAGAATATCTTAAAAACAGCGAGCTTGTTTCGTGGGTTTCCTTCCCCGGACTTCCCGGCGACGAGCAGTATGATATTGCCAAGAAATATATGCCTAACGGCACCTGCGGTGTAATTTCCTTCGGCGTAAAGGGCGGTAGAGAAGCGGCAACAAGATTTATGGATTCCCTTAAGCTTGCCTCTATCGTTACTCACGTTGCAGACGCAAAAACCTGCGTACTCCATCCCGCTTCAACAACTCACAGACAGCTCACCGATGAACAGCTTCTCGAGTGCGGTGTAAAGAGTGACCTTATCCGCCTTTCGGTAGGTATTGAGGACGTTGAGGACATTATTGCAGATATTGAGCAGGCTTTAAAGTCCGCTACAGCTTGATTGGATAGGGATTAGGGACTAGGGAATAGGGATTAGTAAATGCCCGAAGGGCATTCCCCTGACTACTGGCTACTGACTACTAAAAAAACAACATAGAGGTTAAAAAGATGAAATTAGGTATTGTTGGCTTGCCAAACGTCGGCAAGAGTACACTTTTCAATGCAATCACAAATGCGGGCGCACAGTCTGCAAACTACGCCTTCTGCACAATCGAGCCCAATGTGGGTGTTGTTGCGGTTCCCGATTACAGACTTGATAAATTAGCAGAGATGTATAATCCCGTGAAGTTCACCCCTGCAACAATCGAATTTGTTGATATTGCAGGTCTTGTAAGAGGTGCTTCTAAGGGTGAAGGCCTCGGCAACAAGTTCCTTTCACATATCCGTGAGGTTGATGCTATCATTCACGTGGTGCGTTGCTTCGAGGAAGACGATATCATCCACGTTGACGGCAGTGTCGATGCAAAAAGAGATATTGAAACCATCAACCTTGAGCTTATCCTTTCCGATATGGAAATGATTGACAGAAGAATCGACAGAGTTTCAAAGGCTATGAAGGGCGACAAATCTCTCGGCAAGGAGCTTGAATTCCTCAAGAGAGTAAAGGAAGCTCTCGAAAACGAAAAGCCCGCAAGAAGTGTTGAGTGCGATGATGACGAAGCCGCAATGCTCGCCGAGGTTGCACTTCTCACCTCAAAGCCCGTTATTTACGCCTGTAATATGAGTGAAAACGATTTTGTTTCAGGCATTGATACCAACGAAAACTATAAGGCAGTGTGCGAAATTGCTGAAGCAGAGGGCAGTGAGGTTCTTCCCATCTGTGCAGGTCTTGAGGCTGAAATCTCCTCTCTTTCAAAGGAAGATAAGGAAATGTTCCTTACAGATTTAGGCGTTGAAACAAGCGGTCTTGACCTTCTTATTCAGAGAAGCTATAACCTTTTAGGTCTTATTTCATATCTTACTGCAGGTCAGCCCGAGGTAAGAGCGTGGACAATCAAAAAGGGTACAAAGGCTCCTCAGGCGGCAGGAAAGATTCACTCCGACTTTGAAAGAGGCTTCATCAGAGCTGAGGTTGTTGCTTTTGATACCCTCATGGAGCTCGGCTCACTTGCAGCAGCAAAGGAAAAGGGCCTTGTCAAGAGTGAAGGCAAGGAATATGTTATGAAGGACGGAGATATTGTACATTTCCTGTTTAATGTTTAATAAAAACACTGCCACATTAAAACAAAATGCTTTTGTAATGCGAATAAAGTAAATTTGTTAACAATGTTTACTTTTACATAACAATATGCTATAATAATTAGTAGTTGCTGATTTATTTTAATAAATCACACACTGAAAATATTAAAAGGAAGGTTATTGTATGAAAAAGATTATTTCAGTTTTACTTGTTGTTACAATGCTGTTTGCCTTCTCGGTTCCTGCCTTTGCCGCAGAATACGAGGTTGGCGGAAGCCCCATACCCGTTGTTACCATTTATGGTGACGGCGAACCTATTTATGATGCAGAAAAGAAAGTAAAGCTTTTCCAGTTCAATGAAATTCTGAGCCTTCTCGGCGGCAGTGAGGAAGGTGCTCTCGGAGAGGCTACCCTCAACATTCTGACTCCTTTCCTTGTAGAAGGCATTCTCAACGACAAATGGGATAATTACTATGCTGCACTTGAAAAGGAAATCGGAGAAATTTTTACCGAGGTGCGCTATGACGAAAACGGCGAAAACTGGAACGGCAGCGGTATTTCACAGTTAGCAACAGACGTTCAGAACTGGCAGCTTTCACGAGACGCAAAGGATGCCAACGGCCATTACGATTATGACGATTATCATTTCTTCTATGACTGGCGTCAGGACCCTATGAAAACTGCAGATGAGTTTCATGCATATGTTGAAAAAGTCAAGGAATTAACCGGAGCAAAGAAGGTTGCAATCATCGCAAGATGCCTCGGCACATCAGTTGTTATGGCATACCTTCAGAAGTACGGCACTGACAGTGTGCACGGTGTAAGCTTCAACGGAAGTGTTGCTGCAGGCGGTGAAATTATAAGTGAGCCTATCAGCGGTAAATTTGTAATTGACGTTAACGCCATAAACAGAATGCTCGCAGATTTTGAAGAAATCGGTTGGTTTGAGCTTAATGAATTCATCACAGCAAGCGTTGACCTTGCCGCAAAAGCATTGGCTGCAACAGGCTTTGAGCTGAACGAAACCGAAATATACGGCAAGCTTGTTCAGGGCGTAACCTCAGCTCTTGCTCTTTCAACCTTCTTTACCTGGCCGGGCTATTGGGCTCTGGTTTGTGAAGATGATTTTGACGATGCTCTCTACTATGTTTTCGGTGAAGAAAACAGTGAAAAAAGAGTAAAATACAGTAAGCTTATCACAAAGATTGAAGATTATCACTATAATGTAATGTGTAATATCGACAGCATCTTTGAAGAATTAAAGGCAAAGGAAGTAAAGGTCGGCGTAATAGCAAAATACGGCTTCCAGTTAGCCGCTATAGCCGAATCAAGAGATTATGTTGCAGACCAGTTCGCAACCGTAAGCAAAGCCTCCTTCGGTGCTACAACCTCAACCGTTTATGAACCCCTCAGCGAGGAATACATAGCTGCAAGAGAAGCAGAGGGTAAGGGAAAATATATTTCACCCGACAAGAGAATAGATGCTTCCACCTGTGCTTTCCCCGATTCAACCTGGTTTACCAAGGGTATTGCACATTCAACGTGGACCGATTTTGAAACCTCTGTACTGCTCAAGGTTGTAACAGCAGATACACAGCTTACTATTGACGATTTCGAGTATACACAGTTTGTTGTGTATGACAACGAAACCGAAACGGCGTATCCGATGACAGAGGATAACTGTAACACGGAAGCGTGGGAGGCTGACAAAAAATTTGACAGGCCCGAAACGAAGAAAGAAAGCATTTTCGCTGTATTGTTTACTTTGATAAATTGGTTAGTAGAATTGTTCCGTTTTGTCTTTCTGAAATAATTTAACACACTAAAAAAAGCCACCCGAGGATTTCACTCCTTCAGGTGGTTTTATGCTGTTGTCCCTATTCAAAAAGCTTCTGTCCGTTCCTTTACTGCTTGCTTTTGCCCTTGCGAAGAGCAAGCAGTGATTTTGTGCCTACTATAAGGAAAAGAAGCACCCAGAAGTGACAGATGATGTCGATAAGGAAATCCGTTGACTGTGGCTTTGACCAAAGGATAAAGTCGCAGAAAAGAATGCAGACAGTGTCGAGAGCAAAAATCGCTGTCAGCAGCGGGAAAAGACTTTGCTTTTTTGCAACCGCAATGCCTGAACCAAAATAGATGAGGAAGAATATTCCCGTAAGGACATAGGACAGAATAAGGTTCATTTCACCCGAATCGCCGAGCTTTAAAAACATATCGCTGAAGGCGAGGGTGAAAAAGAAGTTGAAGTTGCCTGTGATAAAATATCTCACCGTATATATAATGCTCAGCACGCCCGTCAGCAGATAAAGACTGTGGGCGGCTTTTATATTTGTGTTGTGAGCTTTGATTCTTTCTTCCTGAGTAAAATTTTTATTCATAAAAAACTCCTTTGTTAAATTCGGAATGAATTGATTAGATTATGAATTGCCTGTGTCATTAATTCCTGACTACTGATTACATAGTTGCAGACGCTTACCAGTCAAATTTTGTCAGCTTACCCTCACAGAGCATATCGGGGAAGCCCCATTGACGAAGAACCTCATAAACTGTCAGAGCAACGGTGTTTGAAAGATTGAGGCTTCTTGCGTCGCTTATCATGGGCACTCTCAGCGAGGTGTCGGGGTTTTCCTTTAAAAGCGTCTCGGGCAGACCTGCATCCTCTCTGCCGAAAAATAAATATGTGTTATCGGGGAAAAGGGTGTCGGAATAAATATTCTGACCCTTTGTTGTCATATAGAAAAAATTTCCATCGGGATGCTTTGAGTAAAAATCGTCAAGACCGTCATAATAAGTAATATCAAGAAGATACCAATAGTCGAGACCTGCTCTTTTAAGCTTTTTGTCGTCAACGGTGAAGCCCATAGGCTTTATAAGATGTAAGGAAGCACCCGTTGCGGCACAGGTACGTGCTATGTTACCTGTGTTCTGCGGAATCTGAGGCTCCACAAGAACGATGTTGAGTTTAGACATAGTGTTGCTTCTCCTGAAAACTGTAGTTCCGAATCATTATACCATTTTAATTTATAAAAATAAACAGAAATTCAAAAAAATTCCTCGGTTAGTGCTTTTGGTGTGAGTAAAACTATTTTTGCACGTTATTTACGGCAGACAGGAGGAGAATAAAATGAATATGAATATGAAGGGCATAGCGACAGGTGTCGGTCTCGGCGTTGCCATCGGCGGCAGTGCGGCACTTCTCAAGAGCTCAATGTCAGGCAGAGGCAGACGAAGCTTGAAAAGAAAAGCGGACAGAGCCATGAAAAGCGTCGAAGGTATGATCGGTGACGTGAGATATTTATTCAGATAAGGCGGAAAATACCGCCTTTTACATAGTGCTTTTAAGGAGGAGTTCATATGAAAAGAATTCTGAGTATAATTACTGCTCTTGTTCTTGTGGCGGCGGTTGCCGTTGTGGGCAGGAATGTGAAAAATAATGACGGGGGGACAACAACCCGTGAAAAAGTCAGTGAGACGACGGAGCTTTCTCCGCAGATTAATTCTTCTACTCTGCTTGATACTGAGCAAAAGGGTTACCCTTTTAAAAAGAAGGATATGATTGTGGTGGGTGAAAAGACCGAAGGGACGGCAACAGGCTATGCACCTCTTATGAAAATAACCTACATCCCCACAGAAAACACGGGCTATTATTCCGATGAAATGAAATCCCATTCCCACGGCCCTGCTTCTGACGGAAAGCCTCACCACACGGTTGTGGATTTCCAAAAGGATTTTACCGAATTCGGGGCGGTTACCCTTGACACCAAGAGCAATAAAAAGGTGCTTTATCTTACCTTTGACTGTGGCTATGAGCACGATAACCTCACAGCGACGGTGCTTGACACGCTTAAAGAAAAGAAGGTGCCCGCCGCTTTTTTCTGCACCCTCGATCATATAAAATCAGAGCCGGACCTCATATCACGAATGATTAAAGAGGGACATATAGTGGGTAATCACTCAGCGACCCACCCGAGCTTTGCCGATATCAGCCGCAGTCAGATGGCAAAGGAAATAGAAGAAACGGAAAACTGTCTGAGGGAAAGCTTCGGCTACTGTGCAAGATTTTTCCGCTTCCCTAAGGGTGAATACACCGAAAACAGTCTGGATCTTGTTGCTTCTTTGGGTTATATGAGTGTGTTCTGGTCAGTAGCGTATGACGACTGGGATACCAATAAAATTCACGGAAAGGAATATGCGGTTGAAAAGGTTATGTCAAGACTTCACGACGGGGCGATAATTCTGCTTCACAGTGTTTCAAAGGATAACGCCGAGGCTCTCGGTGAAATAATTGACAAGGCAAGAGCAGAGGGTTATGAATTCAGAAGCCTTACTCAGCTTGCCGAAAAGGTGCTGTAATTAAGAAAGGGAGACGGCTTTGAAGCGTCTCCCTCAGATGTTTTTTGCTATTTGACCGGGCGTGCCTGTCTGTAAACTGTGCCGTTTTTTGCATTTATGCCTCTGTATTCAAGAAGCTCGGAAACGGTAACAAGCTGATAGCCGTTTTTGATAAGCCAGGGGACAATAGTCTCCGTTGCAGAGGCGGTGGGGCTGTAAAGGTCATGCATAAGAATAATTGCACCGTCGTAGACATTATTCTTTATATGCGAAACGGTTTTTGATGCGTTTCTGTGCTTCCAGTCGAGAGTATCAACAGACCACATAATGACGGGCTTGTTGACCGCTGCAAGGGAACGCGTGCTTGTTGAACCTCCGGGCGGACGCATAACCGTAGTGTTGTTACCTGTATATTTCTTTACGAGGTCATCGGTCTTTTTAAGATTGCTTTTAATTTGTGAATCGGAATAGGAGGGGATATTCATATGGTTATAGGTGTGGTTTCCGATTTCACAGCCAAGCTCAGCGGCTCTTATAAGGGGAGCTTTGTTGTCGGTGACTCTTTCGCCCACAACAAAGAAGGTGGCTCTTGCATCATATTTCTCAAGAGTGTTGAGGATACGGTTTGTATATGTGTTATGGGGTCCGTCATCATAGGTGAGGGCAACCATTTTCTTTTTCGGGTCAATTTTAACCGTCTTTACAGCGTCGCCGTAGTTGCTGAAATACTTTCCGCTGATGCCTGCTCTGACACAGTAATAATAGGTTTTACTCTTGTCGGCGGTTGTATCGTTATAGGAGCTCTTGTTTCCTACACGGGTTAATTTTGTCCATTTGCTTGCGTTTTCGCCTTTGCGGTAAACATAATAATGAGTAGCCTTGCTGACCTTGTTCCAGTTGACCGTATAGCCCTTTGAGCTCAGGGTTGCACTTACTGCATCGGGACCTTCCACAAAGGTGTAGGTCTTGCCGATTGTATCGGTCGTGCTTTCATAGGAACCGCTGACGGTTACAAGGATATATGTATAGCTCTTACCGTGCTCAAGCTTTGTGTCGGTATAAGAAAGGGTTTTGGATGATTTGATGGTGGCGATAAGCTTAAGCTCGCCGCCGTCGGTTTTTCTCATCAGCTTATACTTGCTTGCATAGGGAGAAGCCTTCCACTTAAGGTTCAGACCGTTGTAAAGTGTGCCCACTGAGGTGATGTCGTTAACGGGAATGTATCTGTAGGGCTTACCCGAGGTGTAAAGACTAGTCTGCTCGTCTCTGACTGCCCTGACTGTGTAGGCATAGGTTTTGCCCGGGGTTGCAGAGGTGTCGGTGTAAGAGCCGTTTTTGCTGCTCACAGAGGTCAGATAATACCATTTTTCCTTTGCTCCTCTGCGATAGATTGTGTAGCTTTTTGCTGCAGATGTCTTTTCCCAGGTTACCTTTATGCCGTTGATTACACTGCATATATCGGTCACTGCAGGAGTTTTAAGATAGTCAAGGGTAACTCCCTTGCTGTCATAGGAGCTTTTAAAGCTGCCGTTTCGGGCAATAACGGTATAGGTCAGAGTCTTGCCGTCGGGGGCTTTTTTGTGAAGGTAGGTATCTGTGTCACCGGTATGGGTGATGCGAGTCCACTTAGTGTCGCCGTTTGCTTTGTAATATACTGAGTATTTGTTTGCGCCTGCCGATTTTTTCCACTTCACCTCAACACCCTCAGTTGTGGCTTTTGCACTTAAAAGCTCGGGCTGATGGATACAGGTGATTGACGGGGTCAAAGTATATTTGCCGGGGAAATTATCCTTATAGGGAACAACTGCATAGGTATAGCTGACGCCTGATTCTGCCGTTTCGTCCCGATAGCTTTTCTTTTTGACGAGCTCAATAAGGGGAGTGAAGTCTTTACCCTCAGTTTTTCGCATAATCACAAAGGAATCTGCATTTTGGGGGATATCCCATTTAATGAGCACGCCCTTACCGCTGTTGGAAAGGGTGACATTTGTCATCTCAGGCAGAGCTGCTTCACCGGCTGCAAGAGCAACCGCACTGAAAAAAAGCAGCGTGACAAGACACAGAAGGCAGATTAGCAGTTTTCTTGAATTTTTCATAAGTTTAGCCTCCTCATTCATCAATTACATAATCATTTTACCATTTTTTACTCAATATTACAATATCCGACAAAAATTTAACAATTCGGAAAAAAAGAAAAGCACTGTGTACCCTGTGTGCGGTTACACAATGCTTTTTAGTTTATCAGGCGGCCTCACTTACGGTGATTTCACCGTTTTCCACAGTGCATATATAGGCCTTGTCTTTTTCTATCTTACCTTCGAGCAGCAGCCTTGAGAGTACATCCTCGATTTTGCTTTGTATCGCTCTTCTCAGAGGTCTTGCTCCGTAAATCGGGTCAAAGCCCGCCTTGGAGATAAATGAAAGCACCTCATCGGTGAAGCTCATACCGATATTCATATGAGAAAGCTTATCAGTGAGACCCTCAAGCATTTTTGCGGCTATCTGACCGATTTCTTCACAGCTCAGACGGTTAAATACAATTATTTCGTCAATTCTGTTTATAAATTCGGGTCGGAAGGTTCTTTTCAGCTCTTCCATAACCGCACCTTCGATTTTTGTTTCACTCAGAGCACCCGAGCCGGTAAAGCCGATTGATTTTCCTTCGCCTGCGATAAGCTTTGCACCGAGATTTGAGGTCATAATGATTATCGTGTTGCGGAAATCTACCCTTCTGCCCTGACCGTCGGTAAGGATACCGTCATCAAGAATCTGAAGGAGCATATTGAAAACATCGGGATGCGCCTTTTCAATTTCGTCAAAAAGTATAACGCTGTAGGGCTTGCGGCGGATTTTTTCAGTCAGCTGACCGCCCTGCTCGTGTCCCACATATCCCGGGGGTGCACCTACAAGTCGGGAAGCGTTGTGCTTTTCCATAAATTCGCTCATATCAAAGCGTATAACTGCATTTTCGTCACCGAAAACCGCTTCTGCGAGGGCCTTGCAAAGCTCGGTTTTACCTACACCCGTAGGGCCGAGGAAGATGAATGAGCCCATCGGTCTTTTCGGGTCACGCAGTCCGCTTCTGCCGCGGCGTATAGCCCCCGAAACGGCGGTTACTGCTTTATTCTGACCTATAATTCTCTTGTGTAAAATTTCTTCCATACCGAGAAGGCGTTCACTTTCCTGTCTTGTGATTTCCCGAAGGGGAATACCTGTCCAGCCTGATATAATTTCTGCAATTTCCTTTTCGGTTACTTCGTCACAGCAGGAGGATGATGCCTCCTTCCAATCAGAACGTGAAACTGCGATACGGCTCAAAAGCTCCTTTTCCCTGTCTCTGAGCACAGCTGCCGCTTCAAAGTCCTGAGAGTTCACCGCCGATGCCTTTTCCTCGTTTATTTCCTTGAGCTTTTCTTCAAGCTCCCTGATTTCGGGCGGAAGCGTGTATGAGCGCAGTCTTACCCTTGATGCCGCCTCGTCAACAAGGTCAATCGCCTTATCGGGAAGAAATCGGTCACTGATGTAACGGGAGGAAAGCTGAACGGCGCTTATGATTGCCGAGTCGGTGATTTTAACCTTGTGGTGAGCTTCATATCTGTCACGCAGTCCGAAAAGAATCTGCTCAGCCTGCTCGGCTGTGGGTTCTCCTACCCTGACGGGCTGAAAGCGTCTTTCGAGAGCCGAATCCTTTTCAATATATTTACGGTATTCATCAAGGGTAGTAGCACCGATAAGCTGAAGCTCGCCTCTTGCGAGTGTGGGCTTGAGTATATTTGCCGCATCCACCGCACCCTCGGCAGAGCCTGTGCCTATAAGATTGTGCACCTCGTCAATAAAAAGAATAATATCCTTATTTTTTATAACCTCTTCGATACACGCCTTGATTCTTTCTTCAAAGTCACCGCGGTATTTTGTGCCTGCAACCATACCCGTCAGGTCAAGGCTTATTATACGCTTGTTTCTCAAAAGCTCGGGCACTTCGTCGGTGGCTATTTTTAAAGCGAGCCCCTCGGCGATAGCGGTTTTACCTACACCCGGCTCACCTATAAGGCAGGGATTGTTCTTACTTCTTCTCAAAAGAATCTGTATAACTCTTTCAATTTCCTCATGCCTTCCGATTACGGGGTCAATGCTTTTTGATGATGCTTTGGCGGTCAGGTCGTGACCGTATTTGTCAAGGTTTGGTGTACTGCTTTTTGTGTTTTTTCCGCGTCTTGAGGCGGCGGAATGGGAAAAACTGCTTTTTTCGGGAGAATTAAGCTCATCGGAAAGAAGAACAGTGGAAACACCTGCATCGGCTATGATTCCCGACGCACAGCAGTCATCCTCTCTGAGCATAGCCTTTAAAATATGCTCTGTGCCAACATAGCCGACCCCCTCGCTGCCTGCAACGGCAAGAGACTGCTCAATTATGTGCTTTGCCCTCGGAGTAAAGTCGGCAGGGGTAAGAACCGTGGGAATTCCTGCACCCACAGCCTGCCTTATCGCCTTTTCCACAACGGGAAAGGTAATTCCCCTGGCACACAGCAATGCGGTAGCGGCGCCGTTATCCTCTCTTACAAGACCTGCAAGCAGGTGCTCACTGCCTATATATGTGTGACCCAGATTTTCCGCCACCTCAACGGCGGAATTAAGGGCTCTGTTGGCTTTTTCGGTAAAGCCCGTGAATTTATACATAGTTATTACCTCACTTTTAATTACTTAAGATGCTGACCTCGATTCTGCATTCTTCATTAAAAAAGACGGGCATTGAAGCCCGTCATATCAGTTGAGTAATTCCCTTACCTTCTGTGCTCTTAAAATGTCTCTTTCGTTCTGAGTGAGCTTCTTACCCTCGGCAACATTCATAGATGCGGGCTGAAATTCAATAACCGCACTTATGAGCTTGTCAACGGGCACGTCGATAATACCCTCGCAGGCACCGACTGAAACATAGGAGATAAGGTTATAAAGCTCCTGAGAGGTCAGCTTATATGCCGAGCGTAAAATGCCCCAGGAACGGTAAATTTTATCGATGAAATCCTCGTCCTTGACAAGAAGGGCACGGGCCTGCTTTTCCTGAGTCACAATCTGCATTGCGATGGACGAGAGATTCTGAAGTGCGGCTTTTTCGCTTATGCCGAGGGTTACCTGATTGCTCAGCTGATAAATATCGCCGTTGCCTTCACCCGATTCACCGAAGGAGCCTCGGAGAGTAAGGCCAAGCTTTGCAACGGTGGTTGAAAGACGGCGCATTGCACCCTTGCTTGTGAGAGCGGGAAGGTGGAGCATGACAGATGCGCGCATACCTGTGCCGAGACTTGTGGGGCACTGGGTAAGATAGCCGAGGGGCTCCATAAAGGCATAGTTCATTTTACCTTCAATTATGCTGTCGATTCTGTCCGCTTTTTCAAATGCCTCATCAAGAGCGAGACCGGGTGCGATTACCTGAATTCTGATATGGTCCTCCTCACAGAGCATGATGCTGATATCCTCATTTTTTGAAAGGATGAGGGCTCTGCCTGCTCTGTCATAGGCAAATTCGGGGCTGATAAGGTGCTTTTCTGCAAGAGATACTGCCTCGGCGGAAGAAAGAGAGGACATTTCAATATAATCGAGGCTGTCCTCGGTGTAACCGCTCAGTGCTTCCTTTACTGCGGTGCATACCTTTTCCTTTTCACTTGCATCAAGACGGACGGGGAAGGGGAAATCCTCTGAGTTTCTCGCAAGACGGACTCTTGTGCTCAGAACTATGGGGCTTTCGTTACCTGTGCTTTTATACCATGCCATATCAGTTTTCTCCTTTCATTTTCTTTATTTCGTCTCTGAGCATTGCCGCTCTTTCAAAATTCTGCTGGGAAACCGCCTTATCCATTTCCTTCTGAAGCTCTGCGATTTTTTCTTCCGCGGTTTTTTCCTTTACGGGCTGCTTTTCCTTGCTTTTTACGGGCACCTTGCCTGCGTGCTTTGCCTTGCCGTGAATACGCTGAACGGAGGGAAGAAGCTTCTGATAAAACTTTTCGTAGCAGTCCGAGCAGCCTACGCTTCCGCTTTTGATGATATCGTCAAAGCAGCAGCCGCATTTTTCACAGCGGTCAAGTCTGCTTTCTCCCAGAGCAAAGGCACTGTCACCGAAAAAGCCTGAAAAAATATCGGGAAGATTAAGTGAAAAATCGTCAAAGAAGCTGCCGACTCCGAGAGACTGGGCACAGCTCTGACAAAGGTGGCTTTCTGTAGCCTCGCCGTTGATTACCCTTTTGATATGGGTGGTGGCGTCTTTCTTCTTACAGTTCTGACATAACATTTAAGTTACCTCCTTTTATGTTTATGATAATGAGTAAAGGTTTATTTAGTGTTTTCAAGAGTGAGAAGCATCTGCTTGAAAACGGATGCTCTTATGATATCTCTGAAAGCAGGGGGGAGCGGTCGGAAATGATTTTCTGTTGTTGCGGCAATAATGAGTGCCGCCTCCTTTTCAGTTATAAGGTCGTGATAAATCAGGTTAAGCAGATGATTTTTAACCGCCGCTTCGCTTATTTCGTCACCTACAGAGCCGAGAATTTTCATAAGAAGGGTGTTTTTGTCACTGCAGACTCTTACTATTCTTATGCAGCCTCCGCCGCCGCGTTTACTTTCAACAATGAAGCCTCTTTCGGGGGTGAAGCGTGAAGAGAGAACGTAATTTATCTGACTGGGCACACATCCCAGGTCCTGAGCGAGAATGTTGCGTTGAATTTCTATTTCGTCATTTTCTTCTAGCATATCAATAATCATCTGAGCGATTGCGTTTGACAGGTTCAAGACCTCACTTCCTTTCTTTTTTGACTTTGACTTTCTTTGACCTTGATTTAATTATATTTATTTTCGGCTGAATTTCAAAGGTCAAAAAAGGTCAAAACAAGATTATAGCTTGCCGAATTTTTAATTTAGCTCGGGATTTCTCCATTTTTCTCTGTTTTTTGCTCGTTTTCATAAGAATTAAATCTGTCGGTATGCTCCTCGCTTTTTAATCTTTCGTTTAAAGGAAAAGCATACTCGGGCAAAGACTCTCGGCCGTGGTCGGAAGATTTAAAAAAGGGTTCAGGCATAACATTACCTCCACAATAAGTTTGTACCTGTTTTAATATATGTATTCAAATCAGTAACACACTTTAGCCTTTGACGTATAATGATGATGAAACAGGAAAGGAGGTAAGACAATGGCTTGTAACAACGGCTTATTCGGCGGCAACAGTTGCTCATGGATCATCATCCTTTTAATCTTATCCATGTGCTGCGGCGGTGAAGGCGGTCTTTTCGGCGGTAACGGCTCATGCGGTTGCAACAACAACTGCGGTTGCTAAAATCAAAAGGGGGCTGTAAAAATACAGCCCCCTTTTGATTAGTAGTCAGTAGTCAGTAGCCGGTAGTCAGGATTTCCCTTAAAAATCTGTTTGTCTGACAGCATAGGACAAATAAAACATAACAGTAAAAAACCGTCGTAAAGCCTTCATCTTATGCTTTTACAACGGTTTTGAATACAGAATTGCGTCGGGGTCGGAATGAACGAACTGCACGACCCGTCAGAAATCAGATTACATATTCATCTATGAAAGCTCCGAGCTTATCGGTGTATTTTTCCTTGCCCACCATATAGCTTTGGGCGTGGTCTGCCTCGGGTATAACAAGAAGCTCCTTTTTATCGCTGCCGCAATTTTCATAAAGCTCATAAACCATAAAGCAGGGTACAAGTCCGTCCTGCTCACCGTGGATGAAAAGCATGGGGATTTCCGCTTTTTTCACTGCTTCAACAGGCTTTATATCGTTAAGGTCAAAGCCGAGGCGTTTTTTATTGACCTTTATCCATCCCTTTACTATTGAATCGGCGGCAGGTACATTCATCTTATTCACACGGTAAGAGAAAAAGTCAGGGCCGCTTGTAAATCCGCAGTCGGCAACCGTTGCGCGCACATTTTCGGGTAATTTTCCGCTTCCTGTCATAAGCATAACCGTAGCGGCACCCATTGAAACACCGTGAAGAAGAATTTTTATGTCTTTCCCGAAGTTATCCTTCATATAGCTCAGCCATTTGAGACAGTCGGTGCTTTCGTTGTAACCGAAGGTACAGTAGTCGCCTTCACTTTCACCCGATGCCACGTGGTCGACGATAAAAAGATTCATACCGCGGCTCAGATAATACTGACCCACACCGCAGAATTCCTTTTTGCCGTAGCTTCTGTAGCCGTGAGCGGCAAAAACATAAACATCGCTTTCCTTTTCGGGTCTGAGAAGATAAGCAACAAGCTTTTCACCTCTGTCAGAAATAAGAAAATGTCTTTCGTAGCCGTAATCCTCAACCCACTTCAGATTATTCTGCAGATAGTCACCCAGATGAGCCTTATCGCAGTCGACAACCTTGTTTGTGAGACTTTCGGGGGGCTCGCAGCCTCTTTTAAAAAGAAGGTCGCCTGCATAGGAAAGGGCGGCATAGCCTGTTGCGGCGGAAAGAAGGCCGACAGCGGCAAGAGCCTTGAGAGAATTCTTCATATTTACCACACTCCGTAAAGTATTTTGTTTATTTTATCACACAGAGCAATAAAAAGCAATAAAAAAAGAGCGTTGCATCCACGGGGGACACAACGCCGTAATTTTTATGCTGCTGTTGTTGTTTCTACAGGGTAGAATTCCTTATCTGTTTCGTTGAGTGCATTGTCAAATCTCAGGAAGCTGAGAAGGAGGCGCTTGAGAGCCTCAAGACCTGTGAGAATGTATCTGATGAACTTAGGATGTCCGTCGGTCTTTTCTTCAAAAACTGCATAAAGAGTAACAATGCCTGTTACCTCGATTTCGTCGCCGGGGTAGTAATACTTACCTGTTTCGGAATGCTTCCAGCAAACAAAGTTATAATCAGCGGAAAGGGGGGTATCGGTTGTAATCTTTGCAGTGGTGGGTGCCTTGAAGGTGATTGTGGGTGCAGGTGAATACATAAGCTTCACGACAGTGAGAGGCGGAAGCTCGTAATGAATACCGTAGCTCATCTGGTCGGAGATATCCTCTTCCTTGGTTACGCCGATGTAATCCTCAATTACATCTCCGATTATGTTGCCGCCTGCGGCGAAGCCGGGGACTGAAAGACAGGATGCAAGGCAGAGAGCCGAAAGAATAATTGCAATAATCTTTTTCATAATATTACCTCCTTTAGTGGATAACTAAGTCGGATCGTAGC
>JAZSQD010000141.1:0-2531 GCA_045537815.1 Acutalibacteraceae bacterium | reverse complement strand
GTTTAGCCCGCAGAATAGTGGCGTACAGAGAAGAACATCCCTTTACGCAGATAAGTGAAATTAAAAACGTCAAGGGAATAGGTGAGTCGGTTTACAAACAGATTGAAAACTTAATTACGGTATAAAAAAAGGACTGTTCGTATGAACAGTCCTTTAAATTATATCCTCAATTAAAGTTCAGCGAAGTACTTGATAGTTCTTACCATCTGGCTTGTGTAAGAATTTTCGTTGTCATACCAAGCAACAACCTGTACCTGATATGTTTCTTCGTCAATCTTCGTTACCATTGTCTGAGTAGCATCGAAGAGTGAACCGTATCTGATACCAACGATATCTGATGAAACGAGTTCTTCTTCTGTGTAGCCGAAGGACTCTGAAGCAGCAGCCTTCATAGCAGCGTTGATGCCTTCCTTAGTTACGTCGTCACCCTTAACAACTGCAACAAGGATAGTTGTTGAGCCTGTGGGAGTGGGAACTCTCTGAGCGGAGCCGATAAGCTTGCCGTTGAGCTCGGGGATTACAAGGCCGATAGCCTTAGCAGCACCTGTTGAGTTGGGAACGATGTTTGCAGCAGCTGCGCGTGCTCTTCTGAGGTCGCCCTTTCTGTGAGGACCGTCGAGAACCATCTGGTCACCTGTGTAAGCGTGAACAGTTGTCATGATACCGCTCTGGATAGCAGCGTAATCGTTGAGAGCCTTAGCCATGGGAGCAAGGCAGTTTGTTGTGCATGATGCAGCAGAGATGATTGTATCTTCAGCTGTAAGAGTCTTTTCGTTAACTGAGAAAACGATTGTCTTGAGGTCGTTACCTGCGGGAGCAGAAATAACTACCTTCTTAGCACCTGCGTTGATGTGAGCCATTGACTTGTCCTTTGAGCAGTAGAAACCTGTGCACTCGAGAACAACGTCAACACCGAGCTCGCCCCAGGGGCAATCGTTTGCATCCTTGCAAGCGTAGATCTTGATTTCCTTGCCGTCAACTGTGATTGAATCTTCACCGGCAACTACTTCGTGACCGTCATATCTGCCCTGGGCAGTGTCATACTTGAGAAGATGAGCGAGCATCTTGGGGCTTGTGAGGTCGTTGATAGCAACAACTTCATAACCTTCTGCACCGAACATCTGACGGAATGCAAGACGACCGATACGACCGAAACCATTGATTGCAACTTTTACTGACATGATAATTTACCTCCAAAAATGTTTTTTGAAATTAAAAAATTAACCTTAAATATATTACCCGATTTCTCAGGAATTTTCAACCTTTTTTACTACTTTTTTTAAAGTTTTGTAATTCTTTACAAAAACCGCAGTTGTCAAAGCTTTTTTGCTAATAGTCTGACTAAACAATATTATATATGTGATATGAGGGGATGTGCCGTGAGATATGGCAGAAGGGCCATATGCAAGAGATTGGCTAACGCCGTGAATTCTTATTTGTCGGGGTGAGCGTCGATGAAGTCTCTTAATGCTCTGAAATCCCTGAGAGCTGCTGCTTTGTTTGACGGGTAGCGTAAAAGAGCCGACGGGTGAAATGTGCCCATAAAGTATATTCCGCCTTTTTCGGTGATCTGACCGTGCTGTGAGGTTACTCTGAAGTTGGGGGAGATAAGCTTCTGAGCCGCAATTCTGCCGAGACAGACGATAATCTGCGGTTTAATTATCTTGACCTGACGCCTGAGCCACTCTATGCAGATGCTCTGCTCCTCCTCAAGGGGGTCACGGTTGTTTTCGGGTCTGCATTTGACGATGTTGGCAATATAGATGTTTTCCTTACGGTCAAGGTCAATAAGCTCAAGGTATTTGTCGAGAAGCTGACCGCTTTTACCGACGAAGGGCTCACCCTGAATATCCTCCTGCTTGCCGGGACCTCCACCGACGAACATAATACGGGCCTTTTCGTTGCCTACGCCGAAAACCACCTGCCTTGCGCCCTGCCTCAAAGAGCAAGCGGTGCACTCAAGACATTCTTTTTTTAGAACTTCAAGCTGTGACATATTATCTCCTCACTTTTGATATATCTTTGGGGACACGGCACGGCATTACGTCTTACTTCAGAACCGAAGAAACTATTCAAGATTTTTCTTTATAAAGTAAGGCCCGCACCAATCATTTTCATGAGTTTTAATATATGCCCATTTGAAATTCTTCTCTGTAACATAAACCTCAACCAAATCATCAAGAGCCGCTGCAGTACATAAGTTTTGCGGAAGCTTTTTGAAACAATCATCTTCAAACCACTCTATATAATAAGCATCTGATTTATCAATTTTATCATATGCCTTCCGAGCCTCATCACCGACAAGAAAGCTACTTTTATCTAACAATTCCCAAGAAAAAATATGCCATACATAATTTCCTGTGGAAATAACATATTTTTCAATATCTTTTTTCGGTATATCCGATGCAAAAGCGTTTAAAAAATTACTGCGAAATTCCTTCTTTGTCATAATTTTCACCTCAAATTTATTGTATAACAACGAATCTTAAAAGTCAATTTATTGCCCGAAGGGCACCCTGACTACTGACTAC
>JAZSQD010000115.1:0-2736 GCA_045537815.1 Acutalibacteraceae bacterium | reverse complement strand
GAGAAGAAAGAAGTCCTCCAATGAACATAGTAAAAATAGTACCTACAACATATATTGTACAACCTTTATTCATTATTTTACACCCCATAATATAAATGAAGACAGGGGACGGTGTGTTCTCTGTATCACTTATACTCGTTTATCAGCTCAATAAATGCCTCTGAAATTGCCGAAGCGCCCTCGGGTCCTACCGAAATCATCTCGTGTGAGCCTGAGGAATCGTAGTCGTTATCGGGCACAATATAGCCGATTGCATCGTTGCAAAGGCCGAAGGTCAGTACGTGATCACCGTCACCGAAAAGAGTTTCAAGGGCGGGATAGGGATACTCTGTACCGTTGTGAGACTCCTCTGCACTAAGGAAGCCGCCGTATATAAGCTCGGGGAAGGCTTCACCGGGCATCATAATAATCTTGATATTCTCACCGATTTCAGCATATCCGATTTCCGTTGTCATTTTGATAATACCCCCGTCGGAATAAGCCTTTGCACTGGTAACGCCTGCCCTCTCGGCAAGTCTGAAAATAAAGTTATCAACCTTCACCTCAACCTGCTTGTGAGCAACGTTGAGAATGGGCTTTACGGGCTCTGCCTTTTCCGTAAGCTCTGCAAAGGCATCGGAAAGCTTGTCAGCATACTGAGTGATTTTTTCTATGCTTGTATCGCCTGAAATACCGTTTGATTCACCGAGATTGCCGTGGATTGTGCCGCCGATTGCACCCTGAATGAAGATGAAATCTGCATCGTACTTTTCCTGCACTGCCTTATCGAGATAGTAGGGATAATCGGCTGAAAGCTTTGAGTTTGCCCACTCGATGTATACGGGATGTGCGCCGAAGTTGGAAATTAAAATTTCTCTCTTTGTGCTGTCATCGGGAACGAAACGGAAAAGGTGGATATTTTCGTCATATGAGCGGGGTCCTCTGCCGTCTGTAAAGAAGTTTGCATAATTTCCGCTTGCATAGTAAAGAGTACCCTCACTGCGTGTTTCGTAAGCAGTTCTTATGGCGTCTGCTGTCTTTTCAACAAGAGCATTCATATACTTCTCGTTCTTACCTGTTTTCGGAAGGGTACCCCAAAGGCCCTGAGTATCAACGGCACTGTGTGTATGGGTAACGCCCACATTGACACTGACAATGCCCTCTGAACCGATAATATCGGCGAGCTTTTCTCTTATGAGCTTAACATCGTTATTCATAAGACCGACGGCATCAATCCAAGCAAAGGCAACTGCACCTCTGCCCGAGTTGTCGTCGAGAACAACTGCCTTTACCCATAATTCGTCGATAACGCCCGTTGCATTCTGAGCAGGGAATTTAAGGTATCCGCCGAGGTAGTAATTTTCCTCGTCATAATCGTCGGGGGTGAGCTCGTTTTTTGCATAGCCTACGCTCCATTTATCAGCCGCAGGCTCATCAATAAAGACTTCCGTACCCTCAAGGAAATTTGAAGTCATGTCAACCTCATGCTTCTTATCAAAGCCTATACCCGTAGCGCCCTGAAAAGCCGCACTGAGAAGAAATGTAAAGCCTGTGATAAGGGCAGTCATGCTTGCGATAATTCTTGTAATGAAATTCATAATTTTTCTCCTTTCGGATTTGGTCAATTTCATTATATATTACCGCAAATAAAAATACAAGAGGTTGAGCGGAAATATCGGGAGCAGGACGGACCGGTTATTGACAAAAGGAAATCTAGACGCTATTATTACAGATATCGGAAAAAGGGGTGTATCATTATGAAAATGTGTCAGAGATGCGGCTGTCAGAATGTTGACACCACACATTTTTGCTATTACTGCGGTTATGCTTTCCCTAAACCGCCCAAGAAAAAAGCAAGGCTCCGCTAATCACAGCTGTCTTTATGGCAGTAATCATGCTTGTTGCAGGCGGCTTATTTGCCGTTAAAGCCTATATTGACAATAACAGGCTTGAAATCCCGCAGTTTGATAAGCTTCGCAACAATATGAATCAATCTGCAGTCACCTTAATAATGGGCGAGCCTGACGACACCGACTATACCTCATCTCAGGATTCGGTTTTCGGTTACGGCTTCACCACCTTCACCTACGAATACCGCATAGGAAAATACACAGAGCAGGCACATCTCAGCTTTACCACCAAAAACGGCACCCTCGGTTATGCCGCAATAGACCTTTCTGGCAACTACTATTTTGATGACGACCAGTTCAGCGAAGAAGACATTAAGCGACTTGAAAAATATAAGCAGGAGGTCATCGACTACTTCACCGAAAGGCTCGGCACTCCCTCAACCGAGTATGAAACCGATTATGAGGAAAAAACAGTTTATAAATGGACTGCGGATGACGGCTCAACCGTAGAATTGAGAGTAGAAAATCAGTATGATTATGACTTTCTTGAGCTTTGGTGGAATCCCCGTTTCGAATATGACCTCTACTATTAATCACAGCTTTTAAGATATGTAAAACTTAAAACCGTTGCCTACAGCTTCAGACTGCTGCAACGGTTTTGTTTTTTGCTCGGTATATACATCTCGTTTGCAACGCAAACATATCGAATTTACCGTAAGGTAAATATATCGAAGCGCAGCTATATCGAATCCGCTGCAGGCGGATATCGCAATTTGCTGACGATTTGTTTTTTTATTCAAGGCGGGTGTTGTTGTAGGCATATAGGTCTAACCCCTCAGTCCTTACGGACAGCTCCCCTTTCAGGAGAGCCAAGGCGGTTTTCCTACAGTTCTTATAACCTTGAAAG
>JAZSQD010000171.1:0-19185 GCA_045537815.1 Acutalibacteraceae bacterium | reverse complement strand
TACGATCCGACTTAGTTATTGTTATTGCAGGCATGAATAAGGTTGTTTCCGATATTGAGGAAGCTTATACCCGTGTCAGAAACTTCGCCTCACCCCCGAACACAGTCCGTCTCGAAAAGAAAACCCCTTGCGCCGCCACAGGCAAATGCGGTGACTGTATGTGCGATGACTGTATCTGCAATCAGATTGTTATAACCCGCCGCAGCAGAGAAAAGGACAGAATTCACGTCATTCTCGTCAATGACACTCTCGGCTTTTAAAAAATGAAAAAACGTCTGAAATTTTCAGTTTCGACCACTCAGCTCATTCTTCTGAGCTTTCTGGGGGTTATATTTGTCGGCAGTCTGCTTCTGAGTCTTCCCATAAGCTCTGCCACAGGCGAAAGCGTATCTTACGTCGACGCTCTTTTCACCGCAACAACGGCAACCTGTGTAACAGGTCTTGTCACTCTGCCTACAGTAAGTGCCTGGAGCACCTTCGGTCATATCATTATACTGCTTCTCATTCAGGTGGGCGGTCTCGGCGTTATCACCGTTTTTTCCGCCTTTATGTATAATGCCACCCGTAAGCCCGGCTTATCCGGAAACCTTCTGATTCAGGATGCCTTTAACCTCAACACCCTTTCAGGCCTTTCCGATTTCGTTAAAAAGGTTGTAAAGGGCACTCTTATTGTTGAGCTTATAGGTGCTATGGCATATATGACGGTTTTCATTCCAGACTTCGGCTTAAAGGGTATATGGATTTCTGTTTTCACCTCGGTTTCCGCCTTTTGCAATGCAGGCATCGACATCATTGCCGAGGACAGTCTCTGTTCTTATGCGTTTAACCCGATTATAAACGCCGTCACCTGCGCTCTGGTAATTCTCGGTGGTATAGGCTTCATTGTCTGGTGGGATATTCTGCGTGTAGCGAAGCTTTACGGAAAACAAGGTATAAAGAGCCTTCGCAGACTCACCCTTCACAGCAAAATTGCACTGTCCTTTACACTTATACTTATCCTTGCCGGTGCAGGTGCCGTTTTCATTTCAGAATACGGTAATCCCCTCACTGTCGGCAATCGCCCGTTATGGGAAAAGCTTCTGTTTTCTCTCTTTCAGTCCGTCACAACAAGAACAGCAGGCTTTGCCACCGTACCGCAGGAAAATCTCAGTGAAACCACCGCCTTTATCTGTATGCTTCTTATGTTCATAGGCGGTTCGCCCGCAGGCACAGCAGGCGGCATCAAAACCGTTACCGCCACCGTGCTGATTTGCTCTGCATATTCTACAATCAAAGGCAGAAACCGTGTAAATCTTTTTTCAAGAAGCATTGCCCCCGAAGCCATAAGCAAGGCTCTCGCTGTCTGCTTTATGTCAATGAGCGTGGCAACGGTATCAACGCTGCTTCTTTCCTCAGTGACCGACAATAGCCTTACCGATGTTCTTTATGAAACAGTCAGCGCCACTGCAACCGTAGGTCTCACGAGAGGTCTCACCTCCTCGCTTGACATATGGGGTAAGCTGATAATCATTGCAACGATGTATCTCGGAAGGGTCGGCCCGATTTCTCTGGCTCTTGCCTTCAGAATAAAAAAAGTCAACCGTAACGCCGTCAGAAATCCCTTTGAGGATATAAGTGTGGGTTGAGAAAGGAAAAATTATGAGTATTAATAAAACCTACGGAGTTTTCGGCCTGGGCAGATACGGAAGGGCAGTTGCCCTGGGACTTATCAACAGCGGTGCAGAGGTTCTTGCGATAGACAAAAACGAGGACACCGTCAACTCCGCCGCCGCAGAGCTGCCCTTCTGCAAATGTGCCGATGTGACAGATCCCGACGTTATAAGACTTCTCGGCATAGGCGAGCTTGACACGGTAATCATCGCCATGTCACAGAGCTTTGAGGCAAGCGTTATGGCAACAATGCTCTGCAAGCAGGCAGGCGTTAAAACGGTAATCGTCAAAAGCTCCGATGAAATGCACTCCGAGATTCTTTCCCGAGTGGGTGCGGACAGGGTGGTTACACCTGAGACCGAATCAGGAAAAAGGCTTGCAAAAAACCTTCTCAGCTCAGGCTTTGTTGACATCATCGAGCTTTCGGGAGATTTTTCCGTCGTTGAGCTTGAAGCTAAAAGGGAATGGATCGGCAAAAGCCTCATCGAGCTTGATCTGAGAAAAAAATACGGTATTAATGTTGTTGCAGTGCGCTCGGGAGCTGAAATCGACTGCTCCCCGGACCCCTCCGTTCCTATCAGAGAAGGCAGCGGTCTCATCCTTATCGCAGATGTAAAAAAATTGGCTGATCTCAGATAAATCCAACAGTAAAGGCACATCCTCAAAAAAAATGAAGATGTGCCGTTTTTTTTATTTTTTTATCCATGTCGACGGTGACAGAGCAATGAAAAGCGGATAAATCTCAAGCCTGCCGAAAAGCATCGCCACAGAAAGCAAAAGCTTTGCAAAGGGTGAATATATGTCAAAATTCTGTGTCGGGCCTACCGCTGCAAAACCGGGGCCAATATTGTTAAAGCAGGCGGCAGTTGCCGAAAAATTCGTCTCAAGGCTCTGATTTTCAAAGCTGAGAAGAAGCAGAACGGTAACGAAGAAGAAAATATATACCGCAAGATATGAGCCCACGGAAGAAACTGTTTGCTCCTCAAGCTTCTTGCCCTCAAAACGAAGAACGTTAACACTTCTCGGATGCAGAAGCTTCTTAAGCTCTCTTTTAACGGTTTTGGCAAGAATCACCACTCTTGACACCTTGATACCGCCGCCGGTCGAGCCTGCACAGGCTCCGACAAACATAAGAACAAGCAATATCGTCTTTGAAAGCTCCGGCCATTTATCAAAATCTGCCGTTGCATAGCCCGTTGTGGTAATAATTGAGGAAACCTGAAACGCCGCCTCTCTGAGCGACTGAGAAAATGACTCGGTAAGAGGAAGAAGATTCACCGTGATTACCGCCGTTGAAACTGCAACTATACCAAGATACACCCACAGCTCCGTGCTTTTGAGAACGGGGCGTAATTTTTTAAGCAGAAGCAGATAAAAAATGTTGAAGTTTACACCGAAAAGAAGCATAAACACGGTGATAACCCACTGCAGATAAGGAGAATAGGATGCGATACTGTCTGCCTTTATACCAAAGCCGCCGGTACCCGCCGTGCCGAAAGCATGAACGACTGCGCCGAAAAACGACATTTTTCCGATAAGCAGAAACACTATCTCAATAACAGTAAGAGCAATATAAATAATATAAAGAATACGTGTTGTCTGCCTCATTCTGGGCACAAGCTTTCCCACAATGGGTCCGGGAACCTCTGCTCTTAAAAGATGCATATTTCTGTCAGAAAGCGAGGGTATAACCGCCATTATAAAAACGAGCACACCCATACCGCCAATCCAATGGGTAAAGCTTCGCCAGAAAAGAAGCCCCTTGCTCATTGCTTCAACATTATCAAGAATTGATGCACCCGTAGTCGTAAAGCCGCTTACCGTTTCAAAAAAGGCATCAATATAATCAGGGATCTCACCGCTTATAAAAAAGGGCAGAGCTCCGAAGGCTGAAAGTGCAAGCCAGGCAAGAGCAACACTCACAAAGCCGTCGCGAGAATAAATGACCTTATTGCCCGGTCTCGCTATAAGGGTCAGAGCAAAGCCGCTGACAATGCAGATAGCCGCAGAAATCAGCAGAGCCTTTATGCACTCCTCTTTATAAATCAGAGCGCAGACAGTGGGAAGGAGCATAAAAAGTCCCTCTAGTTTTATAACGGTACCCACTGTGTATACCACCATTCTTCTGTTCATATGAGTACCTCTTATCTGAGAATATCCTTAAGGTCACTGAGCTTATGACCCGAGGAAAGAACTATAACCTTGTCGCCTACCTCTATACTGTCGTTACCTGTGGGGATGACTGTCTTTTTTCCGTAGCGGATAATACCCGCCACAAGCACGCCCTGTCTGATTTTAAGCTCCTTAAGAGGTGTTCCCGTAACAGAGGATTCCGCGCGGACGTTGAATTCGAGAGCCTCAGCTCTGCCGTCCATAATCTTATAAAGGGTTTCTATATTACTGCCGAGAGAATTCTCGAGAGCTCTTGCATATCTGAGAACTATATCGGAGGTTATTGATTTTGTTGAAAGCGTACAGTCAAGGCCGAGTCTTTCAGCCATAGACGCAAGCTCGGGGCGGTTTACCTTGGCAATAACCTGAGGCACCTGCTGACCTGAAGCGAAAAGACCTGTAAGAATGTTTTCCTCGTCCATACCCGTCAGAGCCACAAAGGCGTCGAGCTGACGCAGTCCCTCTTCAAGCAAAAGCTCCTGATTAGAGCCGTCACCGTGGATCATAACCGCCTCGGGTAATGCCTCGCTCATTTCAAGGCAGCGCCTTTCATCCTTTTCAACTATTCTTACGTCGTTTCCCGATGCAAGAAGCATCTTTGCAAGGTAATATGAGGTTTTTCCTCCGCCGAGAAGCATAATATTTCTCGACTGCTTTCTGAGCATGCCGAAGCTTTTGAGAAGCTTTTGCATATCATGGGGTGAAGCGGCAACGGAAACAATGTCACCCTCCTTAAGCTCAAAATTACCGTCGGGAATAATGACCTCTCTCTGACGCAGAACTGCACTTATAAGAAATTCCACCTTCTGCTTTTCTCTGAGCTTGAAAAGCTTCTGGTTGCACAGAGGAGAATCGGCTTTAAGGCGCATTTCTATCATTTCAAGGTTACGTCTTGCAAAATATTCAACCTTGAAGGCCGAAGGAAGCTTGAGAAGATTATAAAGCTCCTGAGCGAGCAGAAGCTCGGGATTTATGGGCATGGAAAGATTGAGCTGCTGACGCATAAAGCCCAGAGATCTGTCGTTATATTCCGGGTTTCTGATTCTCGCAACCGTATGATGAGCGCCCATTTTTCTTGCTATGTAGCAGGAGAGCATATTAAGCTCGTCAGAGTCGGTAACAGCAATAAAAAGGTTTGCCTTGTCAACATCTGCCTGCTCCAGTGTTTCGCAGTCGGTAGCATTTCCGCAAACGCCCATAACATCATATATGTTAGTCATTTCGCTTATAACTTCCGAGTCTGAATCTATTACTGTGAGACTGTGCCCCTCACTTTCAAGGGTAGCCACAAGCGAGGAGCCTATTTTTCCGCATCCCGCAACGATAATGTTCATAATTTTTTGACCTCTTTCTGTCAGTCTTCTTTCTTATCCGCCTCGGCTTCCGGGGCATCCTTTTGAGCCGCTTCCTTTTCCTGCTGCATTTTCATTGCCGCCTTTTCCGCCGCATATCTCACCGGTGATTTCCAAAGGTGGATAATGCCCTCATCTGTGAGAAGCTTGAGCATAATAATGGCAAGGGGTGCGGCAAATATGCCGAGAATACCCAGAAATTTAAGACCGAGGAACATAGCCGTAACCGTAATAACCGGGGAAAGACCGAGCTGCCCCGCAACAAGCTTCGGCTCAATAATCTGTCTTATAACGGTGATAACCGCATACATAATAATCAGGCCTATTGCCATAGCATAGTCGCCCACAATAAAGCTGTATGCTGTCCAGGGCAGAAGAATCGTACCCGTGCCGAGGATGGGTATGATGTCGATTATTGAGGTTATGATTGCGATATAGGTGATATATTCCGATTCAAAGATGCCTGCAAGCTTAAGTATTGTAAGACCGCCGAAAACCTCAACGAAGGTTATAAGCATTATAAGGCCGTATGCCTTTGCCATTTTGCTTAATGAGGAGGTGAGAAGTCTCTTTGCTCTTGAAAGGTCCTTCCTCTTTTCCTCGGGGAACTGAATGAGTATGAAATTGCGTATATAGTCGTATTCCGAGGTCATAAAGCAAAGAGCTACAATAGAAATAACCAGGGAAATAATAGCCGAGGGAATCTGTGAAACTGTGGAGATAACACCTGAAAGCGGTGTTGTAATCCATGAAACGCTGAAGGAATCGCCCAGACCCGTAGCAATATTATCGGTAAGCTCGGTGCTTGTGCCCGCAATAACTTCTCTGAGCTGTGTAAAAAGACCTGCCGCACCCTCTGCTGCCGACTCTGAAATAAAGGAGGGAAGTCTGCCGATAAAGGAAAGCACGAAATCTTCGATATTATTCACAAGTGCGGGAAGGTCGCTGAGCTGAACCATAATATAGTCCACCACCGAGCGCACCTCCTGAATGATACGCAGACCGATAAGAGTAAACACCGCGGCAACAACACCCAAAAGAGTGATTATGCACACCGCACAGGAAAGCCCCTTATTAAGGAAGGTCTTTTTCATAAGGAAGTTTCTCGGCCTTTGCAGAATTGCCGCACCGACAAAGGCAAAAACCAGCGGGAAGCAGATTCCCAGAGCATATGTGTATATAAAATAAGCAATAACCGCCAAAAGAACAAAATACACTGTATTGATTATAAACCGTCTTCTTTTTTCCACGTTATCCAAAGCTTACACCGCCTTTTCACTTTGTATTATATTTATATTATATTAACCTATACGGACGATAAAATCAATGTATTTCACAAAATAAAAAAATTTTAAGACAAATACTTTTCTTATAAGATAAAATGTGATATTATATCCAATAACTTATTTTTTTCAGATAATATTATCCGAAAGGCAGTGAAAATATGAACGTAGCAATCTTAGGCTTCGGTGTTGTAGGCTCAGGCGTTGCTGAGGTTATCACTAACAACAGTGATTCCATCATGAAAAACAGTAACGTTTCTCTGTCGCTCAAAAGAATCCTTGACATCAGGGATTTTGAAGGAAGCCCCTTTGAAGCGCTTATGACAAAAAACTTCGAAGACATTGTCAACGACAGTGATATCGATATAGTAGTAGAAACCATGGGCGGTGTAAATCCCGCTTTCGACTTTGTTTCACGTTGTCTTATGAAGGGTAAGCATGTTGTTTCTTCCAACAAAGAGCTTGTTGCCGCAAGAGGCTTTGAGCTTCTCGAAATCGCAAGAAAAAACAACGTAAATTTCCTTTTTGAAGCATCTGTCGGCGGCGGCATCCCCATCATCAGACCCATAAGCCGCTGCCTTGCAGGAAACAGAATAAGTGAGATTGCAGGCATCCTTAACGGCACATCTAACTTCATTCTGACTAAAATGATAGTGGAGGGTATGAGCTTTGACTCTGCTCTCAGACTCGCTCAAGAGCTGGGCTATGCGGAAAAGGACCCCACGGCAGACGTAGAAGGCCTTGATGCGATGAGAAAAATCTGCATTCTCGCTTCTCTCGCCTTCGGCAATCACGTTTATCCCGACGGTGTTTATGCAGAGGGTATCTCAAAGCTCAGCCTCAGCGACGTGGCTTTTGCCGATAATGCAGGCTGCGTAATAAAGCTTCTTGCAAGAACAAAGAAATTTGACTGCTCAAAGCTTCTCGTCATGGTTTCACCCTGTCTTATTTCAAAAGCAAGCATGCTCGCAGGTGTAAACGACGTTTTTAACGCCTGTCTTGTGAGAGGTGACGCCACAGGCGACGTGCTTATGTACGGCAAGGGTGCAGGTAAGCTTGCAACCGCCTCGGCAGTTGTGGGCGACATTATCGACTGTGCCGCAAACCACGAAAAACGCAAGTTCTTCGGCTGGGACGACGAGGTCAAGGGCTGTCTCGTTTCACACCTTGAGGTTGAAACGGCTCTTTATGTCAGAGCCGAAGCGGCAGAGAACGCAGAAAAGCTTATAGCCGCCGCTTTCGGCGAGGTACAGTATCTGCGCGCTGAAGGCACAGAAAATGAAATTGCCTTCATCACCGCCAGCGAAAAGGAAGCGCTCATCAGAGAAAAGCTGGAAAAAACCGGTCTTAAAATTCTCAACACCGTAAGAGTAGCTGATTATTGATAAAGTTTGTATCGGGAGGATATAATATGGCACTTATAGTTCAGAAATTCGGTGGCTCTTCTGTTGCCGATGCAGAAAGAGTCTTCAATGTTGCCGGCATAATTACCGAAACCTATAAAAAAGGCAACAATGTGGTGGTTGTTGTTTCCGCTCAGGGCGACACAACAGACGACCTTATAGAAAAAGCAAAGGAAATCAACCCCAATGCTTCAAAAAGAGAGATGGATATGCTTCTTACCGCAGGTGAGCAGATTTCAGTTTCACTGCTTGCCATGGCTATCGAGAAGCTCGGCTTCCCCGTAATTTCACTTCTCGGCTGGCAGGCAGGCTTCAGAACAAATTCCGCCTACGGCTCTGCAAGAATCCACGAAATTGTTACCGACAGACTCCACAAGGAGCTTGACAGCAGAAAGATTGTCATTGTTGCCGGCTTCCAGGGTCTCAACAAATATGACGATATGACAACCCTCGGCAGAGGCGGCTCAGACACAAGTGCAGTAGCAATCGCCGCCGCACTTCACGCTGACCGTTGCCAGATTTTCACCGATGTTACAGGCGTTTTCACCGCTGACCCCAGAAAGGTTGAAAATGCGCAGAAGCTCAAGGACATCACCTATGATGAAATGCTTGAATTCGCAACACTCGGTGCTCAGGTGCTCAACAACCGTTCAGTAGAAATGGCAAAAAAATATAATGTAGAATTAGAAGTTCTTTCAAGTCTCGTCAAAGAAGACGGAACAATAGTCAGGGAGGTAGCAAACATGGAAAAAATGTTAATCAGAGGCGTAACTAAAGATACAGACGTAGCAAGAATCTCAGTTGTAGGTATGAAGGATATCCCCGGCAATGCCTTCAAGATGTTTTCAAGACTTGCACAGAAGGGCATAAACATCGACGTTATTCTGCAGTCAGTAGGCAGAGACGGCACAAAGGATATTTCCTTCACCTGTGCAAAGGGCAACGCAGACGACGCAGTTGCAATTCTCAAGGATATCTTTGATATGGAGGGTGCAGTTGTTTCATCGGACACAACAGTAGCTAAGGTTTCAATCGTCGGTGCAGGCATGCAGTCACATTCAGGCACTGCTTCAAAGATGTTCGGTGCTCTTTATGTGCAGGCATCAACATCAATATGATTTCCACAAGTGAAATCACAATTTCAGTTCTTATCGACAAGGAATTTGCCGACAAGGCAGTTTCCGCAGTCCACAAGGCATTCTTTGGTTAAAAAAAGCCCTTCGGGGCTTTTTTTTAGTGCAGAATACAGAATTGCGACGGACAGATATCAGGCGGAAAGGTTTTACCCGCCCAATCGGGTTGACACCGTAGGGAGACGGCGAGCCGTATCCGCTAACCTGATCTGTAGCGATCGACGTCCACGGCGACCATTGAACATAAACCTTTTTTTCACCTTTATATTTAATAAAACAGTCAGTCGTCATCGCTCATGCCGCTCGGGCACTTCCTTTGTCCTGAGCAACAAAGGAAGCAAAATGCTCTTTTGGGAAGTCCTAAGGTTATCGATTTTCCGAAAGATGCAGTCCGCCTTCAACAGCAGTCTCCGCAGCGGTCAAGCAGTGCTTTTACCCAACGTCAAGGCTTAAGCAAACCGCAAGCGCAGATGCTGACGATGGCGAAAGGTTGATGTTTTCAACAATGTGCATACCGCCTGCGACTGCAGTTTCCGCAGCGGGCGAGGCTTCGACATTGACAGTTTTATCAATATTTATAAGAAAGATGTTTTCCGTAGCGGTCGACGACCACGGCGACCGTACAGTTGTCAGGGAGGGCACACAGGCCCTCCCCTACGATATAGGTTTTGTTTCAAGGAGATAAATCGGCTTACGCCATTAAACGCCCAACGGGCGTTCCTCTGACTACTGGCTACTGACTACTGACTACTCAGACGGCCAATGGCCGCCCCTACTCCCTAATCCCTTCCGTGACTATAATATCTTTTTTTACTTTTTTTAATTTCAGGTAGAAAAAATCATAAAATGGTGCTATTATATATCAGAAATATAATCACATAAATAATTTAATTTTCGTCAAAAGAAGGCTGATAAAATGAAAACAAACCGAAAGGGCTTGCTGAGAAAATGGTTTATTCCTTATTTTAAAAAGCATAAAATGACTATGCTTCTTGACCTTTTCTGCGCTTCCCTCACCACTCTTTGTGAGCTTGTGCTGCCCATGATAGTCAGAGAGCTCACCTCAATAGCCACCACTGACCTTTCAAGGCTCACGGTCAGGCTTGTTCTTTCTATGGCAGGTGTTTACGGTGCACTTAAAATTGTGGATATGATCGCAGGCTACTATATGACCTATGTGGGTCACGTTATGGGCGTAAAAATCGAAAAGGATATGCGAGAGGATATGTTCTCACATCTTCTTACGGCGCCCTTTTCATATTTTGACACCACAAAGGTCGGTCAGCTTATGTCAAGAATCACAACCGACCTTTTTGACATTGCCGAGTTTGCCCACCACTGCCCCGAGGAATTCTTTATCGCGGGCATCAAGGTAACGGTAAGCTTCATCGTCCTTGCCCGTATCAACCCCCTTCTTACCGTTTCAACCTTCGTTGCCGTGCCCCTTATTTTCTTCGGCTCTATGTATTTCAGACGTAAGATGCGCAGTGCCTTCAAGGAAAGAAGAGTAATCACCGGTGACGTCAACGCTCAGACAGAAACCACCCTTCTCGGCATAAGAGTAGTTAAAAGCTTTGCAAACGAGGATATCGAACGGGCAAAATTCAACGCCGAAAGCGAAAGACTCAGCAAGGTTCAGGCTGATTCCTATAAATATATGGCAAGGCTCAACTGTGTCACAAGGCTTTTTGACGGTGTGATGTATCTTGTTATGATTCTTTTGGGCGGTTATTTCCTAATCACAGGCAAAATCACCGCCGCAGATATGACCGCTTACCTTCTTTATATCGGTATGCTTATAGCATCAATCAAAAGAATCGTGGAATTCACCGAGCAGTTTGAAAGAGGCGTAACCGGTGTCGAGCGCTTTGCCGAAATCCTTGAAGCCCCCTCAGAGGAAGGCCTGTCGGCAGACTATATCCCCGAGAGTGTAGACGGTGAGGTTGAATTTAAAAATGTCACCTTCAGCTATGCTCAGGAAAAGGGCGATGTGCTCACAGAAATAAACCTGAAGGTTGAAAAAGGTGAAAATATAGCCGTTGTAGGCCCCTCGGGCAGCGGTAAAACAACACTCTGCAGTCTGGTTTCACGCTTTTATGAGCTTAAAGAAGGGAAAATCACCCTCGACGGCAAAAACATCAACGATATAAGTCTTGCTGCACTTCGTAATGCCATAGGCGTTGTTCAGCAGGAGGTATATCTTTTTTCCGGTACAGTGCTTGAAAACATCCTTTACGGTAAGCCCGACGGAACAAGAGAAATGGCAGAGGAAGCGGCAAGAAGAGCAGGCGCTCACGAATTTATATCCGCCTTGCCTCAGGGCTACGACACCTATGTGGGTGAAAGAGGCATAATGCTCTCGGGCGGTCAGAAGCAAAGAATAAGCATCGCAAGGGTGTTCATCAAAAATCCTCCCGTGCTGATTCTTGACGAAGCCACATCGGCACTCGATAACGAAAGTGAGCAGTATATCAAAAAATCCCTCGCCGAGCTGACCAAGGGCAGAACAACCTTTACCATAGCCCACCGTCTTTCAACCGTAAGAAACGCATCAAGAATAATCGTTCTTACAGCCAAGGGAATCGAGGAGCAGGGCACCCACGAGGAGCTTATGGCAATGGGCGGAATATATGCCGGTCTTTACGATTCAGATATAAATTAAAAAAAATCCGTCGGCACTTTTTGTGCTGACGGATTTTTTGCATTACTTAAAGGCTATATAGGTATATGAGCCTCCCGAGTCGTTAAGGTGAGTGGTTGCACTGCTTGTTACAACAGTTTTAACCCTGAAGCCCTTGTCGAGAATAAGCAAACCTCGGGTGTAGGTTGTGCCGATGGCAACACCGAGATAGCAGTTGCTTACCCCGTCATAGCTGTTGTATGAGGCAACGTGATAGGAGTTACGGTAAATAATCAGCAGTTTAGGTCTGAAGCCAAGGTTGACATCCTTGCCCTCGTCAAGACCGTCACCGCTGTAGCTGCCTATGACAAAGGGTGCGTCAAGATATGCCCTTTCTGCCTCGCTCAGATGCAAAAGACCGTTGTTGACATGGCTCTTGCAAAAGAAGGTGTCGGGTATATTGCTTTCCACGTCCGTTTCTCCCGTTTCGAGAGCACACGAGGTGTAGGTGAATTCCATATGGCAGGGCAGGTAATAAGCGTTCACATCGTCATCATAGGTCAGGTCTCCTATGCTGTAGCCTTTCAGGTTTTCCATATAGCTTTCGGCAAGATAGTCGAGCACAAGGTCTGCAAAGGCGTTTATCTGTCTGCCGTCACGGTTTGTGGGCGCATAAACACTCAGCCGTACCCGTATATCGTTTCTCACACAGGTCGATGCATTCTCATCCTGAAAGTAGGTTGTTTTGTTTTCCTCAGGAGTGACGGAAAAGGTTATCTTGCTTATGGGTATTGTACCCGGCTCCTTTTTAAAGCCTCTTATGGCGGTTACATAAAGAGCGTAGAAATCCTGATCGTTTATTTTTTCGATGATTTCATCCACAAGCGGTGTAGTTAACATATCTTACGCCTCCCTGCTGACAATAGCCCAGTAATAATAGGGCTCCTTGCCGAAATATACCTTTTCACAGTGGTCAACCTTGAAATAATCCTCACCGTGATAAAGCTTATATGCGTAGTCGTCGATTTTTGCCAAGGGAGCATCAGGGTCGGCAATAAGCAGATATTTCTGAAGTGTATCATAGCTCAGCTCCGTAGGCTTGTGACTGAGATAAAGCTTGTTTTTATATCTCAGCGGCTGGAGAATGGCTTTGAACGGGGTCTCGTCGCCGGTTGCATAGTAAATCATTACCATATCAAGACCGAATTTTTCCAGAAACTGCTTGCTTATTTTATTTGCCACGGCAATAAAACCCGCAATCCTTTAGTATTGAGCAGGCGTCGGCGAGGGCCTGCTTACGTATCTCCTTTTCAAACTGCAGGAGCTTTAAGGGCTCCTGCTTTACCGTTATGTCGCCTACCTTGTAATTCTGATACTTTTCAGGCTCACACAGTCGTTTGAGAAAGAAAAAGAAGTGTGCCATTGCGGCGGCGGTCGAAAGAATAAGCGGATTATTTTCGTCAACGCCCTCCTTAAGGTGATTGTTTACCCAGGTAAGACCGTCTTGGCAGGAGGGATGAAGCTGACCTGCATTGAAGCCCTCCATATCCGAATATTCCATCAGAGCATTATAAACGTCAAGAACGTTATACATAATCCGCCTCCTCTCAGTTTACCTTAAGAGCAACTGCAGCGTCACCAAAGAGCTTTGCAAAGCCTGTTGTTGCAGTAACGGCAGCTCTTTCAAGCTGTCTGTCGATAAGCTTGTCAGCCTCGGTGATTACTGAGCCGGCCTGCACCTTTTCGAGAGCAAAGCCCTTATCAACTGCAAGAAGTGTACCCTCGGGCATACCGTCATAACGGATAAGCTCTGCACCGAAGGGAGTGATAACCTTACCTGTGCCCTCAAAGGATGAAGAAACTGCAGAATCCTTGAACTCTTCCATTGTGATAATCTGAGCGAAGAGGTCGGGAGAAGCCACGAGAGTGGTCATTGTGTAGGGATAAAGGCTCATCCAGAGATTTACAAGGTTTTCGTATGTAAGAGCGTCTGTAGTGATAACCTTAGCGGCATTGTCGTTACCGTCGCCGTTAAGAAGCACATTTACCGCGTCCTTGACCTGAGCTCTTGCGATTGCCGCACCGATCTGCTTGAGGGCGATGGTGAAAACATCAAGGCGCTGGAAGCGGATTGCCTCATAGGAAGCGGTAAGAATTCTGCCGCGCTTATAAAGAGGCACAAGGTTCTGCTGAGTCTGGATTCTTGTTTCGGGGATAAAGCTGCCCTCGTTGATTTCTGTTGCCTCATCCACATCTGTCACAGATGATATAGCTCTGTAATCAAGGCCGTCGATAAGGGTAGTTGTTGCGATAAGAGACTTGAGAAGGTCGTTTTCCTCAATGCCCTGTAAAACCGCACGTGAAACATATTCGGGGAAAAGTGCCGCCGAGTCTGTTGTTCTGAAAAACTTTTCGATTGAGTCACTGCCCTTGCCGCTTACCCTGATGTCAAAGCGCTTGAGCTGACGCTGAAAGGCATCAAGGCCTTCAAGGTCTGTGCCCGCATAGTTTTCGCTGGGGTCCATGCTTTCGAGTGTCTGTGTGAAGGATTTGCCTGAGGTATAAAGTCCCTTTTCAAGTTTAATGTTATCAAATGTCATATTATAATTCCTCCTGTTACATAATGATGTCTACGGTTTTTTCGTTTTCGTCAACCTCTACAACAAGGTATTCCCTGCCGTTTTCGCTGACCTTTACTCCGCCGTTGCCGTCGCAGGCGAGCTTGCAATATCCGATTTCGGGTGCAGGGCCGCTGTAGCTTGCTACGGTGTGACCTGTTAATACAACTGAAGCGTGACCGTTTCTTACTGCTACACATACACCGCAGAAGGCCTCCTCAGCCTGAGGTACGGTTACGGTAACCGCGTCCATAAGACCTACGGCGTTGCCTGCCTTTACGTTTTCTGATGCTGAAAGTGTGACTTCCTTTGTGTTAAAGCCTGAAAAATAGTTGTTCATTCTGTTTCCTCCTTAAATTCTGAATGCGTTATGATTTTCTGTTTTTGTCTGTGTGCTTACTGCCTTTAACTGAGGCGCGGCGGGAATTTTTTCTCTCACCTGAGCCTCCATACCGTCTCTGAGCTCTCTGAGCTGAGAAACATTCATACCTTCGCAGCCTGAGATAAACGCCTTTAAGTTAACCTTAGGCATAGCAACAAGTGCGAGTCTGCCGATTTCCTCTGTCAGAGCGCTTTTGTAAACCCTTGCCTCGGCGGCAAGAGACTCAAGAGAAGCGATATACTCCTTAAGAGAGCTGATTTCTTCTGCAGAAAGACTTTTTTCTGCTGTAAGTGTGCCGAGAAGTTCTTCTGGTGTTTTCAATGCTTTTTCCTCCTTTTTAAACGACTTTGTGACTCCCGCATTTCTCTGGGCGGGTACTGCTACAAAGGACCATTCATAAGCGTCTGTAGGCTCTGAAAGCTCGGCATAGCAAAGCTTGCCCTCATAGCTTCTGCCCTTGATATGCTTACAGCTGTGGCTTCTCATATCCGCCCTGCAGATTGAGCAGGTGCTTTTATTCATACTGCAGCTGATGCTTACCTCCTTTTTGATGCCGCCCTCGATTTCGCCGACAAGAGCTTCGTTCTCTTTGCTTCTGAGCATATACGCCCTTGCTTTAAGAGCGGTATAAGGCTCACCCGAAGAGGTTTTTCTGCCGTCCTTTTCAAGATACGTGCGGAAGATACGTGCGCACTGGTCCTTTGAGCGCATACTGTGATCTGATATGCCTGTCTTGCCGGAGAAAAGCTCCCTGAGCTCACACAGCGCCTCAAGGGTGAAGCGTTCGTTGTCTCTGTCCACCTCGTTGTCACAAAGAGTCACCGTAAAGGTAAATACATCCTCTTTTTTTAGCGGTACGGTCGCATAGCCGTTTATGATTTCAAGTTCCTTTTCAGGTGTCATTGTGTTATTCATTGGCTTCACCTGCCCTTTCTGTTTCTAATTTTTCTGCCTGAGCGATATAATATCTGCTTCGGGCAAGCTCAGTAATATCCTGAAGCGTTATGCTTTCCCATTCGATTGCAAAATCATCTGCAAAGCCGTTCATTCTCAGCCACAGTGAGCATATTTTTCTTATCACCGGCTCAACAGCTCTGCGGTAAAACTCGATTTCGCTGGTAAGAATATCTGCCTGCTGAGCACTCATTCTTTCTGTTGTTGACCAGTTCAGCCCGAGGATAAAGGGCGGTATACCGAGCTTTGCAATAATCTGCTCGAGCATCTGCCTTACAGGCACCTCACTGTCAATAATCTGAATGTCAGAGCCGATTGCCTTGATGCTCACATCACCTATGGCGATGAAATCCTTGACAGAGCCGTTACTGTCTATGGTTTTGCTCCATTCATCTGCCACAAGGGTTGCTCTTTCCTGAGCATACGCCATATCAAGTGTATCATTCTGAGGCTTGTAGGTGACGGCAAAGCGTACATTTCCCACTCTTTCCCAGTTGATGCCTACGGTGTTATAAATCTTAAGCAGAATGTTACTCACAAAGGGCAGTCCCTTTAGGATTGATGTTCCGTAAAGCTTGCCAGGCTCGGGATTAAGCACCGACAAAAGCACAAGCTCAGGGTATTTCACGGGCAGGAGCTCTCCGCTTCCGTTATCTGCAGAAACAGTGACATCAAGGGGATTTTTACCCTCGGTGAGAGCCACGGCACGAAGGTCGGAGTTGAAAAGGTGAGTTATTATCTTTCCGTCGGTCACAATTTCACCCACGGCAGTTCCGTATGTCAGAAGCTGCTCAATGAAAACACTCATAAAGCTGTCGATACCCTGCTGAGTGCCGCCTACATTTACATTTCTGAGAAAAGCCGAAAGAGCCTGTGTTGCCTCTTTGCTTTCGCAGACCGCTTCAAAGCCGCCCATAAGACGCACAATTTTTAAAATCGCCGCATCAATTACGGGAATCGCTTCTCTCAGGGCCTTGTAAAGTGACATATCCGCGTTATGCATCGGCGTGTAAGAGCCGAGCAGATTAAAGGGATGGCTTTTTCTGCCTGTCTGAGGCACGGCAAGAGCATTTTTTACGGTTTTGTGTTTTTTGTTTTTACCGATTGCCAAAACTTTCTCCTTTCAGGGAGTTTTTCTCCCGTTTTAGTCAGTGCGTCTTTGTGCCGCCAGGGCAAAAAATCCGTCACTGCTTTGTGTGAGCACGGTTGCGGTAAAATATCGGATTTCATCCATCGCGTGGTCGTTTTCTTTTTTAGGCGAATCCTTACCCGCCTTTTCGTCCCACCGATAAAGGGAAAACTCCTTGAGTGCCGCCTTACAGACGGGTGAAATCCTTATCCTTCCCGATTTGAAGGCTCCCTGCACCTTCCTTATACCGTCGGTCACATCGTTTTTTGCAGGCATTACCCTGAATTTTCCGTGTCGCCGTATGCATTCCATAAAGGATGCCGCAGACGGGTCCACGATGACAGCCTCGATTCTGTGCCCCCTGCAAAGTGCTTCAAGGTCCTCATAATATTCCTCGTCGGTTTTTTGCTGACCCTGAAGCTTTGAGGAATAGTAGTATTCGTCAAAGCGGTACCATACTCCGTTCTGAAGTCCCCACAGACCCATAGAGGTGGGGTTAACCGTTCCGTAATCGCAGGAAACATAGCATTTTGTAAAGCTGTCGGTGAGAGGCTTTTGTGTATATTTTCCGTCGGCCGCCCCGGGATAGACAAGACCGTCGGCTGCAACCCATCTGCCCAGAACAAATCTTTCATAAAATGCACCGCTGTAAAGACCTTCATATCTGCGCCGTACCTTTTTTGAAAGAGAGGGGTTATCGTTCATGGTGAAGTGAAGATATAGGCAGTTCTTTTCCTCAGCCTTGCTTATCCACTCCTCATAAAACCAATGCCTCGGGTTTTCAGGGTTGCAGTTAAACCAGAAGGTTGATTTATTAAGAGAGCATCGGGCAAGCGCCTGCTCAACAAAGGAGCGGGGCATCAGGGCAACCTCGTCAAGAAAGATGCCTGCCAGGGTCATGCCCTGAATAAGCGAAGCAGAGCTTTCATCCCTTCCGCCGAAAAGCCAGAATCTGTTTACCTTGCCGCCAAAGGATATTTCGAGAAGATTCTGACTGAGCTTTTCCTTGCACTCAAAGCCCGCATCCCTTAAAACAGGCAACAAAGCAGAGAGAATGTTTCGCTTGAGTGAAGCTATGGTCTTTCCGCAGATGGCAAAGTTTTCACCGTCAAAGCGGTAAAACGCCCACGCCACAAAGGAAAGTGTCATACAGGTGGTTTTTCCGCTTCTGACCGCGCCGTCGCAAATCAGCCCGTCATAGCCGCAAAAAGACGAGCTGTCATGCCACCAGGAAAGAGCAGTAAGCTGCTTTTTTGAAAAGCAGGTAAACTGTCTGCTACTCAAAATCCGCTTCCCCCAAAGCCTTTGCACCCATTTCAATGGCAGAGTAAAGGGATGAACCCGTGTTACGTCGGGAAACAGCCTCAAGGTCGCCGAGCCTTTCAAGAGCCTTAAGTCGGTCAAAGAATTTTATTTCTATATCTCCGCCCTTCTTACGTTTGATTTCAGAAATGTTGAAAAGGTCCATCCCGTCAATCTGCTCCTCGGTTACCTCGTCTTTAAAAAGAAGCTTTATGCCGTCGCCGGAGCAGCCGAAAGCCAATCTGTAGTATCCTTCCGATACATCCTGTTTTTCGTCACTTCGCTGCTGCATGCAACGACGGATTTCATTTCTTATGCCCTCCTTTTTCAAAAGTCTGAGTCCCGTTTTTTCGCTGAATCGGAAGCCTGATTTAGCTGCCGCCTCCGATGCACTTCTGCCTGAAGCGAAATAGATGCAAAAAAGCTTTTCTTTTGATGTTAAATCCTTGATAAAAATCTCTCCTTTCTTTGTCACTTAAAAAAAAGCCTCTCACTTATAGGCCGAAAAACGCGATTTGTTGCAGGTTTCGTGCAACAAAATGGCTAAAATCGCAAAAATTTTTTTATTTTTTATTTATAGTTCTAAACAAGAAATATAAGCGTCAAAAAACTGAGCGTTATTTTGTTTGTTTTGTACAATCGGATTTATGAATTTTTTTTGAATAAGATATTGACAAACGGGCAACAGGCATAGTATAATTAAACCGCAAAGGGAAACCTTTAATAATTTTTACAGGAGGAAAATAAAATGGCAGATTTCCTTAAGAAGTACTGGGACGAGATCGTTGCTCTTTTCGACAAGATTTATGAAGCAATCAAGCAATATGTCCTCAAATTAGAAGCAGAAGCTGAATAATTAAATTGAACGAATAATAAAAAATCCCCGGACTCTGTCGGGGGATTTTTTGTTTATTGAAGTTTTATTCTCGTTTGCAACGCAAACATATCGAATTTACCGTAAGGTAAATATATCGAAGCGCAGCTATATCGAATCCTCTGCAGGCAGATATATCGCAGTTTGCTGACGTTGTGTTGTTTTATTCAAGGGGGGTGTTGTTGTAGAAGTCGACAACCACGGCGACCGTTGGAAGAAAGCACTACTTTTCACCTTTATATTTAATAAAATAGTCAGTCGTCATCGCTCATGCCGCTCGGGCACTTCCTTTGTCCTGAGCAACAAAGGAAGC
>JAZSQD010000173.1:0-5257 GCA_045537815.1 Acutalibacteraceae bacterium | reverse complement strand
GCCGTGTCCCCAGGGTGACTCCCAATAAGGCTCGCCCGGCTTTGCACTCTTCCAGAGAGCGAAGAAGTCGGAGGCCAAGCGGTCTTAGGAAGACAAAGGGCTATGACAACTCCTTGGCTCACAGAACGACATGGCTACGATCCGACTTGCCGTGTCCCCAGGGTGACTCCCAATAAGGCTCGCCCGGCTTTGCACTCTTCCAGAGAGCGAAGTCCATAGGCTCTCTTTTTACTTCGCCTATATTTATTCTTGCACCTGCTTCAAGCTCCTCAAGAGGCTGATGTGAAAGCTTACCGTATTCATTAAACTTCTTGGTGCTGAAATATACATCTCCGTTTGCTTCATAAGCATAGCCTTTATCAATAAGAGTTGAAACAATATCAATAATTTCACCGATGTTTTCTGTTGCCTTGGGATGAGTTGTAGCTTCACGGATATTCATACCCTTGGCATCAACCCAGAACTCCTCAATGTACTTTTCGGAAATATCCTTGAAGGTTACGCCCTCTTCATTTGCTCTTCTGATAATTTTATCGTCGATATCTGTGAAGTTCTGAACAAAATTTACCTTGTTTCCTCTGTACTCAAGATAACGTCTCATTACATCAAAAACACAAAGAGGTCTCGCATTACCTATGTGGATAAAGTTATATACAGTAGGTCCGCAGGCGTAAATTTTAAATTCGCCTTCTTTAAGAGGAATCAGATCCTCTTTTCTTCTTGTAAGTGTGTTAAAAATTTTCATTTTGTTTCCTCCAATTCTTTTATATGCTTTTCAAGCTTTTCAATTTTTGATTTTAATGAACAAAGCTCCTGTGCCAACGGGTCGGGAGTATGAATATGGTCAAGACGGTCAACTCTTCTGCCGTTCTGCTTAACAACTCTAGCAGGCGTACCGACTGCAGTACAGTTATCGGGAATAGCTGAGAGCACCACCGAGCCCGCAGCAACGTTTGAATTATCGCCGATTCTGAAAGGTCCGAGCACCTTTGCACCTGCGCCGATAAGCACGTTATTGCCGAGCGTAGGATGCCTTTTTCCGTGATCCTTACCTGTACCGCCGAGTGTAACACCCTGATATATTGTGCAGTCATCACCGATAATTGCGGTTTCACCGATTACAACTCCTGTTCCGTGGTCAATAAAAAAGCGTCTTCCTATCTGTGCGCCGGGATGAATTTCAATGTTTGTCTTTCTGACAGCGTGCTGTGAAATGGCACGTGCAAGAAAATACATTTTATGGTTATAGAAATAGTGTGCTCTTCTGTACATTCTGACAGCCTTATAACCCGGATAAAGAAGCATTATTTCTATACTGCTTCTTGCTGCGGGGTCTCTGTCTCTTATACATTGAAGATCTTCTCGCATTCTATCAAACATACTTTATCACCTTTTAATAAAAAATAAACCCCTGTGCCGAAAAATCGGTACAGAGGCGTTAAATTACGCGGTTCCACTCTGACTTATAGCTTCAGCTACCCTAAATAGCCTTTCCGTTAACGCCGGTTTACGCCCTCGGATACTTTATTCCCCTCGGGTGCTGACGGGTGCATTTCATCATAGCTTCAACAGAACACTCTCACCTTACTGTTCCTCTCTTGGATGAAGGGTTATGATTACTTCTCCCTTTTAACGCATTTAATTATCTTTATAGTACATTATATACACTTGATATAATTTTGTCAATAGTTTATCAGAGTCAAATCAAAATACAGGTAAGCCGCACCTGAACTCAACCTTTTTAATATAGCTGAGTCGCGGTGATTGGTCAAAGCTTTTGGTAGTGTTAGCATGGTAAACCATATATGTCTCACCGCTTTCGGTATAAAGAAAGCTGCAGTGGCCAAGGTTGTAAAGCCCTCTGAAGGGCTGGTGAGTTACCACCGGAAGTAAGCTCTTACTCCAAGCGAAGGGGCTCATAACATCATCACATTCAAGAGTGAGCATTCCCATGCAGTAGCTGCCTGAGCTGTAACCGCTGGCTGAATACACAATATAAACATCGTCGCCGTGATAAAGCACCGCCGGGCCTTCGTTAACCTTCCAGCCTCTGGTTTCCCACAGATGAATCGGCTTTGATATTTCCACAGCTCTGACTTCACCTTCGTCATCAGTTTTAAAGGTATAAGGATTTTCCATTTCTGCGATGTAAAGGCTCTGATTTGCAACATCATTATAGCCCGAGAAGACATAGTAGAGCCTTCCGTCTTTTTTAAGATATGTACCGTCAATATTATTAAGACCGCCCGGAGCAAGTATAGCCTTAAAGGAATATTCACCGAAGATATCCTCAGTGTTACTTTCAAGAACGAAGCCGTATCTGTAATAATCAGAGTGGTCATTAAACTGTTTTGCATCGGGCATCAGACCTTTTTCGACAATATTACTGTCAAAAACCGCACATGCTACAATATACCATCTGTCACCGATTTTATGAATTTCGGGCGCCCATATATCACCGACTGTACCGCTTTCACCGCACCAGAATACTGTTTTTCTGTCTGTGACATTGATTTTATCGAGACTGTCAGTTTTAAATATATCTATTCCGCCGCCGGTTGTGAAGGTGTAATAATAATCGCCGTCATATTCGGCAATAAAAGGATCACCGCCATTTACTTCATCATAAGGTAATACTTCTGATGCAGCTGTCAGAGAGCCGAAAAAGGTAATCAAAGTTGTAAGTAAAGTAATCAACACCTTAATTATCATAATATATTCCCCCTTAATATCTATAACCGAATTATAACACGGTAAAATAAAAAAAACAAGAGAAGATGAAATATCTCCTCTTGTAAAAAAATATATCTCTTTAATAAGAAAACTTATCTTCGTTTTCTTTGAAAAAATCTCTGTAAACGCCGACACATTCAAGCTCAGTCCATTTTCTTGTCTCGACAGGATTTGAATCAATATCATAAATTTTTGCACCCTTAAGAGAAAGCAAAAACGGTGAATGGGTAGATATTACAAACTGACAGCCATGATTTCTCACACAGTCCTCAATAAAATATTTCAGTTCAAGCTGGTTTGCGGGAGAAAGACTGTTTTCGGGCTCATCAAGAAGGTATAAAGCATCGTCAACTATACTGTCAACAAATAAAGATAACGAGCTTTCACCGTTAGAACGCTCCTGAATGTTCCTTATCAGACGCGAACGGATAAACTGAGATTGACTTTTGTTTCTGTTTCTCGCATCAGCAACCTTTTTCCAGCGCTCATAATCATCAAGGCCGTGAAGGGTTGTATCCGCATCATCACTGTTACTTTCAAGCCACTCATGGAGTAAATCTTCCCTTTTAGAGTCTATACCGTTATTGACTCGACGGATATCAAGAACACGATCAAAAACATCATCGCTTGTTATAACCCCACTGCATTTTGACAAGTGCTTTTCAAGAGTATAATCGCACAAAGCAACATAATCCTCAAAAAAATCACTTTTATTAAAGGGTGAATTTCGTTTAAGGTTGAGCTTTTCTGCTATAACATTCAGAATTGTACTTTTACCGCTTCCGTTGTTTCCGCAAATAATTGTTATATCGCTGAACACGAACTCATCAGGCAGGCCTCTGTAGCGGAACATCTCAAAGGGATATTTGGTTGTATATATATTGCGCATATTCTTGGGATTAAAGCCAAAGAAAAAGCCTTCATCTTCATCTTGCGAGGGAAAATGAAACGTTGACAGATATATCACTCATTAATCACCTCACCCACAAGATCACAGTCATCGACACCGATAATCCTTACATCAATCAGATCACCTGCAAAAAGCTCATCCTCTGTTGAAATGATAACCTGTGTGTCGATTTCGGGAGCGTCCATATACGTTCTGCCCATATAAAGCATATTTTCTTCGTCAAAGCCGTCAACGATGACCTTCATAACCGTTCCTATTCTGCTTTCCTGTTTATCCGACAGAACACCGTACTGACGTTCCATAATTAGTCCGCTGCGACGGGTCTTGATTTCTTCATCAACCTGATTTTCCATAGTTGCCGCTACAGTGCCCTCCTCGGGAGAATACGCAAAGCATCCCAGTCTTTCAAAACCGATATTATTTATAAACCGTGAGAGCGTTTCAAAATTCTGCTCGCTTTCACCGGGAAATCCTGTAATAAAAGTTGTTCTGATAACTACTTCAGGGATTTTTGAACGAATCTTATCTATGAGCTCAGTCAGGCTTTTTTCATCACCTGTTCTGTTCATCCTTTTAAGTATGTCACCGTCTGCATGCTGTAAAGGAAGGTCAATATATTTACAGATTTTATCCTCTGAGGATATTGTGTCTATGAGCTCGTCAGTCATACATTCAGGGTAACAGTACAACAGTCTTATCCACTCTATGCCGTCAATTCTGCACAGCTTTTTCAGAAGCTCGGGAAGCTTCAGCTCACCGTAAATATCAATTCCGTAACGGGTAGTATCCTGAGCGACAACTATAAGCTCTTTAACACCTTTTGCGGCAAGGTTCTCAGCTTCAGAAACTATATTTTCAATTTCACGGCTTCTGAATTTGCCTCTTATTGAAGGTATTGCACAGTAAGTGCAGCAATTTGAGCAGCCCTCAGCAATTTTAAGATATGCATAATGGGGAGGAGTTGTAAGAACACGGTCACCCTCAAGTGAAAGGCAATATTTTGACTCGAAGGAATTAACCCTTTTGCCCTCAATTACTTCTCTGCATATTTTTCCGATTTCACTGTTTGAACCGATACCTACGACTGCATCGACCTCGGGCATTTCCACGGAAATCTCATCCTTATAGCGTTCAGCAAGACAACCTGTAACAACAATTCCGCCGAGAAGACCTTCATTTTTCAGTTCAGAGGCATATAGAATACAGTCAATCGCCTCCTGCTTTGCGCTGTCAATAAAACCGCAGGTATTAATTATAACAACATCGGAATTTTCAACCTCAGACTGAATTTCAAAGCCATCACTTATAAGTGTGGCGAGAAGCATTTCTGCATCAACCTGATTTTTAGGACAACCAAGACCTATCATTGATATTTTATTCATCAGTGGCTTCAACTTCCTCTCTGTCTGCAATTTCATTTAATGCATCTCTGATTTCACTGTAAGAATATCCAAGTCGCAAAAGAGCGTTAACTGTTTTGTTAACACCCTTTTCATCATTAATATATTTTAAATATTTTCTTTCAATAAGCTCTGTGAGTTTTTCCGAGGAAAACTCACATTCAGTAAGAACTCTGCTTATAATATCGCGGTCAATCCCCTTGCGGTAAAGCTC
>JAZSQD010000149.1:0-21641 GCA_045537815.1 Acutalibacteraceae bacterium | reverse complement strand
ATATTATGGATTAACATTGAGAAACGAAGAATTGCATAAAATGCAAGAAGAATTATATGAGATTTCTATCTAAAATATAAATAGATATTTTAGATGCAGTTGATGTTTTTCTCGACGACGATATAAGTGAGGTTTATTATTATAACAGAATCTATCAATAATGGAAATATGAAGTCAAATATATCAAATGACGACAAGAGTTTTATCTTGTCGTCATTTGATTATTAGAACAATATTTCTTCACACACCATCTCCCTCACCCTCGCTTCAATACTCCCCATTCTCTGTACCCACTCCATCTGATTCTCCTCTTTCAATTCCTCTGTCACACCCTCCGCCGCTTTCATCTGCTCAACAAGTATATCAAACATATCCCTTGCCTGCTTTTCAATTTCGGCGCAATGCTGATATAGCTTGCCTTGAATAAGCAGTGTATTGAAAAATACCTTCTTATTCTTTTCTATATGAGATTTATACATCATTCCCCATTTACCGAGACTGATATTTGCCTCTTCGGGTGGCAGTTTGAGATTCGGGATAAGGTAACCATTTACTTCACGGTATGTAATTTTCATTTGATTCATCCTTTCATTTTTCTTTATTGTAATAATAGTGCTGATTTTTGTGTCAAAAACTAATTGTAAATAAATTGTAAACGAGCGTTTTCTGACAGTTTTACTATCACTAAACTTAAAAGCCCTAAAACACCTGTAACCCCAGTAAAATAGGGGTTTTTCACCACCTTTCGTGTCGAAATTTGTGTAAGATTTTATGGCGACAACCACTTAATTTATGGTTCTATTTTAACATCTACAGGTGCCATTGCCGCACCCATATTGTTTGCGTCCTTGATTCCTAAATCCTGAATCGTGCCCAGATGCACCTGATGGATATAAGGGTGGTTGCCTTCCTTTGGCTTAAGCACCACCGCACCTGAGCCTGTGACCGTCCACTGCGCGGTAGGTGTACGCTGACCGCCGTATTCGAGAGGGTATCTGAACTGCTTTTCCGCAGAGCAGAAGTGTGAGCTTGTTGCCGCTATGCAGCAGTCAAAGCCGCCGCTTTCTATTGCCAGAGACGCCTGAAGCATTGTAAGAGCCATTGTGGAGCAGGCGCCGTAAATTCCGCAAAAGGGGAGCTCAAGCTCACGGATGCCGAAGGTGGAGCCGATGCATTGGCTCAGAAGGTCACCGGAATAAATAGCCTGAACATCATTCTTACTGATACCTGCCTTTTCTATGGCGGTGAAAATGCTTGCTTTTATGAGCTCACTTTCCGCCTTTTCCCAGCATTCCTGACCCATTGTCGTGTCGTCAAAAATTTTGTCAAACTCAGCGGCGAGAGGGCCCTCACCCTCTTTTTTGCCTGCAACGGCAGCGTTTGAAATGATGGAAGGCCTGCTTTCAAGCGTTACGGTTTTACCTTGTCGTGTTGCCATATTTTTCCCTCACATAAATATATAGTATATAAGACCGTATACCGCGGCGCTTGAACAGCCGAAAACTATAACCGGTCCTGCTATTGAAAACATCTGAGCCGCCGTGCCTGTGATTTTACCCTCCGCCTTAAATTCAAGGGCAGGGGCAACAACGGAATTTGCAAAGCCTGAAATAGGAACCATCGTTCCCGCTCCTGCGTGCTTGGCTATGTTGTCAAAAACGCCTATGCCCGTGAGAAGTGCTGTAATGGCGATAACCGTTATCATTGCAACTGACCTTGACTGCTTTTCATCAAGACCGTAAAAGCTCATCCATCTGAAAATACCCTCCGCAAAGGCACATATGAAGCCGCCTGCCGTAAATGCCCATAAACAGTTTTTGCCTGTGGGTGACGGCGGTGAGGAGCGCTTGACCATTCTGCCGTATTCATCTTTTGAAACTGACATTGAATCATCCTTTCTTTTTTTCATAGCATTTCTCCTCTTTGACAAAATATACATTGACAAACGCTGATAAAACAATTAAAATTGAAGTAATAATGTAAAAAAGGAGAAAGATATATATGGCTGTTTTTAAATCCTTTAAGGCTTTACGCCCCACTCCCGAATACGCTGAAAAGGTAGGTGCCCTTCCTTATGATGTTATGAACAGTAAGGAGGCGAGAGAAATGACAGCGGGCAATCCCTACTCATTTCTTCACGTCGACAAGGCAGAAATAGACTTGCCCGAGGGAACAGATTTATACAGTGAAGCGGTTTATCTTAAGGCAAAGGAAAACCTTGAAGCCCTCGAAAGCAAGGGCATATGCAAAAATGATGATAAAAACTGTTTTTATATTTACCGTCAGATTATGAACGGAAGAAGTCAGACAGGTCTTGTGGGCTGTGCTTCAATTGACGACTATATGAATAACATAATAAAAAAGCATGAATTTACAAGAGCTGATAAAGAGGCAGACCGTATCCGCCATGTTGATTATTGCGACGCTAACACAGGCCCTATCTTCCTGACCTACAGAAATAACGGGGCAGTTGCAGAAATTATCAACAGCTGGAAGGAAAGCCATGCTCCCGTTTACGATTTCGTGACAGAGGACGGCATTTCAAACACGGTGTGGGTTATTGACTGTGATGAGGTCAATGCAAAGCTTACCGCTCTTTTTGAAGCCATAGATTATCTCTATATTGCTGACGGCCATCACCGTTGTGCTTCTGCAGTCAGAGTAGGTCAGAAGAGAAGAGAGCAGTATCCCGATTATAACGGAAAAGAGGAATTCAACTTCTTCCTTGCCGTTGCCTTCCCCGAAAACGAGCTTGAAATTATGGATTACAACAGAGTTATCAAGGACCTTAACGGCCTTTCCGATGAGGAATTCTTTGCAAAGCTCGGTGATAAATTTACCGTCGAAGCATATGATGGCGAGGGTCAGTACAAACCGACCGAAAAACACACCTTCGGTATGTATCTCGAGGATAAGTGGTATAAGCTTACCGCTAAAGAGGATACCTTTGATGAAAACGACCCTGTGGGCAGACTTGACGTTTCGATTCTTCAGAATAATTGCATAACTCCCATTTTTGATATCAGCGACCCCAGAACCGATAAGAGAATCGATTTTGTCGGCGGTATCAGAGGCCTCAAAGAGCTTGAAAGACGCTGCAGCACTGATATGAAAATTGCTTTTTCAATGTATCCCACATCCCTTGAGGATCTCATGGCGATTGCTGATGCGGGAGAGGTTATGCCCCCGAAATCAACCTGGTTTGAGCCTAAGCTTTTAAGCGGTCTTTTCATTCATAAGCTCAGCTGAGGAAGAAAATTATGTTCGTTACAGAAAAACTATACGACAGTGACAGTTATCTTACGGAGTTTGACTGTAAAGTTATAAGCCTTTACAGCGATGAGAGCTATATTTATGTCATCTGCGACCGCACCGCCTTCTTTCCTGAGGGCGGAGGACAGACATCAGACCGAGGATGGCTTAACGGTTGCAGTGTGGAAAATGTACAAAATATTGACGGAAACATAGTACATTTCGTGGAAAACTCTGAGGAAAATGTTAAAAAGCTCTCTCTTGGCATGAAAATCGACGGTAAAATCGACATGAAAAAGCGTTTTTCCGATATGCAGCAGCATTCAGGTGAGCATATTTTCTCGGGAATTGTGCATAAGCTTTACGGTTATAACAATGTGGGATTTCATCTCGGAAAAGACGTTGTGACTCTCGATTTTAACGGAGAGCTTAAGGAAGAGGATATCTGTAAAGTAGAAAGCCTTGTCAACGAAGTCCTGTGGCAGAACCTTGAAATACGCATTTTCTTTCCCTCTGATGAGGAGCTTAAGAATATAGAATACCGAAGCAAGATAGAAATTCAGGGTCAGACCCGTCTTGTTGAAATTCCCGGAGTTGATATGTGTGCCTGCTGTGCACCTCATGTAAAGCGCACAGGTGAAATCGGTATTCTGGAGGTTGTAAATTTTGAACGCTACAAGGGCGGCACCCGTGTTTCCGTTCTTTGCGGTGAAAGGGCACTTGCCGACCTGCGTCACAAGCTTAACGAAAACAGAAAGGTATCTGTATTGACTAAAGCGAAGCAAGCCGACACTGCCGCAGCCGTGGAAAGACTTCTCAGCGAAAACGAAAAGCTCAAATATGAAATTGTCGGGCTTAACCGACGCTTCCTTGAGGCTGAAAAGGACAAAATTCAGCCTTCAGATAAAATCATAATTTTTGACGAAAGACTCAAGGGTAAGCAGTTAAGCGATTTTACCCTTTCTCTCACGGATAAGGCGAAGGAGCTTGTTGCCTGCTTCTGCCCTGAAGGGGAAAGCTTAAGATATTGCATTACAAGTAACATCGTTGACCTGAGACCCTTGTCAAAGGCTCTGAACTCTGCTTTTTCAGGCAGAGGCGGCGGCAGACCTGAAATTATTCAGGGCAGTATCTGTCAGGTAAGTGAGCAGACAATCAGAGAATTTTTGAATGCAGAGTTAAGCTTATGAAAAAATATATAAAGCCCATATTCATCATTTACACTGTTATTATGCTGTGGCTTCTTTTCGGTCAGAGGCTCAGCCACCTCAATTTTACCGATTACGCCGATAAGCTGAGTCAGAATATCAATCTTATTCCCTTTCGCACGGTGAAGCTTTTTGTGCGTCTTGCAAAAAACAGCATTGATTCCTACTCGGTTGCTCTTGCGATGAGAAATCTTGCAGGGAATATAGTTCTTTTTATTCCGCTCGGAGCCTTACCCTTGATTTTTCCGCGTCTGAAAAGCTTCGGAAAATTCATACTGACGGTTGCTTTGGTCATTACCGCTGTGGAGCTTTTGCAGTTTGTTACTCTTCTCGGCTCCTGTGATATTGACGACCTTATATTAAATCTTTTCGGTGCTGCCGTCGGATTTTGTATTGTAAAGGCTTTGGGTAAAAATCTTTTTTTGTAAAAATACCCAATAAATATTGATTCCCGTGGTTTTTTTGTGTATAATCAAGCCATGGGAATATTTTTTATCGAAAGGAGACCCAAAATGATTATTATAAAGAAAATTATTGCTACCATTATGGCAGCCGTTCTGTCCTTTTACGGCCTTATCGGCGCAACCGGCAATGTAAGCGACGATTACACAGAAGGCAAGTATAAAAATGTCATCCTTCTTATCGGTGACGGTATGAGCTATAATACAGTTGCCGCAACTGAAGCAATTACAGGCGTTGACCTTGTTATGAACGATATGGCTGTAACCGCTTCAAGTGACATCGATTCATTCCTCAATACCTACACCGATTCAGCCGCAGGCGGTACTGCTCTTGCAACAGGCTTCCGTGTTATCAACAGTACAGTCGGCGTTTTCCCCTTTGACCTTTTCTCACCTGCAGATATCAACGTACCTATGAATCTCTGTGAGCTTGCCAAGGCAAACGGTAAGGCAGCAGGTGTGGTAACAACTGACCAGACCTCAGGCGCAACTCCTGCCTCCTTCTCAGCTCACACCTTCCTGAGAACAAACGAAGGCCAGATTTCTAAGGATCAGCTTGCAAGTGACTTTGACCTCATCTGGGGCGGCGATACAGACAGCATCACCAAGGAAAATGCAGAGGCTGCAGGCTGGACATTTATCGATAATCAGGACGATATGTTTGCTCTTGAAGCAGGCTCACGCTCCATGGCACAGTTTAATTACGATGACCTTTACAACTGCACAGATGAATATAACACCCCTTCTATTGAAGAAATGACAGAAAAGGCTATCGAGCTTCTCGATGCAGATGAAGATGGCTTCTTCCTTATGGTTGAGGGCGCATGTATCGATAAAAACGCTCATAACAATGTAATGGAAGGCGTTACCGAGTGCACGGTTGAGTTTGACAAGGCAGTTGCCGCAGCTCTCGACTTTGCTGAAAAAGACGGTGAAACTCTCGTTGTTGTAACTGCAGACCACGGCACTGGCGGAATCACTCTCAATGAAGAAACAGGGGAGTATTACTTTACAAGCGGTGACCACGACAGATGGGATGTTCCCGTATATGTAAATGTAACAGATGCCGGCTTCACAAGCGACATCCTCGTTAAAAACCGTGAGATTCCCGTTCAGATCGCAAGAGTAATGGGCTTCGGTGAGGATCAGTTCCCTTTTAATAAGTAGTCAGTAGTAAGTAGTAAGGGAACGCCCTGACAGGCGCTTAATGGCGTAAGCCAATTCATTCCCTTCAACCCAAATTGCACCGTAGGGCAGGGCCTCTGTGCCCACCTGTATAATCTCTTTCGTGCAAATAAAGCATAACACTTAAAAAACCGTTGTAAAGCTGTATCTTATGCTTTTACAACGGTTTTGATATATTTTGTTATTAATAAAGAAAAGACGTTGCATCGGTATGATACAACGTCTTAATTTTTTAACTTTAATTATGCTACTGTTTCGGAGATGAAATCAACGTCTTCGCATGAGCAGGAAACGAAGTTTTCTCTGTCATCTGCATTCTTGATTTTTTTCTTTTCGATGATTTTGGTAACTGCAACGTAGATGCCTGCGACAGCAGCTGCAACAGCAACGATGATAGCAACAATTTTTACAATCTTTTTAAATGTTTCCATAACTTTTCCTCCGGAATTTATTTTACGTGTTTATTATACCACTAACTTTTTCTTAAGTCAATAAAAAAACTATATTTATTTTAATAGGTAACGGTGAATGAACGGGTTTGCTCTCCGTGCATCCTGAAATCGATTTCAAGGTCCCCGACGAAGGTGTCATATACGCCCTTGCCCTGAGCCTGAGCTATAGGGAGACTGTATCTGAGAGAAGAGAGACGGTTTTCTTTGTCAAAAACGGCTTCTACTGTTGCACCGCTGTAGGTGAGTGTCAGCTCTTCTATTTTCATGCCTGCGGGCATATAGCTGTCGAGATCGATTGTTTCAATGGCAGTGCTGTGGTTTTTTGCCTGCTCTTTAAGGGTCTGGTTCTCATCCTTGAGGGTGATGGTTATTACATAGCCTCCGTCACCTGTGCCTGTTGCAGTTGCCTGACGGACAGCGTCAGAGGAAAGCTTGGCGTAGGAGCCCATCGGGGGAGCGGCGGTTATGGGTGTTTCGCCTGTCGGCTCATCAAGACCGTTAACGAAGTTGTAGGTAATTGATTTCGGTGCATTTTCACTTATGGCATTGCCCGCAATCTTTTCTGCTGCGGCACCGCCTGTTATCTGGTCAAATTCAATATCGAGGGTTCCGCTTGCCGCAAGCGTGAAATCCTTTTTATCCTTTAGCTTATTTATGCCGTTAACATAGGCTTTTATTATATTATCCTTGCCCACGGGAATATTCTTATTCATTTCCTCCTGCTGCTTTGAGGCATCCTGAGAAACCTTCCAGTCAGGGTCCTCGACCTGATTGACCGTCGGTGACAAATTGTTGCCGAGGATGATTTTATCTGAGTTGTCGGTGGGCTTCTGAGAGGTTGACGGCTCTGTAGTGAGAGAAGTCTGAGGCTCGGCTGTGGTGGTGATAATGTTATCGGGCTGATTTGCCTTGTCGCTGCGGTTTGCTTTTTTTGCCACGGTTGTGCTTATCATCAGACTCGCACAAAAGACCCAGACTGCAACAACACAAATAACAATAATCTGAAATAATTTCTTCTGATTCATGGGGTGGTTCCTTTCGGCGTTATTAATATAAAGGGATACCCCACAAAGTGAGGGCATCCCTTTATATATTGTGTTATCAAATGTAATTGCTCAATCAGAAGGAGAGATTATACTTAATAGTTGTAGTACCGCTCATCTTCATACCTACGCCTGAGTCAGCTCCGTCAGAAGCCATAAACTTGGTTGTGAAGGGTGATGTGAAGGTATAGCTGTAAATGCGGCCCTTAGCATCGATGTAAGCGGTAATCTTTGTAGCACCGAGAGTTGTAAGGTCGTTGTTAACGCCTTCGCCTGAGAAGCCGAGAGCATCATAAACTGAAATGAAACCGGGATGGTAGTTGGCTTCCTTCTGAGTAGCCTTTATACCGAACTTTTCCTGCTTGAGTGTTGCTACAACCTTATACTTGCCTGAGTCGGGATAGTAGGTTGTTGTAACTGAGGAGAAGCCGTTCTTCCATGCGGAAGGTGTATGCTGATTATAAAGGTGAGCAAGTCTGTCGCTTGTGCCTGAGGGCTCGATAAGGTTTCTCAGAGAGGTCTTTGCACCGTTTGATGCGGTAGCATAGCCTTCGCTGAATTTGTAGGTTATTGCTGCAGGGTCTTCCTCAGTTACGATGTCGGGTACATCGTCTTCACTTGCAGCGCCGAGAGCAACAAGAAGCTTGAAGAATGACTCAAGGCTCTCTGCAGGAATTTCGCCGTTTTTGAGCAGAAGGCTTGAACCGGGAATTCTGTCTGCAAGCTCCTCTGAGAAGTAGATTGCCTCAAGAACCATCTTTGCATATGAATCAGATTTGACTGTAGCATTGCCCTTATAAAGCTTTGCCTTGTTGATTGCATTTACAAGCATAAGAAGCTGAGCATTCTTACTTTCGTTTGATGAGTTGATGACAAGCTTACCTGAGTGTACGGTGAAGGTTGCTACTGAAACACCTGAATATCCGTCGCGGTTAGCATAAATCATATAGCTGTGATACTCATCGGGAGCAAGATGGAAGGTATATTTGTTTGTTGAGGGGTTTGTGATTTCAAAATCGTAAACATAGAGGCTGTAGGTCTGATAGCCTTCAAGGGGCATCTTGTAAACGGTGTACTTTGTTGTGTTTGAGGGAACATTCCATGAAACAGTAACAGAGTAATCATTCTGAGCGAACTTGATACCTGAGTTAGCAACTGTCTGCTCTACGGTGTTGATAACTGCGCCGCTGCTGTTATAAGCGGTAATGCGGTAAAGCTCAGCCTTGTTTTCGCCTATGTTTGCGTCAAGATAAGTTTCCTTATCTTTTGAAGGTGTGTTGCCTGTATAGGGCTTTGCGATGTCAAGCTCTGCAATCACTGACCACTTGTAATCCTTGGGAAGATAGCGCTCAATCTTGTAAGAAGCAGCCTTTCTTACCCTACCCCACTGAAGCTGGATGTCCTTAACGGTTGCATCTTTGCCGGTTGAAAGAACGGGAGGGGTATCAATGTAGGTTGTGGTGTATGAGCTGTAGAAGTATGTGCCGCTGTTCTTTACATATGAGCGAACACGTATTCTGTAGGTCTTGCCTGCTTCAAGGCCTGTGATTGAATAGGAGTTTGTCGCAAGCTGTTTGATAAGCTTGGTCTCGGTCTTGGTCTCATAGCTGTAAAGAAGAACCTGATAGCCGAGAGCTCCCTGAGCCTTATCAAAGGTGATGTCAACACCGGTCTGAGTGAGGTTTGATGTTTTAAGGTTCTTGACGGTGTCGGGTACGGTTGTGAAGGTTATGTATGAGCTCCATGCACCGTAAACGTTTTTACCGCTTACCTTTGAGTAACCTCTTACTCTGATTTTGTATTCCGTACCTGCCTTAAGGCCTGAAAGAGTGAGGCTCTTTGCTGTGGTGGTTGAATACTTCTTGGTTGTTGCGTTATAAACCTGATAGTTTTTAGCGCCGGATACTGTGTTCCAGTAAGCAACGGCTGAGGTTGTCTTTACTGTCTTGACCTTAAGAGAGGTGGTAGCAAGATAGTTGGGTGTTGCGGTGATATTTGTGTAAGAGCCGTAGATGTTCTTGCCGCTGTATTTGTAATATGCGGCGATACGGAACTTATACTCTGTGCCTGCATAGAGGCTCTTAACGGTGAGTGATGTGCCGGTTGTTGAGCCGCAGCTTACATATGCCTTCTTTGAGGTGCTGTAACGGTAAACGGTATAACCTGTTACACCTGATACCTTGCTCCATGTAAACTTGAGTGAGGTACCGCCTGAAAGCTTAGCAGCCTTGAAGTTCTTAACTGCAGCGGGAACAGCCTTAACGGTAACCTTATACCATGAGCCGTATTTTGTGCTGCCGATAAGGGGTTTGTCATAGCTTCTTACCTGAACAGTGTAGCTCTTGCCGGGGGTAAGAGTAAGCTTATAGCTTGTGGTGTTCTTGCCCTTGATGGTAACAGTCTTGCTTGTGCTTCCGGTGGTGTATTTGAGCTGATAGCCGTCTGCACCTGAAGCTGCTGACCATGTGATTGTTGCGGATTTATGTGTGACACTTGTTGCCTTAAGCTTTGAAATGTTACCAACAGCAAGAGAAACGAGCATTGTTGATGACATAAGCACTGCAACAAAAATCATTGATAAAACCGCTTTGAATGACTTTCTCATAAGAATTACCTCCTAAATTTATCTATAAAAATTGCCTTTTACCTCAGACAAATTTTTACCTGATGAATAAATATGTAGCCGTGATTACTGCGGTGAAGCTTTTTTGCTCTTCTCCGACGGTATACGTTACTTCCACGGGGACGCTGACGGAAATATCGTCAACATCTGAGCCCTGAACCTTGGCAGTAACTGTTGCCTCGGAGTAAGTGACGCAGTCAACAGTAATATCCTCGGCGTTATTGAAAGCGGGAAGCCTGATAAGTGAGGGGACTGCTTCGGCTTTTGCTGTGAAGCTCAGTCGGAAGCCGTTTCCGTCATCCTCAAAACCGATGGGGGTGATGCTTTCGCTCTCTATAGCAGTGAAGTCTTCTGCTGAGCAGATGAGATTTCCTACAGCCTCATCTGTCGCTCTGTCCTTGCCGTTTACAATATAGGAAAAAACAGTGTTTCCTATATCTGAGGCGGTGATAACTGTCTGAGCTGCTTCGTTATCTTCGGAATTTATATCTTCTGCACCGTAAATGCTGACAAGAGTGAAGCTGTCATCTGAAAGCTTTGAGGAAAGGTAAGCCTCATCAAAGGCGTTAAAGGCTTCCTTGGCATCGGCGGGTCTGTCGTTTGTTGTGACCTTAAGACTGCCCGAGGAATAGTAGCCGTAGGTTGTGTTGGTGCCGCGGGTTACATATGCTCTGATTCTGAACTGATACTCCGTTCCGGGAAGAAGATCCGTAAGAGTACACTCAACGGCACTTGAGTCGCGGACTCTTTCAAAAATTTCATAAGCATCCGTGCTTTTGTTGTATAAAGCAATCTGATAACCGGTTGCGCCTTTGATTTTATTCCACTTAAGTGTCATTTTGCTTGTATAAACCGAGCCTTCGACAAGGCTGAAGCCAGTTACATATTCGGGGCGAGTTGCACAGTCTGTGAGAGGGGAATAAGAGGAGTAAGCGTTACCGTTTGAGGTTTTTGCTTTGGCTCTGACCATAAAGGTATACTGTGTATCAGGGTCAAGCTCCATTACCTTAAAGCTTGTCTTTGCAGTTTCACCCAGGAAGATGTATTTTGAGGCGGTGCGGTCGTAAAGATAAACCCTGTAGGATGTTGCAAGGGATGTTGCCTTCCATGAAAGGTTGATATAGTCAACTGCGGGCTTTGCCGTGATTTCCGTTACCTTGCCCGGCTTTGCAACCGAAGCCTTATAAACGGAAGAAACGGAAGCACAGTAGTTTTTGCCGTCAACCTTTGCATATGCCTTGATTTTATACTGCTGTGTTGAGCCTGCCTTGAGACCGCTTATATTAAGTGAGGTTGCGGTTGTGATTTTGTAGGACTCATATTTTTTCGTTGAGCTGTTATAAAGATATACGTTATATTTTGTTGCACCGTCCGACTTGCCCCATGAAAGAGTGTAGCCGTTAAGGGTCTGATTTGTGAGCTTTATTGATGTGACCTTGGTGGGTACAACATTGACGGTGCACTTGGCAGAAACCTTGCCGCCGTCCTTGGTTGTGCAGGTTATTGTTGCGGCACCCACACCCTTTGCGGTGATTTTACCCGACGAGTCAACGGCGGCAACCTTGGTGTCGCTTGAGGTGTAGGTAACCTTGCTTGAATAAACGTTGACGGGGGAGTAGGTGTAAACCAGGGTTTCTGAGCTTCCCTTTGCAAGAGTGAGGGAGGATTTGCTGAGCTTAAGAGAGGTTATGTAGCGGTAAGCCCAATTAGTCTGAGGGTAGGCTGCCATACGGCTTTCGGCGAAGGAGCCCTTGACGACATAAACAGTCAGCTTACTGTTACAGCCGGTGAAGACATTTTCACCGATGGAAGTTACTGTTTTGGGAATAAAGACCTGCTTGAGATTGGTGCAGTACCAAAAGACCGCATCGCCTAAGGCTGTGAGCTTTGAGGGAAGAACGACCCTTGTAAGCGATGAGCATTCATTAAAGGCGGCAGTGCCGATAACGGTGACTGTTGAGGGGATGGATACAGTTTTCATTGTCTTGTTGCCCCAGAAGGCCTCGTTGCCGATGGTGGTGACCTTTGCGGTGCCTGCCTTTGACGGAATAACAACATCCGCATCCCTTCCCTTATATTCCTTGAGGGTAGCGGTTCCGCCGCTGACTGAGAAAACGAAATCACCGACAGTTTTGTCGGCGGCGCTTGCAGAAACGAATGAAAGGGAGAAAAGGCAAGCGACAATAAACATAAAGAGAAGGGTTTTTAACGACCGTCTTTTCATTGTGTATAAACCTCCATAGTAATCGTATTGTAATTATAACACAGAAGCCTGTGAAATACAATTATATATATAAAAATTTTTAAAATGTAACAGTATGTTAACCTTTTTGCAAAACAGGTGTAATCGCCCTTTTACCGACAAAGAAAAAAACGCCGCTTTGTGTTATTTAAAGCGGACGTATACAGAAAACAAAGAAAAAGAGATGGGAAAAACCCATCTCGCAGTCTTTAAACCTCAATTATTTTGAAGCGTTAAGCTTTGTTACAAGAGCTGACTTCTTTCTTGCAGCGTTATTCTTGTGAAGCAGACCCTTAGCACAAGCCTGGTCAATCTTCTTAACTGCGTATGCTACAACAGCTTCCTTATCTGCTGCGTTTGTTTCGATAGCAACATTAGCCTTCTTGAGAGCTGTCTTAAGAGCTGAGTTAGCTGACTTGTTACGAGCCTGCTTTGTTGCGTTAACGAGAACACGCTTCTTTGCTGATTTGATGTTTGCCATAGATTTTACACCTCCTATTAGTCTTGTGTCATGCAGAGCATATCATATCATCTTTTTTTGGAAATTTCAAGATATTTTCGCAAATTTGGATATACTTTTTTGAAAGCGACAACAATACTAACATATAATTGTGCATATTGCAATAGTTTTGAGGTGAAAATTTGAAATTTCGCACAGATCTTGCTCTTGAAAGGCATGAATTTATAACCGAAGAGGATAAAAAGGGAATGAGCTTTGACTCATATGAAACATTGGGAATGAAAATTTCCAGAATAACCGTCAAAAGCGAGGGCGCGGCGAAAAAGCTCAGCAAGCCCCGCGGTAAATACATCACAATGGAGATTCCCTTTCTTAAAGACAGCGGAGATGTCTGCGACGAGGCAATAGAAATATTTGCAAAGGAAATAAGCTCTCTTATTCCCGAAAAAGGGATGGTGCTTGTGGCGGGGCTCGGCAACAGAGATATCACACCCGATGCTCTCGGCCCGGAATGCATTGAAAGACTGCTTGCCACAAGGCATATCACTCCCGAGGTCGCCGAAGCTATAGGCTTCTCTTCTCTGAGAAGCGTGGCCGGAATTATCCCCGGTGTTCTGGGTAACACGGGCATTGAAACGGCAGAAATACTCGGCGGTATAGTGTGTAAGGTTAAGCCCTCGGTGCTTGTTGTTATTGATGCTTTGGCGGCGAGAAGCGTAGAAAGGCTCGGTACTACCGTTCAGATGTGTGATACGGGTGTTTCTCCCGGTGCGGGTGTGGGAAACAGGAGAAGTGCCGTGGATGAGGATAGTATGGGTGTTCCCGTGATTGCCATAGGGGTGCCGACAGTCGTTGATGCGGTGACAATGACACTTGATTTTATTGAAAAAACAGGAATAAAAATCGACAGACAATTAAGACAGAGCAGCTTAAAAAACGAAAGGGGCATGATGGTTACGCCGAAAGAGATTGACAGCGTTATTTCAAGGTCGGCGGCATTTATTGCTGCAGGTCTAAATAAGGCTTTTCAGCCCCATATACCTGTCAGAGACATACTTGCCATAATGGCATAAAATATAAAGCGGGTATTTTTTCTCCCCTTGCGGAATAAATATGGTTAAAAAGGGTATTGTTCACGTAAGAGGTAGGTATGATGATGAAAAGCAAAGGCAGGTTATTTCTGGGTGCATCGGCGGTTGTTGTTTCGGTTGCGGTGCTTATAATTGTGATAAAAATTTTTCACAGACAGTTATTGGATATGACTATAGATATTATGGTGCTTTCTGCCAAAAGCTATATGGTTATTCTAAATGATGAGGAAGTCACGCAGGAACAACCCGAGAAAGAAGAGCAACCTGACGAAGATAGGACTGTGAGGGTGGAAGTAAATGAAGATATATCGGCGGTGAAGCACACGGAAGTAACGGAGAAAAGCGATACGGACAAAGAGGAAAAGACCGATGACCTGAGCGAAACAGATGAGGATATCGCTGCAATTATGAAGTCAGAGCAGAGCAAAGCGGACAAGGATAAAAAGGATGCAGCCATTTCCGATTACAGATACACAAATGACGGTGCAACTGATGTTTTCGGCAAAATCAGAGTGAAAAATACCAACAAAGCAGAGATAGATATAGAGACGGTGCTCAAGCAGAGGGCAGACCTTGAGGTGACAAAGGAAAAGCCCTCGGTGCTGATTTATCACACTCACACCACCGAAACCTATCAGCTTCTTGACAGAGATTTTTATGCAGTGGGCAGCAAAACAAGAAGCGATAAAGAGGACCGCAATATGATAAGGGTGGGAAAGGCTATAAGCGAACAGCTTGAAAAGGCGGGCTACAAGGTTATCCACGTTACCGATATACACGATAATCCCTACACCGGTGCTTATTCACGCTCGAGAGAGAATGTGAGCAGCTACCTTGAAAAGTATCCCTCGATACAGATTACTCTCGACATTCACAGGGACGCCATTCAGAGAAGTGACGGAACAAAAATCGCCCCCACTGTTGAAATCAACGGCAAGAAGGCGGCTCAGATTATGATAATATCAGGCTGTCAGGAGGAGGGCAACGGTATAACAAATCTTCCCGATTGGAAGTATAACCTGAATTTTGCCCTTCATCTTCAGCAAAGCCTGGAGGAATCCTTCCCGGGGATAACACGGCCTCTTTTTTTCTGCGCAAGAAGCTACAATATGAATCTGACCCACAACTCCCTTCTCGTAGAGATAGGCTCTGATGCCAACACTCTTGAAGAAGCGGTATATACGGGTAAGTGTCTGGGTTCGGCTCTGGCAAAGCTTATGAAGGAGTATGAGAAATGATGTATAAGCAAGCGAAGGCTCTTTTCAGAAAATACTGTTTCATCACAACGGTTATAGGCTGTGCAGTTATGTTTTGCTGCGGAACTCTTACCGCTTCGCAGAAAACTGCATATAATATATACCTGAAAAAATATTCGGTGATGAGTATGACCAACACCTCACAAAGAGTAGGCATCAATATTGACGGGGAGGATTATTCGCTGACCCTTCCCGATAAAGAAAGGGCAGAGGAGGTAAAAAGACTTCTGAAGTTCACTCCTCTTGCACCATTTGTTTTTCTTATTGAAACACTGAGCGAAAAATAAAAAAGCTGTCGAAACGACAGCTTTTTTGATTATCTTAATCAAAATCAGGGAGCCTTACCGAGAAATACATCATAGAAAATGTATTTGTAGAAGTTGTAGATTTCAAGAATGAAAGACCAGACGATCTGCCACATCATTCTGTGATCTTCAAAGGTGCTGTTTTCGTCATATTCACCGCAAACGCAGGAGTAATAGTAAACAGCAGGGTCTGTTGCAGTAACATCGCTCTTTTTGAATTCGGCAGACTTTACCTTCTGGTCAAAAACACATACATGTTCTTCTTCGGTTGCTTCACCCTCTGCAAAGGCTACAAGACCTACGGTAGCAAAGGACATAAGCATAACAACGGTAAGTACAAGGGAAAGAGCTTTCTTAAAAAACTTATTCATTATAGTATCCTCCTTTTTATATTAGGTTCAGAACCATTTTAACCCATTAGCCGCATTTAGTCAATAAGAAATCAAAAATATTTTATTACTTTGATTTAATCTTGACGGTTTTGCAGTATTTTCCGTAAAATTCCTCGTCGGCAACCTTTTTTACCGCGCGGATTCTGTAATAATATGTATGCATTGCGCGGGGAACCTTATCGGTAATTAAATATTGCAGAGCATTTTCGGTGGTGTAAACCTGCTCCCAGGGTCCGTTTTCGCTTTCGCTTCTTTCGATGCAGTAGCGGTCTGCCCCGGTGACTATCCTGAGGGTGAGAGTGATTCTTTTGCCGAAATGTGAAACGGCGGATATGATCTGCCCCTTGTCGATGCAAACGGAGTGGACCTCTTTGCTGAAATTACCCTGCTTTTCACCATCAGGGGTATTGATAACAGGCTGAACGGAGTAGTGGCACGGCTGACCGTAAACAACCTTATCGTCGGTGAAGTGGTTTTCCTTTGTACGGGCAATGGGAAGAATCTGAGAATAAAAATCGTTTCTTCGGTTGACGATATAGCCGTCAGCACCCTCGCATTTTTCCCAACGCAGTGAAATTGAAGGGCCCTTTACCGCCTCTGCTTCAAGCACTTTCGGTGCGGGGATATCGGAAATGACCGCTGCCTTGACCGCACTGAGTTTGGTGGATGCCTTTTTGCCCTCTAATTTTTTATGCGCCATAATTTTATAGCGATAGGTGATATGCTCTGATACGTCCTCGTCGGTAAACACGGGCTTTTTGCACCAGGCGATATGTTCAAATTCTCCGCAATCGGAAACAGCTCTCTTAACGCCGTATTTTTCCGCACCGTCTACCTCTGTCCACCTGATAAGAAGCTTTTTGTCGTCGGTGACGGTGATGCTCTTGATTTTCGGGCTTGATTTGAGCTTGGTTATAACATCAAGGCTCATCTCAGTCACCTAAAAGAGATGCACTGTCGCCGTCAAGAAGAACGGTAACATCGGCGTGAAGCTTGAGAATGGAAGCGGGACACTCTGCAGTAACCTCTCCCTTTACAAGCTTGCGGATAGCCTCTGCCTTTGTCTTGCCTGTTGCGATAAGGATAATCTTTTTAGCGCGCATAATGTCGCCGATACCCATTGTGAGCGCATACTCGGGCATAGTGTCGCCGACTGCCTCAAAATATTTTTTGTTTGAATCAATTGTACTCTGTGTGAGCTTTACGGCAAAGGGACCGTCGGCAAATTTTTCGCCGGGCTCGTTAAAGCCGATGTGGCCGTTAGTGCCGATGCCGAGAATCTGAAGGTCGATTCCTCCGCATTCTCTGATTTTCTTTGAATATCTTTCGCATTCGGCTTCAGTATCCTCTGCGGTGCCTGAAAGGAAGTTGACATTATCAAAATTTACGTCTGTCTTTCCGAAAAGGTTTTCCTTCATAAAATAGAAATAGCTGTTTACGTTCTCTCTTGTGAGACCTACATATTCATCAAGGTTAAAAGTGGTGTTATGCCTGAGGCTTACCTCGCCCTTTTCGTAGCTTTCAATAATTCTTTTATAGGTTTCGACCGGTGAAGCGCCGGTTGCAAAGCCGATGACACTTCCGTGGTCGTTATTGATCTGCTTTATAATTATTTCAGCTGCTTCCTTTGAAATTTCATAAGCATCCTTAAGAACTATAACTCTCATACTTTTTGACTCCTTTTTAAAGATGAAAATATAACTTGCATTTCATAATAACACATCTGTAATATTTTTGCAACCGAAAAAAGCGTAAATAAAGTCAAAAACATTTGCCTTATTGCTTAATTTGTGCTATTATAAGGGTGAAAGACGTTGAAGGAGGTATGAACAGATGAAGTATAATTACCACGCTCACACAACCCGCTGTCTGCACGCAACAGGCACAGATGAGCAATATGTTCTTGCCGCAATTGAGGCGGGCTTTGATGAAATAGGCTTTTCAGACCATTCACCGTGGAACTTTGACGGCTATGTATCTTGGATGAGAATGCACGAAAATGAGCTTGAGGATTACTGCAGCAGTGTCAAAGCTCTCAGAGAAAAATATAAGGACAGAATAAATATAAAGCTGGGGCTCGAGTGTGAATACTTTCCCAAATATCTGCCGTGGCTCAGAGAAATGATTGAAAAGCATTCGATTGACTATATTATTCTCGGCCATCACTATTGCGTTGACGAGCCCGGCAGTCTTTATAACGGCGGAATGACCGCACCCGATGAGATTTACCGCTACCGTGACGATATTGTCGAGGCTATGGATACGGGGCTTTTCAGCTATGTGGCGCACCCTGATTTATTTATGAGGGGCTATCCCGAATTCGACTCCCACTGTGAAAAAGTAACCGAGGATATAATCAGAAAGGCTATCGAAACCGCTACACCCCTCGAATATAACCTTCTCGGTCTCAGCCATGCCGTAACAGACGGAAAGGTAGGCTATCCCTATCCTGATTTCTGGCAGGCGGTGTCGGAAATGAAGCCGCCGGTAACCATAGGCATTGATGCCCATGCCCCCGAGGCATATCTTGACACAGCGACCTTTGAGGGAGGCATCAAAACCCTGAGCGAGCTCGGACTCAGCTGTGTTGACTGTATAAAAATGCTCAGATGAAAGGATGATATGAATTGAAAAGTCTGCCTGTAAAAGCCCGCTTGAAAAAAGCCTTCACAGGATACCTTAAGGACCTTCGCGAGCTCAGGATTTTCAATTTTCTTATGCTTACCCTTGCAGGTGCGGTAAACGCCTTCGGTGTAACGGTTTTCCTTGCTCCCGTGAAGCTTTATGACAGCGGTATATCGGGCACATCCATGCTTCTTTCCCAGATAACTCCCGAATGGATGAATCTTTCCTTTTTCCTGCTTGTGCTGAATCTGCCGCTGTTTATTTTCGGCCTTAAAAAGCAGGGTATAGTATTCACGTTATATTCGGTTTATGCCGTAGCGATATACTCTCTCGGTGCTTATCTTATAACAGATGTTCTGCCTGTGGATGTTAGCATTATGTCACCCATTGCCGAGGATGACCTTCTGCTTTGTGCAATTTTCGGCGGTCTTATTTCAGGCGCGGGAAGCGGCCTTACCATAAGATACGGCGGTGCCATAGACGGTATTGAGGTTCTTGCGGTTATATTTGCAAAAAAGCTGGGCCTTACCGTAGGCACCTTCGTCATGGGCTATAATGTCATACTCTATATACTGTGCGGCATTTCAATCAGCAGCTGGATTCTTCCGCTGTATTCAATAGTCACATATTTTGCGGCACTTAAAACAGTTGACTTCATCGTTGAGGGTCTCGACCGCTCAAAGGGCGTTATGATAGTCACCTCAAAGCCTGAGGAGGTCAGCTCCGCTCTTATTCATGAGTTCCGTTGCGGAACAACTAAAATTGAAGCAAAGGGCGGCTTCACCAATAATGAAATGGCATTGGTTTACTTCGTTGTTAACCGTTTTCAGATTTCAAGAATGAAAAATATTGTTCACCGCATTGATCCCAAGGCTTACCTTACAATCCATGAGGTTGCCGATGTTTTCAAGGGTGAATAAAAAGGATAAATCAGATTTAAGAAAGGACGTGTTATTATGGCAGGACCGGGCGGCGGCTCAAGAGGCGGAGGCTTTTCAGGAGGCGGATTTTCAGGCGGAGGCTTCTCGGGAGGAGGAAGAGGCTTCGGAGGCGGCTCCTTCGGAGGTTCATTCGGAGGCAGAAATAACGGTGGCAGCTTCGGCGGAGCTCATCACGGGCACCACCATCACCATCATCACCACAGACCTTATTTCGGGCCTTGGTTTCACCGTCCTGTTTACGTTTACGGCGGCAGAGGCTCAGGCTGGGGAGTTCTTGTAATTGTTATAATTTTCTTTATCCTTTTCGGGCTTGCAATGTTTGTGGGGAACACCTCGGTCGATTATGACTATGCGCAGGAAAATTTTTATGATGAAGCCACTTTTCAGAGGTATGCCGACGAGAACTATCAGGTGTTTTTCGGCGAAAGCTCCGCGCCTGAGGATAATATTCTGCTTGTTTTCCTTACCAATGACGCTTGTGACGGATATTACACAATAGCCTGGGTGGGGGATAATATAAAGCGTGATATCAACGATATGTTCGGTGAATACAGCGAATACGGAAGCTCTCTCGGAAACAGAATTAATGTCAGCTACTACGGCTACAGCCTCGATACAGACCTTGCGGCAGTTGTCGGCGATATGACGGAAAGTATAACCTCCCTCGGTTACGAAAGCTCCTTCAATACCGAGTCGGATAAAAGCAGTCTTGCGGTTTCACGTATTATAAACCGTACCGACCTTGAGCTTACCGAAAGTGTTGTTGATACTGCACTTGATACCTTTACTCAAAAGACGGGGATTCCCTGCGTCATCGTAGTGGAGAAAGCCGACATTGTTTTCAATAGGGCTGAGCAGGGCGTAACAGGAGACGGAATAACTGTTCAGTCACCTGTGCAGAAAAAGAATTACAGTTGGATTTTCATTATAATAGCAGTCGGTGCGGTTATTCTGATACTGCCCTTTGTTTTCAGGGCTCTGAGCAAAAAGAAAAAGCCTGCCGAGGTTGCGGAAAAATGCGATGAAAAGGGCTGTGACGGTAAGGTCGATTCCAATGAAAGACCGCCGTGGGAATTTGATTAAGTAAATAATGGCCGTCGGGGTAATTTCTCCGGCGGTTATTTATATATATAGAAGTAAGGTGCTTTTGTGTCTGCTCGGTAATTTTGTAAACAGAAAGCCTCGGAATGTTGCAATTTTCCTAAAAGATAGACAAAATAACAAAAAATATTTTCATATTCTACAAAATTTGAAAAATTTATGAAAATTTCTTGCATTTTTTTATTTATAGGAATAAAATATACTCTATCACATTAAAGTGCTGATACATTTTATCAATTCTGCTCAAATTTCTGAGCTTACAAAGGAGTAATATTAATGAATTACGTTCAGAGTGTAATCGACAGTGTTGCAAAAAAATACGCTCACGAGCCTGAGTTCGTGCAGACCGTAACAGAGGTTTTCCACTCACTCACACCCGTTATCGAGCAGCACCCCGAGTATGAGAAGGTGTCTCTTCTTGAAAGAATGGCTGAGCCTGAAAGAGCAATTTCCTTCCGTGTAACGTGGGCTGATGACGAGGGTAAGGTAAATGTAAACACAGGCTACCGTGTACAGTTCAACGGTGCTATCGGCCCCTTCAAGGGCGGTCTCCGTTTCCACCCCTCCGTTTATCTCGGTATTATGAAGTTCCTCGCATTTGAGCAGACCTTCAAAAACAGCCTTACAGGTCTTCCTATCGGCGGCGCAAAGGGCGGCTCCGATTTCGACCCCAGAGGCAAGAGTGACAGAGAAATTCTCCGCTTCTGTCAGGCATTTATGACAGAGCTTTACAGACATATCGGCCCCGACGTTGACGTTCCCGCCGGTGATATGGGTGTCGGTGCAAGAGAAATCGGCTACCTTTACGGTCAGTACAGACGTGTTAAGGGCGTTTTCGAAAACGGTGTTCTTACAGGTAAGGGTCTTTCCTACGGCGGCTCACTTATCAGACCCGAGGCTACAGGCTTCGGTGCTACCTACTACACCGTTGAGGTGCTCAAGCACTTCGGTGAGGAAATCAAGGGTAAGACAGTTGCAGTTTCAGGCTTCGGTAACGTTGCATG
>JAZSQD010000064.1:0-9660 GCA_045537815.1 Acutalibacteraceae bacterium | reverse complement strand
AACGCATCCCTCTTCAACAGCAGCCTTTGTTGCTGCAAGAGCGTCTTCAATGCGGAGCTTCTTTTCTTTCATTTCTGTTTCTGTTGCGGCACCAACCTTGATAACAGCTACGCCGCCTGAAAGCTTTGCAAGTCTTTCCTGAAGCTTTTCTCTGTCAAAATCAGATGATGTGTTTTCAAGCTGAAGCTTAATCTGAGCAATTCTTGCGGAGATATCTTCCTTTTCGCCTGAACCGTCAACAATGATTGTGTTTTCTTTTGAAACCTTAACCTGGCGGGCTCTGCCGAGCTGTGAAAGCTGAGTTTCCTTGAGTTCAAGACCAAGGTCTGAGGTGATAACCTCGCCGCCTGTGAGAATAGCGATATCCTGAAGCATTTCCTTTCTTCTGTCGCCGAAGCCGGGAGCCTTTACTGCAACGCAGGTAAAGGTACCTCTGAGCTTGTTAACAAGAAGGGTAGCAAGAGCTTCACCTTCAACGTCTTCAGCGATGATAACGAGCTTTCTGCCCATTTTAAGTACCTGCTCGAGAAGGGGAAGAACCTCCTGAATATTTGAAATCTTCTTGTCTGTGATAAGGATAGCTGCATCGTCGATGATAGCTTCCATTTTGTCAACGTCTGTTGCCATATAGGGTGAGATATAGCCGCGGTCAAACTGCATACCTTCAACAACTTCCTTCATTGTCTCAGCAGTCTTTGACTCTTCAACAGTGATAACACCGTCGGTTGTAACGATTTCCATAGCCTCAGCAATAAGAGTACCGATTGACTCGTCAGCTGAGGAGATAGTAGCGATTCTTGCAATATCCTCGAAGGTTGTAACGGGACTTGAATTAGCCTTTACAGCCTCAACTGCAACGTCAACAGCCTTCTTGATACCCTTCTTTACTACCATAGGGTTAGCGCCTGCCGCAACGTTCTTCATGCCTTCGCGCACGAGAGCCTGAGCAAGAAGTGTAGCAGTTGTTGTACCGTCACCTGCAACGTCGTTTGTTTTTGTCGCAACCTCCTTGATAAGCTGGGCACCCATATTTTCAAAAGCGTCCTCAAGCTCAATTTCCTTAGCAATTGTAACGCCGTCGTTTGTGATAAGGGGAGCACCGTACTTCTTGTCGATTACAACGTTTCTGCCCTTGGGTCCAAGGGTGATTTTTTCGGTATCAGCGAGCTTGTCAATACCGTTCTGAAGAGCTTTTCTTGCCTCTTCGCCGTAAATTACCTGCTTAGCCATTGTATGTTACCTCCTGAATTACTCAATAACTGCGAGAATGTCATTCTGACGCACGATGGTGTATTCTTCGCCGTCAACCTTGACCTCTGTGCCTGCATATTTGCCGGTGATAACCTTGTCGCCGACCTTAACGAGCATAGTGATTTCTTTTCCGTCAACGATACCGCCGGGGCCTACTGCAACAACCTCTGAAAACTGAGGCTTTTCCTGAGATGCGGAAGTAAGGATAAAACCGCTCTGTGTTGTTTCTTCAACTTCAGTTGCCTTAAGCACAACTCTGTCGAGAAGGGGTCTGATATTCATAATTCAATCCTCCTGAATTTATTTATGTTTTTTGTTTTAGCACTCTCAATGTATGAGTGCTAATTGATATTTTACACTATTATTTATAAAAGTCAATACTTTTGAAACAACAAATGGGATTTATTGTAATTTTTCTGTGTCAATAATCGGCAAAATAACTGCAATAATAGTAAAAGGTGATAAATATGGAAAAAAGGTCCGTATCTCTTTTCATTTTCTTTTGCTTGTGCTTTATGGGGCTTATGCTGAGAATAGGCAGCATAAATTTTTCGGAATATTCTGTCGCGTCCCAGAACCGAAGCCGCAAAACCATTGTCATAGGGAACTCAAGGGGTAAAATTTATGACAGAAATCTTAAAAAGCTCGTCGACGGTGAAGACAGACTCATTGCGGCAGTTTCTCCTGTTATCGGCTCAACGGAATATCTTGATTTTATGTCCGATATGGATTCCTTCGATGACAAAATCTTAAACGGAGCACCCTTTGCGGTAGAGGTTGAAAATGAAATAAACAATGAATTCATCCGAACCTTTTCCGTACCGGAGAGATATTCCGAAACACCTTCCGCCGTCCATCTTATAGGTTATCTGACCTCAGACGGTAAAAGCGGAGTGAGCGGAATAGAAAAGTCATATAATACTTATCTTAAAAAGAATTCGGGAAGTCTGACGGTAAGCTTTGAGGTTGATGCAAAGGGCAGGGTGCTTGCCGGAATGGATAAATATATCAACGATAACAACTTCAATTCTCAGGCGGGTGTTGTGCTGACTATTGAGAGTGATATTCAGTGTGCTGCCGAGGAAGCCTTGCAAAAAAGCAGTATCAAGAGCGGATGTGCGGTTGTTATGCGTGTCGACACCGGTGAAATCTACGGGGCGGCAAGCATACCCGTCTATAACCCCGAGGATGTGGGTAAATCACTGTATGAAGAAAATTCTCCGCTTATTAATAAAATGCTTCAGCAATACAGTGTAGGCTCTGTTTTCAAGCCCTTGGTTGCGGCAGTGGCTCTCGAAAACGGAATATCGCCTGAAACGGAGTATGAATGTAAGGGCGAATGCTCTGTGGGCGATGAAAAATTCGGTTGTTATAATTCTACTGCCCACGGAAGGGTAAATATGCAGACTGCACTTGAAAATTCCTGCAACTGTTATTTTATTGAGCTTATGGATAAAATCGATACCGATTATCTTCTGAAGCTCTGCAGAGACATGGGGCTCGGTCAGCATGATGAAATAGCATCAGGCATAAGCACTGCAAAAGGTCTTTTGCCTGATGAAAATCAGCTTGAAATAAAAGGCGAAGCGGCAAATTTCGCGTTTGGACAGGGGAGTCTTCTGATGACTCCGGTTCAGATGGCAAAGCTGTATACCGTTCTTGCTACAGGTAATCTTGTTTCACCTGAGTTGATTTACGGTTTGGCAGATGCCTCGGGGAGAGTATCGGTGAAAGAAAAAAAGCCTCCTCATAAGCTTCTCACCGACTACACGGTTAAGGAAATAAGAAAAATGCTGAAGTCTGTTGTAGAAAGGGGAAACGCGGACAAGGCTTTCAGTGAGGATATCTCTCTTGCAGGAAAAACCGGGACTGCGCAAAGCGGGATTTATCAAAACGGCAAAGAGGTCTGCAGAACATGGTTTGCAGGCTTTTGTCCGGCAGAAAATCCTCGGTATACCGTAATAGTGTTGAGTGAAGACGGAAAATCGGGAAATGCTGACTGTGCCCCTGTTTTTAAAGAGATTTGCGAAGCCTTGATAAACTAAAAATAAAGTTGCAACAGATTTTTAATAGTGTTGTATTACAGTGAAATAAATTGACAAAGAAAGGGCAATATGTTAAAATTACAAGGATTGAAAACCGCAATGAGACGGAGATGTTATTATGGATATTAAAAAGTTTCTTAAAGAAGCAAAGCACGGACCTGAGCCCGGTGACAGAATAGAATATTTCAACATCAAAGCAAAGGTTTCGGCAAATGTTCTCACCAATGCACAGGATATGCCCACTCCCGGTTATACCTATGATGCAGATGTTACGGAATTCTGGGACGAGTTCCGTAAATTCCAGAAAGAGTGCGATTATCCTCTTACCTTTAATGACCTTCTTATGAGAGCTATGGTTGAGGGCCTCAAAATCGCACCCAGACTCAATTCTTATATTGAGTATAACCGACTTTGCACAACAGGCAGAATTATTATAAAAAAGCACATTGATATAGCTCTTCCTGTTCTTCTTGACAGCGGAGAAACATTTCCTGTTAAAGTAAGAGCCTGCGAAGAAAAGAGTCTTAAGGAGCTTTCCTTACGTACTGCTGAGCTTGTTAAAATGATTAAGACTCAGGATGTTGACAGAGTAATTTTTGATATGATTGCTCAGAGAACAATCGGCTTTATCCTTAACGGTAAAATCATTTCAACTGTGGCACAGACTGTTGCGGGTTATGTTGGTAAGGGTAAGGTTGCTACCGTAAAGGGTATCTTTGAGCACGCTCCCAGAACTCCTGACTATATAACACCGCAGGATCTTAATGAGGGTACGGTATGTCTTACAAACCTCGGTGCTGTCAACAAGACCCTTAACGGCAGAGTTACCAATGCACCTCTTCTTTTCCCTCAGGTATTCCTTATGGCTGTGGGCGTTGCAAGGGATGAAAACTATGTATACAAAAACGAAAAGGGCGAAATTGAAATGGGAACAAAAAAGGTTCTTCCCATCACCATCACTTTTGATCACAGAGTCGGTGGCTTCGGTGATATTCTTCCCTTTATTCAGAAGCTTGATGAAATCTTTGCAAATCCCAAGGTTATAAGAGAGTGGTAAATAATAAAATTCAGAGATATTTCCGTAAACAGTTGCGGGAATATCTTTTTTTATTGCAATTAATTGTGAAGTATGGTAAACTTAATCTGAAATAAACCCTGAGGAGTTTTAATTATGATATCATCTGTAAGACGTCTAAAGGCGGCTTGCTACACATCAAATATGTCAATGTCAGTGGTGGCAAATCTCTCACCGCTGCTCTTTCTTACCTTCCGCACAATGTACGGAATATCCTTTTCTCTGCTCGGTCTTCTCGTGCTTATAAACTATTTTACCCAGCTTACTATTGACTTGGTATTTTCCTTCTTTTCGCATAAGTTCAATATGAGAAAGACAATTATCCTTATGCCGGCTCTTTCCGTTGTCGGACTCATAATATACGCCTTGTGGCCTTTTGTTTTTCCCGACCACATATATGCAGGTCTTGTTGTGGGTACGGTCATATTTTCCCTCGGCTGCGGTCTTGCGGAGGTGCTTCTGAGCCCGATTATAGCGGCATTACCCTCAGATGACCCCGACAGAGAAATGAGTAAGCTTCATTCGGTATATGCGTGGGGCGTTGTAGGCGTTGTAATATTTGCGACGGTTTTCCTTTTGGTTTTTTCTGCTGAAAACTGGCAGTACCTTGCACTGATTTTTGCCCTTATACCCTTTGCGTCCTTCCTTCTGTTTCTCACCTCGGAGATACCTCATATGGATACTCCCGCAAAGGCATCGGGAGCTGTACTACTTCTTAAAAACAAGGGACTGTGGCTGTGTGTTATCGCTCTTTTCCTCGGCGGTGCCTCTGAGTGTACCATGGCACAGTGGGTGTCGGGATATCTTGAAAGAGCAGTCGGTATTGAAAAAATATGGGGAGACATCTTTGGCGTTGCTCTTTTTGCGGCTATGCTGGGTCTGGGCAGAACTCTTTATGCAAAGAAGGGCAAAAACATCTGTAACGTACTTTTTATAAGCTCAATAGGAGCATCCCTTTGCTACCTTGTTGCAGTGGTTTCCTCGGTTGAAATTATCGGCCTTTTTGCCTGTGTTATGACAGGTCTTTGCGTGGCAATGCTTTGGCCGGGTACACTTGTTGTGGCGACGGAAAGATTTCCGCAGGGCGGAGTATTTGTTTTTGCACTGATGGCGGCAGGCGGCGACCTTGGCGGCTCTGTAGGTCCTCAGCTGGTGGGTGTTATAGCTGATACAGTTATTGCGAACACAAATGCAGTAGCCTTTGCTGAGAGTCTTTCGCTTTCGCCCGAGCAGCTCGGAATGAAGGCAGGTATGCTTGCAGGCTTCATATTCTCTCTTTGTGCAATACCGGTTTACTATGTTATAAAAAGAAAAAAATAAATACAGGGATACATCTTGAAGCTTTTTGAGATGTATCTTTATGTTTTTTGCAATATCTGTCAGAAAACCTTATCTTTTCGGTAGTGTATTTATGAAGGGGTGTGAAAAAATGGAAGACAGACAAATAATCGATATGCTTTTTAAGCGTAATGACATTGCCTTAAAGGAGCTTTGCCTTAAATATGACAAGCTGCTTTTTCGCATTGCAGACAATATCCTCCGCTGCAAAGAAGATGCAAGGGAGAGTGTCAACGATACATATCTTGCCGTTTGGAATACGATTCCGCCGAATAATCCTGACCCTTTTATTTCTTTTATCTGCAGAATTACCCGAAATATTTCACTTAAAAAACTGAGAAGCAAAACTGCATTGAAGCGAAGTGCAGAGGTTTTGCCTATAAGTGAACTGGAATACGAGCTTACTGACTTGTCATTTGAGCAAAAAATCGATGCAAGAGTACTCGGCAGACTGATTGACCGCTTTCTTGATGGTATTGACGAAGAAAGCAGAGTTGCCTTTATTAAGCGTTACTGGTTTTCTGATGAAATCGGAGAAATCGCAAAGGCAATGAGATTAAGTGAAGCAGCAGTTTATCAGAAGCTTTCCCGTACGCGAAAAAAACTGAAAGCTTATCTTGAAAAGGAGGGTGTGTTATGACTGTCGATTTTCTTTCAGATGCGATGAACGAAATAAGTGATGAACATATAGCGGAAGCGGCTTGCTATGAGCCGAAAGCAAAAAGAATTTCATTCAAGAAAATCATCTTTATTGCTGCTTGCTTCGTTGTAATTGCAATAACGGCATTATACGTCAATACCTTCTTATCAAAATCTTCGGTAAAACAGGATGAAACAACAAGTTCTGCTATCGAAACAACAAAAGATGATATATTCTCGGATAGTTCAACTAATACAACTGTCGGAACAACTGCTTCATCGGGAGCGCCGCCGATAAATTATGACGATTGGGAAAACACAAGCTTGCCTTGGTATTTTTATTCTGTTACTTTTGAGGGCAAAACTTATCAGGGATGCTCCTCATATTGCAAACCTATCGAAAGCGATAAGCTTTTACAGGAAATAGGAAGGATAACCGTCTATGATTATGTCAAGCAAAATAAAGGTGAATATATTGATTTAATAATTTATGAAGTTGAGGGCATCAGCAAAGATTATGCCGTTGCTGTCAAGAGAGAAGACGGTCTGATGCAGGGAGCTTTCCTTTACATAGAAAATTGCGTTTTCTATGATTCGCAGACTATTGGTGAATTAACAGATAAACTGAAGTTCACGAATAATCTGACTATATCAAGGACGGAAGGCGGAGCAGACTTCACTTATTATTACTATGACGGAATATTCAAGGATGTGTCGAGCAAGGGTATAAATCTTGATGAAGACGGGCTTGAGAGTATCCGTAACAGTTTTATTGCCTTGCTCAAAAACAATGCGAACAGTAAAAAATATAATTATAATGATAGAAATAAAGCAGATGTGCTATATTTTCATATCAACCTTTACGGTAATTATATATATGTTGGAGTTACTTCTGACGGATATATATATATTGACGATTATTATAAAGCTAACAAAAAGCAGTGTAATGAATTCATTTCCACGGTTTTGTATTATTCTACATCTCATAACTCTGAACTTGCAAAAGAGATTGAAAGTTGTAAAACCCTTGGTGAGTTTAGTGAGATAAGTTCTTTGTCTGTTCAATCATCTTATTGGGTTTATTATTGTGAGGATGGCGAAAGCGATATCCTTTATTCAATTTGCGTCGAGACATCCGAGCTTATAAACAAACTTGTTGAGCTTAATTCAGATGTCAGTGGAGCATCACGAGTATGCAACGCCGAAGAAAAATTCGTTTTTGAATCATCATATAACGGTAAAAACGGCATACCGCTCATATGTTTTTGCGATGACGGGTATTTGTATGTTTCCTGCAAATCAGTAAAAAAAAGCTTTTTACATAGGTGTGGAAGAGTATAATGCCTTTATGACCGAATTTAAAAAATCGTCCTGTATTTTTTATCCTGAAGAGCCTGTTACAATGTGCTGAGTTCATATTTTGAAGAAATACCGCCTTATCGGGCATCGGCGTATTGACAAACCTCTTTTATAATGTTAAAATAAAGAGGAATACTTGAAGGGATCTTTATCTATTCCGTGATAAAGGTCTCTTTTTATGTCAGAGGAGAATAATTATGAAAAAAGATGTTGTAATTATCGGTGCAGGCCCTGCGGGTATTTTTACCGCCATTGAAATGATAAAGAAAGGCTCACAGAAGAGCGTTGCAATCGTTGAAAAAGGTCAGCCCGTAGAGAAGAGACACTGTCCCAAGGATAAGACTCAGCAGTGTGTAAACTGTAAGCCCTACTGTCATATCACAACAGGATTTTCGGGGGCAGGTGCTTTTTCCGACGGTAAGCTTTCGCTTTGCTATGAGGTTGGCGGAGACCTCCCTCAGCTTGTAGGAGAGAAAAAAGCTCAGGAAACCATTGATTACACCGATAAGATTTACCTTGAGTTCGGTGCAGATACTCACGTTGAGGGTATCAGCAACTCTCAGGAGGTAAAGGAAATCCGAATGAGAGCCATTCAGGCAGGTCTCAAGCTTGTCGACTGTCCCATCCGCCATATGGGTACAGAAAAGGCTCAGGAGATTTATCTTGCCATAGAGAAGTTCCTTTTAAATAACGGAGTGGAGATTATTTTCGGTTATGAGTGCCACGATATCATTCTTGATGACGGCACCTGTAAGGGCGTTCACCTCAGAAACAGCAAGGGTGAAACGATGACAATAGAGGCTGATAACACGGTTATTGCAACGGGCAGAAGAGGCGCAGACTGGCTCGAAAAAATCTGTGCAGAATACGATATTGCTCATCAGCCCGGTACTGTTGACATCGGTGTGCGTGTTGAGGTCAGAAATGAAATTATAGAAAAGGTTAACGAGGTGCTTTATGAGTCAAAGCTTATAGGCTATCCCGGTCCCTTCAAAAATAAGGTGCGTACCTTCTGTCAGAATCCGGGCGGCTTTGTCAGTCAGGAAAATTACGACAATGACCTTGCGGTTGTTAACGGTCACAGCTATAAAGATTTAAAGAGCAACAACACCAACCTTGCCATTCTCGTTTCCCACAATTTCAGCTACCCCTTCAATCAGCCTATTGAATATGCAAAGAAGGTGGGCGAGCTGACTAATATGCTCGGTGCAGGTCATATTCTTGTTCAGCGCTTCGGTGATATTCTTGACGGTAAGAGAACCTGGGAAAAGGAGCTTTCACAGTCCAATGTAAAGCCTACACTTCCCGATGCAGTAGCGGGTGACATCACCGCTGCAATGCCTTACAGAGCTATGATGAATATTATTAACTTCATCAAAGCTATGGACCATGTTGTGCCCGGCTTCGCCTCAACGGAAACGCTTCTTTATTCACCGGAGCTTAAGTTCTATTCAAACCGGGTAAAAATGGATGATAAGTTTAACACAAATGTAAAAGGTCTTCACTGCCTCGGTGACTCCTCAGGCTGGACAAGAGGACTTATGATGGCATCGGTTATGGGTGTGCTTATGGGCAGAGAGCTTATATAAAGCTGTCAGTAGTTAGTAGTCAGGAACACCGTTCGTACTTTATACTAACGGTGTTAAATCGTAATTGTTAAAAGTACACATAAAAACCATATCATTTGTGATATAACGGCAAGGATTTTAAAGGCAAAAAACCTTGATGTTTATATAGTTGTTTGTGCATAATATATAAAAATTAATATATTTGTTAAAAACTATTGACATATATGGTCAGATACGCTATAATTAAGCCACAAGATAAAGAAAGGGGTGTTACCGATGTACTGTTTAATGTAAACCGTACGATTTGATAACATTACAGAAAAGTTTGATTAATCCAGATGCATTATCAAAGCAAAAAAACATTGTAGAGTTTTGCGATGTAAAA
>JAZSQD010000043.1:0-2883 GCA_045537815.1 Acutalibacteraceae bacterium | reverse complement strand
GTTCTTCAGCTGCGTCAGCAACGATAACAAGCTTACCGTCTACTTCTGCCCACTTTGCAAGACCTGAGAAAAGGTGTGCAACGAGGGTAGCGCCGTCTACTGCTGAGTTACGAGCCGGATCGATTGTGTCAGGCTCTGAAGCGAGGCAAACTGAAAGTGAATCAGTAGGTACCTCATTTTTCTGTTCCTTACCAGCATCTGTGTTGGTTTTGTCGGAACCGCCGCCGCATGCTGCAAATGTGAAGAGCATAATTGCGGCTAATGCAAGTGCGAGAAATTTTTTCATGTTTTTTCTTCCTTTCATGAATTTTTATATTTCAAAATGCTTTCTTTAGTTTCGCATTTTTGAAACCTCAGTTAATTTCATCTACTCTGTGACAAGCCACAAAGTGTCCGGGCTTAACTTCCTTGAACTCGGGCATAGAATCAGCGCAGGAATCCTTTGCATATCTGCAACGAGTACGGAAAGGACAGCCTGAAGGAGCATTAAGAGGACTGGGAATATCGCCCGTCAATGCAATTCGCTGATTTGCTCTTGCGATTTTGGGGTCGGGAACGGGAACTGCTGAAAGAAGTGACTGTGAATAGGGGTGTAAGGGGTTGTCGTAAATCTCCCCTGCATCAGCAAGCTCAACAAGTCTGCCGAGATACATAACACCGATTCTGTCACTGATATGGCGGACAACAAGAAGGTCATGAGCTATGAAAAGATAGGTAAGACCCAACTGATCCTGAAGTTCGCCGAACATATTGATAACCTGCGCCTGAATTGAAACGTCGAGAGCAGAAACCGGCTCGTCACAAACGATGAAGTCAGGATTAACCGCAAGACTTCTTGCAATACCGATTCTCTGACGCTGACCGCCTGAAAATTCGTGTGCATATCTTGAAGCGTGCTCACTGTTAAGCCCTACATGGCTCATAAGCTCGAGAATTCTCTCTTCTCTTTCTTTTTTATTGGAATACATCTTGTGAATATCAAGAGGCTCACCGATAATATCAGAAACAGTCATTCTCGGGTTAAGTGATGAGTAAGGATCCTGGAAAACCATTGTTGCCTTTTTTCTGAATTCCTTGATGGATTCCTTTGATTTGATAAGCTGACCGTTATAGTAAATTTCACCTGCGGTAGGCTTATAAAGATTGAGAATTGTTCTGCCGACGGTTGTTTTACCGCAGCCTGATTCACCTACGAGGCCGAGAGTTTCACCCTTCTTTATAGCAAATGAAACATCGTCAACAGCCTTAAGGGGCTTTGATGAAAACATTCCCGTTGATATATCAAAATATTTTTTGAGGTTTTTAACCTCTATTAAATTCTGCTTGTTTGTTTCGCTCATCTGGCGTCACCGCCTTCTTTTTCATCTTTGTTAACCTCTTCGAGTATCTCAAGCTCTGAGCCGTTATCTGCGGCTTCCTTAAGACACATCCAGCAGGATGAAGAATGGTCATTGTTGATTTTTGCCTTCGGCGCTCTTTCTGTTATACAGATTTTCATAGCTGCATCACATCTGGGAGCAAAAGGACAACCCTTCGGCATATTGAGAAGGTCAATAGGAGTACCTGTAATAGGCTGAAGCTTTGTTCCTGCAGAGGTAGCAGAAGGAATTGAACGAAGAAGTCCTTTGGTATATTCGTGCTTGGGATTGTAGAAAATCTCATCGGCAGTGCCCTGCTCACAGACCGAACCGGCATACATAACGATGATTTCGTCGCACATCTGTGCAACAACACCAAGGTCATGTGTAATCATAATAATCGCCATACCGAGTTCCTTCTGAAGTGACTGCATAAGCTCAAGAATCTGAGCCTGAATTGTAACGTCGAGAGCGGTTGTGGGCTCATCGGCGATAAGGATATCCGGCTCACAGGCAAGTGCCATAGCAATCATAACTCTCTGACGCATACCGCCTGAAAGCTCAAAGGGATACTGCTTCATTCTCTTGAGGGGCTCATTAACATTAACGAGCTCGAGCATCTCGACCGCTCTGTCATAAGCCTGCTTCTTGTTACGGTCAGTGTGAAGGAGAATAGCCTCCATAAGCTGATGACCGATTGTATATGTGGGATTGAGTGAAGTCATAGGATCCTGGAAGATTATGGAAATCTTATTACCTCTGACCGTCTTCATTACCTTTTCATCTGAGCCGACAAGCTCCTGACCGTCGAGAAGAACGGAGCCGTCCTTGATATAACCGTTGGCGGCAAGAATCTGCATAATTGAGTAAGCAGTAACAGACTTACCTGAGCCTGACTCACCAACGATGCCGAGAACCTTTCCCTTTTCCAGTGTGAAGGAAACACCGTTGACCGCTTTGACCTCACCTGCAGCAGTCTTAAAGGAGGTATGAAGGTTTTTTACTTCTAATAAAGCCATGTATACTCTCCTTTCTTATTGCTTGAGTTTGGGGTCAAATGCATCGCGAAGACCGTCACCGAGAAGATTAAGCGATAAAACGATCAACGAGATTACTATTGCGGGAATAACGAGAAGATATGGATAGCTTTCGATTCCGTTAAGGGCGTCTGATGCAAGAGAGCCGAGTGAGGGCATAGGAGCATTAACACCGAGACCGAGGAATGAAAGATAGCTTTCTGTAAAGATAGCGTTGGGAATCTGAAGAGCTGTTGAAATAATTATAACACTAATGCTGTTAGGAAGCAAGTGCTTTCTAATTATCCATGCGCCCTTTGCACCTGCAGCTCTTGAAGCGAGAACGTATTCCTGCTCTCTGAGTGAAAGGATCTGACCGCGGATAAGACGGGACATAGACACCCAATAGAGAAGAGCAAAAACAATGAACAGGCTGATGATGTTGGTACCGATTTTTTCAAGAGAGGTACCTTCAAGAGCAGGACCCAAGGTCTGTTGCAGAACTGTTG
>JAZSQD010000033.1:0-2282 GCA_045537815.1 Acutalibacteraceae bacterium | reverse complement strand
TCAAGAAGATACTTGATAGTGGGAAGAGAAGCAACAATTCTCTTGTCACTGGTGATAACACCGTTCTCCATCTTTACGTTGAAGTCACAACGAACAAGAACTTTTTTTCCTTTGACAGCGATATCTTCAACTGTCTTTTTGTTGAGTGCGCTCATAATAAAACTCCTTATCTTAAATCTGTGCCGCAGTTGCGGCACTTAATATTTTGACATAATTTATCTGACGGCAAAAACCGTTCTGAACATATTTTATAACAATGTTAAAAATTTATCAATCGACAAACTTAACAAACACACAAAACCGTAGTGCAATATTTTTGTATTAAAAAGAAAGTCAGCTTTTGCTCCAGAAAATATAACCGTCCAGAAGACAAGCTCTTACGGGGGAAGCTTCAACTCCCTGTATCTTCAATGGCTGGGCTACAAGTATATATTTGCCCGGTTGCACCTTACTTAAATCAAGTCTTTCAAGAATTGCAACATCTTCATCCATAAATGCTCTGTGAGGACCTATTTCGTCACCGCCGACCTCACCTATTGAATCGCCGTCGGTGCCGATGAGCCTTATACCGAGGAAAGCCGCTTCCTCTGCGCCTGTTTTATCAAAAAATGCTTTTCCTGCACTTTTGATTAAAATTCTTTTCTGCGTTCTGGGGAAAAATTTATTGACATATTCACCCGTTATTCTGCCCTCGGGCACTTCAATTACCTGACATTCACCTATGAAGCTTTCAAGCGGCAGTTGATTGATTGATTTTCCCGTCTGAACAAAATGCAAGGGTGCGTCAGCATGTGTACCGTTATGCAGTATTGTTCTGATTTCAGCCATATTACAGCTGTCCCCCCGGCTTAAAGCGGAGAAAACGGAAACCTTGGCTGCAGGATCTCCCGGGTAGGGAGTATCTGCAAGCAATTCTCTTGAAATGTCAATAATTTTTATATCCATTTTTATCAGTTAGCATTTGCTTTTCTGTCTATCAGGAAAGCAGTTATTAAGAATACAAAAACAGCACATATTGCCGTGCAGTAAAGGTTTGTGATTGAAAAAGCACCGTAACCCAGATTCCAAGCAGCTTCAACCTCTTTCTCAGAAAGAGTGAATGTGAAGCTTGTTTCCGAAATTACAATATATATTTTTACGAGCTTTGTAACAAGAGAAGCAAATGTTGTTACTATGAAAGCACCGCCGAAGAAATAAATAACTTCACCGGCTTTGCCCAGCTTATGGAAAGGACGGCAATGAGAGAGTGTGAGTGCGAAATAAACCAAAAGAACAAATACACAGCCTTTAACCGCACCTGATAAAGCATAAAGTCCTGCAAGGTTAAGGAATACGCTTAAGGGAGGAGTAACAACGCCTGCAGCTTCGCAGAACTGGTCAATCATTTCGAGCACAAGTGTATATATCGAATTATACATATCGTTGCCCTGAACAACAGTCAGTGAGTGACGGGCAACATAAATGAATGAACCCAGTGCGCATAAGCACATAACAAGGTAGCTCAAAAGCACCCAGAAGGAGCCTGACACCCACTTTGCAAAAAGAAGAGAGCTGCTTCTTACGGGGAGAGTGAGAGTAAGATGTCCTTCCTTTTCAAACATATTGCGTCTGAATTCGGATATAACACTCATAAATGTCATAATAACCGCTATTCCTGCGGTTAAGCAGAGAACAAAGCTTATCAGCGCTTTGATTGCAAGACCAAGACCAACACCGGTGTCACCCCATTTAGTCCAGTCAATAAATAAGAGAACGAGCATTACCACGCCCATTATTCCGAGCGCGATATAAACATTATAAACTGTGCTTGCATTTGCCTTAAATGCATTTTTAATCAACTTCCCAAGCATCACCGATTACCTCCTTGAAGATTTCTTCAACACTCTTGCCTGTTGAACGGAGAGTGTCAATACCTGTGTTAACAAGCACGGAACCTTTACCTAACATAAGAACATGGTCAAAACTGTGTTCAAGGTCATTAACAAGGTGAGTGGAAAGCACAATTGTTGCATTTTCCTTGTAGTTGCTCATAATGATGTCAAGAATAACACTTCTTGCAGCAGGGTCAACACCGCCCAGAGGCTCGTCGAGAATATAAATGTCTGCGGCGCGTGACATAACAACAAGAAGCTGCAGCTTTTCCTGCATACCCTTTGACATTGCACGGACTCTCTGATTGAGATCAAGTCCGAAACGGGCTGCAAATTCAATAGCCTTTACCTTATCAAAGTCTGCAAAGAAGTCATTGAAATAATTTATGCAGTCTATAGTACGGAAACGGT
>JAZSQD010000031.1:0-3127 GCA_045537815.1 Acutalibacteraceae bacterium | reverse complement strand
AATAGCCTTCCTTACAGCAGCTTAAAATTTCTTCTTTATTTAGCCTGTATCTTATGCAGTTTTTATTACTTTTTCTTATTCCGCAATAAAAGCAATCGTTTTTACATATATTGCTTATTTCAATAAGCCCTCGGATGTATACCGTATTACCGTATATTTCTTTTCTGATCCTTACCGCCTCTTCACGCAGTATTGCGGCAGTTTCTTCATTATAGCCACAGATAAGCTCACGGTATTCTTCAAGGGTAAGGCTGTGCTCCCTTATCAGCTTTGATACTGTATTATTCATTACAAATCACACCCGAATAAGCAGTTTTTACACTGACTCCCTCAAGTCTTCCGATCCTGCCCGAAAGAGCTGAAATGGTGTTCTGAGGTGCATCAATGGCTACGCTTATTATATTTATGCACCTTTTTCTGTAAGGAATACCCATTCTGCCGATGATGTATTCACCGTATTCATGAAGAAGTGAATTAAGCTCCTCAACCGTGTCGCTTTTTTCAACAATTATGCTCATTACCGCAACTCTTGTTTCCATTTTTACCTCCAAAAAAAATTGCCACACCCCAAAAAGGTATGGCAACAGAATAAACCTATATTATGCTTACTAATTTAATTTCTGTCACCTTATCCTCAGAGGGAATAAATCCGTCTTTATGTCAGGTCACATATATTATATCCTATTTTTATAAAAAAATCAAGTGTCAATCATATTTCTTCACAAAGAGTAATCATTCCGCCGATATCTCTCAAGGCTTCTTTATCGGTACATTCGTAAAAGCAGCCGTGACTTGACAGAAATGCTCTGATTCTTTCAAAATCACGATGGTTTTCAACATCTCCGAAAAAGATAACCGTATCTTCTGTTATTTTGCCTGATGCTCCGCCTATAAAGCCGTAAGGATGACCGTCAAGAGAAACGTCACCCTTAGAAACAAGAAGGCTGTCAATCCCCTTTTCTAAAGCTTTACGACGGATACCTTCATCGTCGGTAATAATTGCATTTTCCCTCACAACAAGAACAGAGCATTTACAGTAGCCTTGCCTTACATTAAGCTTTTCAAAGCCTTCGGTTTCTCTCAGAAGAGCTCTGTCCGCGTGGCTGAATTTTCCGAAAACGTTCTTGCCGATAAATGTGAAATTCAAGCCGATATCACAAGGATATTCTCCTTCTATATCTCCTTCATTTTCAATCACCGTAGCACCGAGCTTTCTCAGCTTGTCAGCAAGTAAAAACTGATTTTTATCAATTATAATCTGCTTACCGCCAAGATGAATTGCCGCCATATCAGCGTGGGTGCTTACAGACGGGTCGATATAACCGTTCGGTGCATTTCTGATTACGCTGATACCATTGCGTTCAAAGTAAGACAATATTTTTTCATCTTCAGTTCCGCAGATAACAGCAGTTACCTTTCCCTTGGGAAGATTAGGCTTTTCAATGAATTTCATCATAACACAAGCGCCTCAAATGCCTCACGGATAGTCCTGACGCCCACAATTTCTATATCGCCTTTAAGTAATGAGGATATGTTTTTCAGGTTGCTTTTAGGGATAATACATTTATTGAACCCGAGCCTTGAGGCTTCCTTTATTCTCTGTTCACAATGGGAAACACCTCTGATTTCACCTGCAAGACCGATTTCACCAAAGGCTATCACGTCATCACGAAGAGCATAATCCTTCAAAGATGACACAAGTGCCATAGCAATAGTAAGGTCAAGTGCAGGCTCGTCAAGCTTCATACCGCCGACTATATTTATGTAGGCATCGCAATTATTAAAATAGTAGCCACCTCTCTTTTCAAGGACAGCTATAAGCATATTAAGACGGTTGAAATCGAAGCCGTTGGATATTCTTCTGGGATTGCCGAAGTTAGTCGAGCAGACAAGGCCCTGAATCTCAGCGAGCAGAGGTCTTGTACCCTCCATAACGCAGGCAACACAGCTGCCGGGTGTGTTTTTAGGTCTGCCCGATATGAGCATTTCAGAAGGGTTCTGTACCTCTTTAAGACCCGAGTCATACATCTCAAAAACGCCGATTTCATTTGTTGAACCGAAACGGTTTTTCACTGCGCGTAATATTCTGAAGGAAAGATTTCTTTCACCCTCGAAATACAGAACAGCATCAACAATATGTTCAAGCACCTTAGGACCTGCTATGTTACCGTCCTTATTAACGTGGCCCACCATTATAATAGGAATTGAAAGACTTTTTGCGGTTCTCATAAATAGGTTAGAGCTTTCACGAACCTGAGTTACACAGCCCGGTGAAGAATTGAGCTCAGTGAAATTCATTGTCTGAATTGAGTCAATTATAACAAGGTCGGGGGTTGTTGCTTTTATGTGCTCACAGATTGCCTGAGTGTCAGTTTCGCAAAGAACCGAGAGATTCTCGGAGCTGACCTTAAGTCGGTCTGCGCGAAGCTTTATCTGCCTGTAGGATTCTTCACCTGAAACATATAAAATTTTCAGAGTCTTTCCAAGCTGCTGACAAATCTGTAAAAGTATTGTTGATTTACCTATTCCCGGGTCTCCGCTGAGAAGAACAAGTGAGCCTTTGACTATTCCCCCGCCCAAAACACGGTCAAGCTCCTTCATTCCCGTTTTATAACGAAGCTCGTTATCAGGCTTAATATCTGAAAGTGTATAGGAAGTAACGCTCCTTGCTCCGCCGCTTAAAACACTCTTACTCTTAGAAGCGGAAACAACCTCTCTGATTTCCTCCTGAAGCGTTGACCACTCAAGACACTCGGGACATTTGCCGAGCCATTTTGGTGTTTCATAACCGCAATTTGAACAAACGTAAATTGACTTTGACTTCTGCGCCATTATATTTCCTCCCGACCTTGCAAAAGATATTCATTTATGCCTTTTGCAATCGCTAAAACAATTTTTTTCTGATAATCTTCATTTTTTAAAAGCTCTGATTCATTTTTATTTGACATAAAGCCGCATTCTACCATTACTGCAGGGCTTTCAATATTATTGAGCATAAAAATTTCTGAGCCGCTTTTTTTGATTTTTCTTGTGTTTTCATTCTGAATCAGGCTCACTATACCGTGTTGTATATTCTGAGCGAGCTTCTTACTGAGCTCATTATTCTGAGAATAAAACACCTGAGCTC
>JAZSQD010000037.1:0-23107 GCA_045537815.1 Acutalibacteraceae bacterium | reverse complement strand
TGTGATGATAATACATTTTCTGATCGAGCTTCTTGCCTGTGAGAACGATCTTATCAGCGTTGATAACGATTACGTGGTCACCGCAGTCTGCGTGGGGAGCGAATGTAGCCTTGTGCTTACCTCTGAGAAGCTCAGCTGCCTTAGCTGCTACATGTCCGAGATGCTTTCCTTCAGCGTCGATTACATACCACTTACGTGTGATGTCTGCTGCTTTGGGCATATAAGTTGACATATCTTTTTACCTCCGAATAAATATTTTTGTCAAATTGCCTTGATATATTATCACAAGAGTCAGACAATGTCAACACCTTTTTTGCAATTTTTTAATTTACATTTGACTTGCTCCGTTTTTCTTCGTTTTTCTTCGTTTTTCATAGCATTTGCTCGTTTGTGATTTTTATTTTTTTCAAAAAAATATCCCCTGAAAAAGCCGGGGAGTGCAGCCTTTTCGCAGGTCAACAGAAAAAAGTATGTAAAAGCACAAACAAATGAACAGCATTTAACAATTACACAACAACTTTGTCACAATCGGTTAGTAAAATATTTTTTATAAGTAAATTAAATTTTATATGGAGGTAAAACAATGAGAAGTACACTAAAAAAAGCAATATCTCTTTTTCTTGCCTGCCTGATGCTTTTGTCGGTAATGCCTGTTGCTCTTGCCGCTGAGGCTCAGAAGGAAGAAATTTATCCCGAGCTTACTGTTAAAGGCTTCGGCGCGAGCAGTGTGAAAATCTACTATGAGGACGATCCCGAACAGAAGTCTCTTTTTTATCCCTTTGACACGGACAGACTGATGTCGAATGTGGAAAAAATTGATGAATACATCTTCGATGCCGTTAAAAATCAGGAGCCCAACATTCTTCGCTCAGTTATTTATGATTACTGCGTTGAAACCTTCGGTATGCTCGCCTTCAGTCCCGACGGCGAAAATATGGAGGGCGTTGTTAACGAGGAGCCGGGTCTCAGAAAAAAGAGAGACGGCATCTATGAGTTTTATTATGACTGCAGAGAGTCGCCCGTGGTTTCGGCTCATCAGCTTCAGATAGCCATTGATCAGCTCTTTGCAGAAACAGGTTCAGAAAAAATTGAGCTTATCGGCTCAAGCTTCGGTGCGAATATCGTAACCGCTTATATGTATGAATATCCGGAAAATCTCCACAAGATTGATACAATTCTTCTTTGCGCACCCTCTGTCGGCGGTATGGAGTTTCTCGGTCAGCTTTTAAGCGGCAATTTTGACGTAAGCGCAAGAGGCTTATGCGATTTTATAACCACTCTTTCAGAGGAAGAGACTCTGAGCAATTTCTTCTATGTTCTTGAAGAAGTGGGTGTTCTTGACGTTTTACTTAAGGCGTTAGCGGTACCTGTGCTTGAAAAGGCTGTTTATGAGGGTGTTGTTGACGTTGCCCGCGATTTGCTTGCTACTCTTCCCACTCTTTGCGTTTGTATCCCCGATGCATATTTTGTTTCTGCTATGGAGTTCCTTTACGGTGAAAACTACAAGGATCCCGACCATCCCTATGCCAAGACCATAGCAAAGATGGAATACTATCACTACAATGTTGCAAACAATGCAGCACAGATTTATCTTGACGCTGAGAAAAACAACGAAGGTCTCAATATGGCAATTGTTTGTAAGTTCGGTGTACCCGCAATACCTCTTACCTCAGGCGTGACAGCTATGGATGACGGCCTTGTAACTACCACTGTTTCATCCTACGGTGCTACCTGCGCAAATTACGGTGAGACGCTTCCCGAGGATTATGTTCAGCAGAAATATACCGAATACAACTTTATGTGTCCCGAATGGAATATTGATGCTTCGACCTGCCTGTTCCCCTTCAGAACATGGTTCATAAAAGGTCTCGGTCACAGCAAGAAAATTTCTGACTACAACGATTTTATCAGAGAAATCACTATGTACGATACCAACGTCTTCACCGATCCCAACAGACCTCAGTTCCTTAAGGTGCGTGACGATGATCCTCAGATGCTCGAGCCTATCGTTGTGCAGGAGGAAGACGGTGCAGAGCCGACAATTCTTGAGCAGCTGTTTGGTTTTTTCAGAAAATTGCTCGCGATCCCTAAAATGATAATCGAGTGGCTTCTTGAAGGAAAAGATATTTCTATCATCAAATAATAACTACGACAGAGCTGTTGCACACCAAAGTGCAGCAGCTCTCTTTTATTATGATTTTGTGTTATCTTGTCATGATACCGCCGTCTTCATATAAAAGAAGGAGAATTTCACGCTCTTCGCCCGTCATGGCATCAATATATATTAGTGTCTCAAGGTCGCCCTTGCCTTTGCAACGGAACTCGTAGCAGAGAAACTCCTTTCCGTTTTCGTCGGGGATGAGAGCCGTCTTTGTTGCAAGAACCTTAAGAGAAGAATTGAGAGCCTTCTGCGCACGGGGTTTTGAAAGGGTGGCTTTTCCGATTGTGCGATCCTTGTGGTTTGCAAGATATGTGCCTGCCTCAAGAGCGGTTGTCTTACCGGTGTCAAGTGCGATGCTGATTTTTATCAGGTCACTGTAGTATATCACGCCCTTATCGCTGTAAGCGAAGTTTATTGTGCAAATACCGTCGTAAACCGTGTAATAGCTTTCTTTCATATTTTTATAGCCGAGCTTTTCAAGAAATTGAGAGGCTCTTGTTATTGCCTCCTCGGGTGAAAGAGAGGCGGTTGATACGCGGGGATTACTCATAAACGAAGCAATATATCCGCCTCTTTTGGTCACGGTAACGTAGTTATCACCGAGAGAGAAGGAAAACAGCTCCGGTTCAGAGTCCACGTTATCCTCTCTGCGAAGAGCTGAGGCGTTTGAGCCGAGAAGCTCTGCGGCGATTTCGGCGGCCTCGTTTTCCGTGATTTCACGGGCTTTTTTCAGCATTTCATAGTCGCCCTGACCCTGATGGTCGGAAAAGGGTCCGTCGTATAAAAGAACGGGGTAGTCGGTGATAGTCTGTGAGGTGTCATTCATACGGGTATAAAAGTCGTCGGGCAGGTCTGTGTCGGTATTGTTACGCATACTGTCTGCTACGTCAAAGCTTACCGTTCCGTCGGAATAGCCCTCAAGAATTTCCGTCAGGGAATCGGAGAGGGCTTTACTGTAGTCGCAAAGCTTTTTCAGATTGCCCGTATCTTTGGTGCTGATGGTTTTTTCGTCGGTATTGCCAAGGGCAAGGGTGTAGTTGCCCACCTGAGAGAGAAACTTATATATTTCTCTTGTGGCTGAGCTTTCGCTGTTGAGTGCGGCAAGATTCTCTTTTGCGACGGCGGCCTCTCGGCAAAGCCTGTTTCCCTGACGCAGAAGAGTCTGCTTTGAGGCGGAATAGAGACATTTCTGAAGGTCGGCGGTGATACTGTCAAGGCTTTCGCATAATTCGTTTATTGCTCTCTGATTGTAAGAATCCACCACCGTCTGCAGACGGCTTGCACGGCGGCTGACTGTCACGGAATAAACACCGAGCGACAAGGTCAGAAAGGTAAAAAGTGCTATCAGGCTTATTGATGCTTTTCGTGATAAGGGTTTCATTGTTTTCCTCCTTGATAAAGGTAAATAAGTGCATATTAACTAAAATTAGTTTGCGAAAAGCGGGTAAAAATATGCCTAATTTTTTTGTTATGACATTGCATATTTTTTTTATTTATAGTATAATAGTATGCAATTATGTAATAAAATGAGGAGGTGTGCCCTTTGACAGCTTATCTTGATAACAGTGCAACAACCTTTTTGTGCGAAAATGCCAAGAAGGAAATGATAAATGCAATAGAAAACTGTTGGGGCAACCCCTCGTCGCTGCATCAGGTGGGTATCGATTCGGATATGCTTCTCAGACAGTGCCGTAACACAGTCGGCAAGGCTCTTAAATGCGATGCCGATGAGGTTGTTTTCACCTCGGGAGGTACCGAGGGCAACAACCTTGCGATTTTCGGCGCCGCCTACGGTGCGAGAAGAAAGGGCAATAAGGTTATCACAACAAAAATTGAGCATCCGAGTGTGCTCAACGCCTTTAAGCGTCTTGAAGAGGAAGGCTTTGAGGTTATATATATCGGCACTGATGAAACGGGGCATCTTGATATGAACGCCCTTGAAAATGCCGTTGACGAAAAGACAATTCTGATAAGCGTTATGGCGGTCAACAATGAGACAGGTACAATTCAGCCCGTTGAAAAGCTCAGCGGTATCGTAAAAAGAAGGAATTCTCCTGCACTTATCCATGTTGATGCGGTTCAGGCCTTCGGCAAGCTCCCTCTTAACCCTAAAAGGATGGGATTGGACCTTATGACGGTAAGCTCGCATAAGATACACGGACCTAAAGGCGTCGGTGCTCTGTTTATAAAAAAGGGGACTAAATTAAGACCCGTTGCAGTCGGCGGCGGTCAGGAAAGAGATATACGTCCCGGTACAGAGCCTATGCCTGCAATAGCGGGCTTTACAGGTGCGGTGAGTGAGCTTAAGGTTGAAAAGAGCCTTGAAAGAATGACGGCTCTTCGTAACACCTTCCTTAAAAAGCTTTCTGAGCTTGAGGGTGTCAGCATCAACAGCCCTGAGGATGCTCTGCCCTATATTGTCAACCTTTCGCTTAAGGGGCTTCGCTCTGAAACGGTACTGAATCTGCTTTCGGATATAGAAATTTATGTTTCCTCGGGCTCGGCCTGCGCAAAGGGACACAAAAGCCATGTGCTGACGGCTATGGGGCTCAATGATGATGCCATAGATTCTTCTCTGAGAGTGAGCCTTTCAAGGTTTACAACAGAGGAAGAGCTTGATTATTTTATTGAAGGCATAAACAGAGCCTTTAAAGTTATTATGAAGAAGTAAGAGGTATAATATGAAAGAAGTTTTGCTTATAAAAAACGGTGAGCTTGCCCTTAAGGGGCTCAACCGCTCCACCTTTGAGGATATGCTTGTTAAAAATATAAAGCGCCGCCTTCTTGCCTCGGTGGGAAAGTTTCAGTTCACAAAATCACAGTCAACAATTATTGCTGAGCCTCTCGACGAGGATATAGATTTTGAAGAAGCTGTAGAAACTCTTAAAAAGGTTTTCGGTATTGCCGCCTTTTCAAGAGCCGCTATTGCCGAAAAGGATTTTGACAGCATAAAGGATGTTGCTCTGGAATATCTCGGTGATGAGCTTCGCGGGGTAAAGACCTTCAAGGTCAATGCAAAAAGAAGCGATAAGAAATTCCCGATGACCTCTCCCGAGCTTTGCCGTGAGGTGGGCGCACATCTTCTTCGTAACATCGGTTCGCTCAGCGTTGATGTGCATAACCCTGATATTACCGTAACTGTTGAGGTAAGAGATAAAAATGTATTTATCCACGGTAATCAGATAAAGGGCGCAGGCGGTATGCCTGTCGGCTCAGCCGGAAGAGTGGCACTTCTCGTTTCGGGCGGTATCGATTCACCCGTTGCAGGCTGGATGATGGCTAAAAGAGGCCTTCAGCTCAACGCCATTCATTTTGCGGCACCTCCCTACACAAGTAAGAGAGCCGAAATGAAGGTACACGACCTTGTTTCCATTGTTGCAAAATACAGCGGCAGAGTAAATTTTGCAGTTGTCAACTTCACTGAAATTCAGGAAGCCATAAAGGAAAAATGCCCCGAAGAGCTTTTCACCATCATAATGAGAAGACTTATGATGAAAATTGCTATCCGTATTGCTCAGCGTGATGGCTGCGGTGCTCTTGTGACGGGTGAAAGCCTCGGTCAGGTAGCCTCCCAGACACTCGGTGCGATAGCCTGTACCGATGCAGTTTCGGATATGCCCGTTTTCCGCCCTCTTATCGGTATGGATAAGGACGAAATTATCACAATATCAAGAAAAATCGGTACATTTGAAACATCTATTCTTCCCTATGAGGATTGCTGTACGGTGTTTACACCCAAGCATCCGAGAACAAGACCTACCCTCGAGCTTATCGAAAAGGCTGAGAGCGGGGTTGATTTCAGCGAGATGATTGACAGAGCTGTTGAGGGAACAAGATTTATGTTTGTTGATTGATTTACATTCCATTCACTGTTTGTTATCAGATAGATTTTATTTAGGGCTCATTTGAGTGATAAAATAATATGTAAAGCTTAAGGAGGATACAGAGATGAACTGCGAAATTATCAGCGTGGGAACAGAAATTCTGCTCGGTGATATTGTTGACACCAACTCTCAGTATCTTTCAAAAAGACTTGCCGACCTTGGCATCAATGTTCTGCACCGCTCAGCGGTAGGGGATAACAGAGAAAGATTGCTCCGTACCCTTGAGCAGAGCTTTGACGAAAACGAGCTTGTTATTCTTACCGGCGGTCTCGGCCCTACTCCCGATGATATCACCAAGGAGGTATGCGCCGAATATTTCGGCTTGGAAATGCATACGGACGAGGCTATCGCCGATAAAATCAGAGGCTACTTTCTTTCAAAGGGGCTCACAATGCCCGAGAGCAATCTCAAGCAGGCTGAGGTTCCCGAGGGGAGCATCGTAATGCCCAACAATAACGGCACTGCGCCCGGATGTATAATGGAAAAGGACGGTAAGATTATTGCCGTGCTACCCGGCCCGCCCTTTGAGATGAAGCCTATGTTTGAGGAAAGTGTAGTGCCCTTTCTGAGACGGTTTTCCGAGCATACGATTCTCTCCTGCAACGTGCGCACCTTCGGTATAGGTGAGAGTGCTATGAGCGAAAGGGTCAGCCACCTTCTTGACAGTGCCAATCCCTCCGTTGCTCCTTATGCAAAAAGCGGAGAGGCTCTTCTGAGAATTACTGCAAAGGCGAAGGGTGAGCAGGAGGCAAAAAAGCTGATTGCTCCCGTACTCCGGGAAATAAAAGAGCTTCTCGGGGAGTATATTTACGGGGTTGACGTTGAAAGCATAGAAGAAGCAACAGTAAAGCTTCTTAAAGAAAAGGAGCTTACCGTAGCCTTTGCAGAATCCTGCACAGGAGGTCTTTGCTCAAAGAGAATAACCGATGTGTCAGGTGCTTCGCAGGTTATCCATTGCGGTGTGGTTTCCTATTCAAATGAAATAAAAAACAGGGTGCTCGGTGTAAAAAAGGAGCATCTCGAAAAATACACAGCCGTAAGCTCAATAGTTGCCGCTGAAATGGCTGAAGGCGTTAGAGAGCTGTCGGGCGCCACCTTCGGTGCTTCGGTAACGGGCTATGCGGGTCCCTTTTATGAGGGCTGCACCGATGAAATCGGAACAATCTATTTAGCGGTCACCGACGGTGAAAGGGTATGGATAAAAAAGCTTTCCACCGGCAGAACCGACAGAGAATACAACAGATATGTCAGCGCATCAAATCTTATAAATGAAGTCCGCCTTTGTGCGGCGCCATACCCTGAAAAAAGGTCAGAGGGTATTGAACTTAAAAGCTTTATCGGAGAATGAGTAATTATGAGGATAATTTATGAAGACGGTAATTACCGTAACGAAAGCAACGAAGAAACTGCTCTCTCGCAGGAGACGGAAAGCTTCGTTGATATTTCCAGTATGAGTGAGGAACAAAAAACAGCGAAGGCTGAAGAGGAAAGAGAAGGCAAGCCCTACAGACCTGCCGCAACACTGAGATCTGCTCCCGAAAAGGAAGAAGCACCTCAGCAGCAGACACCTCAGCCTGTTCAGTATCCGCAAGGCTATCCTCCGCAGTATATGCCCGTTCAGTATCCCTATGCGCCACAGTATCCCCAATACCCTCAGGGCTATCCTTACGGGCAGTACCCTCAGGGATATCCCGTTCCCTATCCTCAGGGCTACCCGGTTCAGTATCCTCCCGTTCAGCCTCAGTCCGTGCAGAGACCTGCAGACCCCAATATGCCCGATGCGGGAACGAGAGTTCTTTATCAGAGTCCCGATTTCGATAAAAAAGAAGGTCCCGCACCGTCCGTGTTTCCTTCGCGCCCCGTTTATACCGTGGGAAGCGGGATAACACAAAGCGATGTTGAGCCTGTCAGGCAGAAAACAGCACCTCAGAAAAGCACTTCCTTTGAGGTTGACGATATGGAAATGAGCGTTTTTGAGCTTGATTCGATATCTCACAAATATCAGACCACATCAAAGCAGGTAGCAAAGCCCTTTGCCTCGGGAAGTAGCCTCGAGATCGAGGAATACGACGAGCAGTTTGACGCTTTTGATGATTTCGACGATATAGAAGAGGAGGCGACTGTTCCCGAAAAGAAAAAGGCCTCTTCCAAAAAGAAAAATGAAGGCAACAAAAATAAAAAATCATCCAAAAAGAAGAAAAAATCCGATCTTCCGAGAAAAATTATTCTTGCAATATCCGTTATTGCTATCATAGTCAGCAGTGCGGTGCTTATAAATGAAGCCCGTCTCTCAAAGGAAAATCAGGATGTGGAGCAAGAGGTTTCAGACCTTATTATTGATGTTCCCGAGTCCGACGATACACCCTCAAAGGATGAGAACAGCGATAAGGACAAAGACAAGGACAAGGATAAAGACAAGGATAAGGAAGAGGAGCAGCTCACCCCCGAGCAGCAGTGGGAAAAGGTCAAAAATGAATTCCCGAACGTAGTCTTCCCCTCGGATATTCAGCTTAAATATGCGAGACTTTACGGCACAAACCGTGAGTTTGTAGGTTATCTTTCGGCACCGGGTGTTGAGCTTAATCTGCCGGTTGTTCAGACAGATAACGACGAAACCTACCTTAACAAAAATTTCTACGGCAAAAATACAAAGTACGGCTGCCCCTTTGTTACTCATCTCAATAATATCGGCAGCACCAGAGAAAGCCTCGATACCAACACGGTTATTTTCGGTCATTATATGAAGGACGGAAGCGTTTTTGGAAATCTTTTCAAATATAAGACCATAGACGGCTTTAAAGCAGCCCCCGTTATTGAGTTCAACACTCTTTATCACGATTATCAATGGAAGGTAATAGCCGCCTTTATCACAAATGCAAATGAAAAAGATGATAACGGCTATGTTTTCAAATATTATTTTACAAACCTTTCCACAAGGGACCGTTATTCCGCATTCCTGAGTGAGCTCAGTCAGAGATCAATTTACGATACAGGTGTGGATGTGCTTCCCGACGATAAGATTCTCACCCTTTCAACCTGCTCTTATGAATTTGAGGACGCACGTTTTGTTGTGGTTGCCCGACTTGTAAGATTCGGTGAAAGCCCCGAGGTCGATGTATCAAAGGCTACGGATAATCCGAGCCCTCGCTATCCTCAGGCTTATTACGACAAAAAGAAGCAGGATAACCCCTATAAGGATGCTTACAGGTGGGAAGTAGGCTAATAAACAAACTCTCAGGAGGATGAAATGATAAAATTATTTACTTTAAAAAATCTTTCGGATTTCTCTTCTGATGCTGTCTATAAGATTTGTCTTGCTCTTGAGCAATACGGTCTCAGACAGGATCAGACCGTGGAATTTGACAGCTATGACGAGCTTTATTTTGAAAGCATCATAGCTCTTGAAAAGGGCGAGCACATTATAGTTGCCGCCGAAAACGAGGATTACAACGAATTCAAGAGAGAGCTTATCGGCAAGCTTATCCTTGAAGAAAGCACCTCTGAGGAAATTGTGGGTGTTATCGAAAGAAATGCAGGCGAAGATATTTCTGAAATTGACATCACCGGTCACAGCCTTGTTGCCCGTGACAGCACATGTCATCTCAGCCGTGACGGACTTTACAGCGGCTTTACCTGCAAGGCGCTTCTCGGTACGGTTACCTGTGTTCCCCTTGACTTTATGAGAATTGATACCGTTATAAACGGTTTGAAGGACGGTGTTCTCACCTCGCAGGATAACGGCGGCTACACAACCGTTGTTATGCCCGAGTTTGACCTTTATCCCCATGTCAGTCAGGCAGTTTCTTCACTTCGCAGCATCGACGGCACCATGGCTCTTGCCACCGGTGAGGCAACTATGTGGATTTATAACTACTACGATAAGGTTGACGGCTTCAATGACGCCTTGCGTTTCGTAGAGGTTATCGAGGATGACGAGAACGATGAAAGAACCGCAGAAAGCGAATCGGTTAAGATTATCCGCCACGCAAGAGAAGCTATGGCAAATGCGGGAACGGATTTCGGTGCTGCAGTATCCGAGATTTATTCCACCGTCAACGAGCGCGGTCAGACCGTGTACTTTGCTTATGCGGCAGTTGTTGATAAATCGGCGGCTAAGGCAAAGAAGGTCAACACCTCAAACCCCGACGACCTTGCCCTTATTCTTCCTCACACAGTAACTGTGCTCACAGAGCTTGTAAAGAGCAGAGTTGATTTCATTCTTGCAAAAAGAAGCAGTGAGGTGTCGGCTGCTGTCACAGAGGCTCCCGCACCTGCAGGCAAGATTTCAAAAAATATGCTTATTTTCGGTATCGTTGTTATTGCGATAGCCATTATAAGCCCGATTATTATGGTTGCTCTCTTTTTCTCGGGTGAAGAGCCGACTACCACAGACCCGAGCGGCTATATCAATGTTGTTCAGAATGACACAACACAGCCGAGCACAACAAACAACAGTATAATACTTAACCCCTCGGGTAACACCGGCAATGTAACGGAGCCCACCGTAGGCGATATTCAGGTTTCGACCACCGTTAATACCGTTGCTTCCACAAGCGGCACATTTACCTTTGACGTTTTCGGCCACGGCCACGGTGTCGGTATGAGTCAGGAGGGTGCTGACTGGCTTGCCCGTTCACAGGGCTGGAGCTGGAGTCAGATTCTCGCTCACTACTATTACTGCCAGGATCAGAAGGGACAGATTCTTTACGGTGATGCACTTCCCGAGTCAATAAGCTACGGCGGAACACCTTACCTTTCAAGAGACTTCCTTGCAAGTGTGCTTGAGGCTGAAATGGGTCCTTCCTTCCACGCGGAAGCTCTTAAAGCTCAGTTTGTTGCAATTTACACCTTTGCCAAATATTACGGCTTTGACCTTAAACAGGATGCCTGCGCAATCCTCGGAAGCGGGAAGTCACCCTCAAATGAGGTTTATGCCGTTGTTGATGAAATGATGGGCATAGGTGCATATATTGCTTATGACGGAGAGTGTGCACTTACTCCCTTCCACGCCTTCAGCGCAGGTAAAACCACATCATATTATAATGTATGGGGAAGAGGAGTATCAAAGGACATTCCCTATCTTAGCGGTGCAAGACTCAGCTACGGTGACACCCTTGAAACAGACTACAGAACAAGCTACACTATTTCAAGTGACGGCTTCAAGACTCTTGTCAAGGCTACAGCAGGTATTGACCTTACAGGCGACCCTGCAACATGGGTGAGCATTATATCTCACGACGGATGTATCAGCGATCAGGTCGGTTATGTTTCAACTGTCAGAGTCGGCGATAAAACCTTCAGCGGCAACGATTTCAGAATCAGCATTATGGAAGGCAGAATCAATTCACATTGCTTCTTTATTACCTATACCCCTTCAGCATAATCACAGGTATATCATCGGACGGATAATGATATACATATTATAAATAGGTATTCACTTGACAATAAAATGCAATTAGGTTATACTTTTTTGTGGAAAATAAAACTATAAAAATAAAGGAGTTTTTATCATGGCATTAGTAACAACAAAGAAAATGTTTGAAGATGCATACAAGGGCGGCTACGCTATCGGTGCCTTCAACGTTAACAACATGGAAATCATCCAGGGTATCACAAGAGCTGCTAAGAAGCACAACTCACCCGTTATCCTTCAGGTTTCCGCAGGTGCAAGAAAGTACGCTTCTCACGATTATCTTGTAGCAATGGTTAAGGCTGCTGCTGAAGAAACAGGTCTTCCCATCGCTCTTCATCTTGACCACGGCCCCGATTTTGAAACATGTAAGTCATGCATCGACGGCGGTTTCACATCAGTTATGATTGACGGCTCACACCTTGATTATGAGGATAACGTTGCTCTCACTAAGAAGGTTGTAGAGTACGCTCACGCACACGGTGTTGTTGTTGAAGGCGAACTCGGTCAGCTCGCAGGTATTGAAGACGACGTTAACGTCAGCGAAGAGGATGCAAACTTTACAGATCCCGCTCAGGTTTACGATTTTGTTACAAGAACAGGTGTTGACTCACTTGCTATTGCTATCGGTACAAGCCACGGCGCTTACAAGTTCAAGCCCGGCCAGAAGCCTCAGCTCCGTTTTGACATCCTCAAGGAAGTTGAAGAAAAGCTTCCCGGCTTCCCCATCGTTCTTCACGGTGCTTCATCAGTTAATCAGGACGACGTTAAGACAATCAATGCTTACGGCGGTGAAATGCCCGACGCTATCGGTATCCCCGAAGAAATGCTTCGTGAGGCTGCTTCAATGGCAGTTTGCAAAATCAACGTTGACTCTGATATCCGTATCGCTATGACAGCTGCAGTACGTAAGCACTTCAGCGAAAATCCCAAGCACTTTGACCCCAGACAGTATCTCACCCCCGCAAGAGATGCAATAGAAGGTGTTGTATCACACAAGATTGAGACAGTTCTCGGCTGTGCAGACAAGGCATAATTAACTTTTTATAAAATACTCCGCAGTACTTTAAGTATTGCGGAGCTTTTTTATACCTGATGATAGCTTTTATTGACATTATATCAATTGTTGTGTTATATTTATTTCAGCAAATCAAAGGGAGAGGTTTTATGTTTTATGAACAGGACTGGCTTATGAAGCAGGTGCAGATGCTGGTGCGCTTTATAGCTAAAACCGTTTTTAAAAAAGATACAGATGAATTTACCGAGCTTATTGAAAAAAGTGCATCGGGTGCGGATATACTGTATAAGGAGCTGCTTGTGTTTCTTGAGAGGGGAGAAATCTGCAAGGCGGAAAACCATCTTTATGACAGTATTGATGTGGGCAATAAATATCATCTTGCCGTTGCGGTGGAATTTTATTCTCTGCTTAATACTTATTCTGATGAAAGACTCGAAGCATCGGATTTTTCACGTGAGGAAGTTAAATACGGCATTAAAAATATAAGCACTCTTTTTGGTTTGGATTTTGTGGATGATTATTTTGACTGATATTAAGAAAGGCGGAAAAAACTATGGAAAAAAATGAAAACGCAGCTCTTTTTAAGATAGGTTACGGACTTTATGTGCTGACAACAAACGACGGTGAAAGGGATAACGGTTGTATAGTAAACACAGTAATGCAGGTGACAAACACCCCCAACAAGGTTGCTGTTGCAGTTAATAAGCAGAATTATACACACGATATTATAATTAAGACAAATAAGCTCAACATCAACTGTATTGCAGAAAGCGCACCCTTCAGCCTTTTTCAGAATTTCGGCTTCAAAAGCGGAAGAGATGCGGATAAATTTGAGGGTGTAGACTTCCGCAGAAGCAATAACGGTCTTGCGGTGCTTGACGGTAACGTGAATGCATATATGTCTCTCTGGGTTGAAAAAACCGTAGACCTTGATACCCATACTCTTTTTATATGCTTTGTAACACAGATGGATGAGCTTAGTGAAGAGAAAACAATGACATATACTTATTATCAGGATAATGTAAAGCCTAAGCCTCAGCCCCAGAAGAAAAAAGGCTATGTTTGTAAAATCTGTGGCTATGTTTACGAGGGTGACGAGCTTCCCGAGGATTTTATCTGCCCCTTGTGTAAGCACCCTGCAAGCGATTTTGAACCGATTTAAGGGGTTGGCAAAGCACAATGGGCAATCGCCCGAAACGCCTCATAAAAGCCTTATAAAAAATCCGACTCAACTGAAAGTGAGCCGGATTTTCCTGTTTATTAAAGTGGGGGGGATGAGACTTCTTTATTCCTAAAGTCACACCGCGATTGAGAATTGTGAATTGTCTTACTTGTTCTGAAATATCTCGTTGTATCTGTTTATTGAATCCTGAATGATTTTTCTTGCTTCCTCAGGTCCTTTTGCTTCATCAATTACGGTGCTCTTGTTTTCGAGCATTTTATAAACAGAAAAGAAATGTATCATTTCTTCAAAAATGTGTTTGGGGAGCTGATTGATGTCAGTGTAGCTGTTATATGTGGGGTCGCCTGTGTGGATTGCAATGATTTTATCGTCGGGGTCATCGTTGTCAAGCATTGAAATAACGCCGATGGGGTAGCACTCAACAAGTGCCATAGGCTCAATTTTTTCAGAGCAGAGAACAAGAACGTCAAGAGGGTCGTTATCAAGAGCATATGTGCGGGGGATAAAGCCGTAGTTTGCAGGGTAGTGGGTTGAGGTGTGAAGTACTCTGTCAAGGCGGAGCATACCTGTCTGCTTGTCGAGCTCATATTTCATTTTTGAGCTTTTGCTGATTTCGATTACTGCGTCGAAATGTTCAACACCGATTCTTTGGGGATTAATGTCATGCCAAATGTTCATTTTCAGTCCTCCTTAGATTTTCTGAGGTTATGATATCACAAAGAAAAGAAAATGGCAAGTTTTTTTGAAAAACTATTGACAAGCAGAGCTTATTGTGATAATATACTTTGGCAATTAAAAAGCAATGCGCTGTTAGCTCAGCTGGATAGAGTGTCTGGCTACGGACCAGAAGGTCAGGGGTTCGAATCCCTTACAGCGCGCCACAAGAAAACGAGGTTCTGCGAAAGTAGAACCCTTTTCTTTTTACATAAGGGTAAAGAGGGATTCGAACAAGGAAGGAGCGAAGCGGAAGAAAAGGCTCCGGGGGAGCGTTTTCGCTGACGTGGCAACGAGCGTAGCGAGGCGATAGTGCGGCAGCACGGGACAAAATCCCTTACAGCGCGCCACAAGAAAACGAGGTTCTGCGAAAGTAGAACCCTTTTCTTTTTTATGTAGAAATGTTATTGTGTTTGTGTTATAATAAAAAACAGCTCAGATTTATATTACAGGTGGTGACGGTATGATTTTCCGTGTTCCCTCATATTACAACGCATTTAAATGCACTGCAGATAAATGCACCGATAACTGCTGTATAGGCTGGGAGATTGAAATTGACAGCGATACCGCAGGGTATTACAGTTCTGTGGGCGGTGATTTCGGCAAGATACTCAAAGAAAACATCAGCAAAGAAAACAGCTTTATTCTCAAAGGGGAAAGATGTCCTTTTCTGAACGGTAAAAACCTTTGTGACATTATCATAAACTGCGGCGAAGAGCATCTTTGTCAGATTTGCCGTGACCATCCCCGCTTCTTTGAGTGGTACGGAAACACAAAAGAGGGCGGTATCGGTCTTTCCTGCGAGGAGGGTGCAAGGCTGATACTCACTGACGAAAAATGGGGTATAGACGAAGCTTTCATTGATGAAGAAGAAGAGCCTGTTGATAAGGAGCTTTTTTCTCTGCTTATAAATGCGCGAGATGATATTTTTGCAATTCTCGGCGCAGACGGCTCTGTGAGAGAAAAGCTCTGTCAGATGCTTGATTACGGTGAAAAACTGCAATATTATATTGACAATACAGAAACTGAGGCGGTGTACACTCCCGATTTTGCGAAAACAACAGGGGACATTGGTGACATACTTACGCTTTACGTTGATTTCGAGCCTATTGATTCCGAATGGGAAAAAGAGCTTTCTGTTCTTCTTTCATCCGACAGAGTGTTGACAGAAGCCACCGCCGAGGAAGAAAAATATTTGCTCAATCTTTGCCGATATTTTATATGGCGCTATTTTCTCAAGGGCGTTTTTGATGAGGAGATACTGTCAAAGGTGAAGCTTGCCGTTGTTTCGGTGCTTTTCATAAAGCTTATGACAAGCGAAAATGCATCTCTTCCTGTGTGGACAGAAAAAAGCAAGCTGTACTCCAAGGAAATGGAATACAGCAATGAAAACCGTGAACTGTTTTATGATTATACCTATGAGAAAGAGTGCCTTTCAACTCAAGCACTCAAAAAGATTTTGAATAAATAAAAGTGAGCAGAACTGAGAGAAGTTCTGCTCGCAGTATTTTTAAGAAGAGCCGGATATCACAAATCCCTATTTCCTGTTCCTTAATCCCTGAGCTTTATTCAACCACAGTGTTGAGCCATACACCCTTTTTAAGGAACACATATCCTATTATACATTTTATAATATCAATAGCCTGAACTGCTGCATAAAGAGGAATAATGGGCAAATCGGTAAATCTGCTCAGACAGAAGGCGACGGGTATAACGATAACCCACATAAAGCCACTGTCAAAAATGAAGGTAATGACGGTCTTGCCTCCCGAACGCAAAGAGAAGTAGCAGGCGTTGAGGAAGGACTGAACTGGCATATAGAGAGCCATAATGAGAATGAGTGAGGTTGCAAGAGAGCGGACATAATCCTCAGTGTTGTAAATCTTTGGGAAAATACCCGAAAAGCAGCTCATGAGCGCCGCAATACCGAAAACGGTAAAGACTGCAAAGCCTATCATTTTTGTGCTTGCCTTTTTGGCTTCTTCCTTTTCTCCCGCACCGAGCATCTGGCTGAGAATGATGCCGATTGAGCTGCCGAAGGAAAGGAAGGAAACGTTGAAAACATTGCTCAGGGTTGAAACGATGTTTATTGCTGCAACAACGCTGAGACCCCTTATGCTGTAGCACTGATTGAGAAAAGCCATACCTGTTGCCCAAAGCGCCTCGTTGAGAATCAGGGGCAGAGAAATTGAAGAGATTTTCTTTATCTGTTGTAAGGTTATGGTTGTATGGGTAAAAAGTCTTGCGATGAAGGGGTACTTCCTTTTGTGGGTGTGTGACCATATAACAAGAATACCGCACTCAACAAATCTTGCGATTACCGTTGCGACAGCTGCACCCTCAATACCCATTTCAGGGGCGCCGAAGTGACCGAAAATGAGAATGTAGTTAAGAACAAGATTGATAAGAACCGCGGTAACGGTAGAAATCATAGGGATAACTCTGTCCTTTGTTTCACGCAGTGATGATGCATATGCCTGAGCAATTGCAAAGGGGAGTGTGTTGAAAAGCATAATGTTGAGGTATTTCTTACTGTAGGATGCTACAAGAGCTGCCTCGGTCGGGTCTGAGCCTTCCTGAATGTAGGCGGAAATAAGAGTGTCACCGAGCAGAAGAAAAACACCGATACCGAGAGCGGTAAAAATCACGGCAGTTACAATTTTAAACTGTACGGTGTTTTTGACTCCGTCGTTATCCTTTTTGCCGTAAAACTGAGCGGTAAATATACCTGCACCGCTCATTGCTCCGAAAATGCAGAGGTTAAAAACAAAAAGAAGCTGATTGACAATAGAAACACCGGTCATCTGAAGAGTGCCCACCTGACCGACCATAATATTGTCAAGCATATTTACAAAATTTGTTACACCGTTCTGTATCATTGTGGGGATTGCAATCTGAAGCATTCTCTTATAATATGGTGCACCTGAGCTGAAGGGATTTTTCATAAGAAGTACCTGCCTTTAAGAAGTGTAAAAAACCTCCCATTCTTGTGGGAGGTTTAATTCTTACATACCTGCGAGCTTGTCGCCGATGCTTGAAATCCAAGCCATAATCATATCAATGAAATTGGTAATCGCAGTGATGAATTTACCGAAAATTCCTGATGATTCGCGGATATCGCTGCCTATCTGATCGGGGTTGCTGATGTTTTCAGAAATGAAATTTGAAACCATAGCGTTGATTTCTTCGTCAAGGCTTGATGTGGGTGCAGCCGTGGGGGGGATATAGGTAAGAGGATGGGTTGTTGATGTATCCTCGGGTGCGGAGGTGTCAGCCGCAGTGCCTGAAACAGAGCCACCCACCATAAGCATAGCGATTAAAAGTGCGATAAGGGGAACGATGAATTTATTGCGTATTTTCATTTTCACAGACTCCTTTATTAATTACTTCTTATGTATTATATCAAATATGGAAGAAATATGCAATAGAAAATATTATTTTTTAGGGGCAGAAAACCCGTAAGCCTCCGCCCCCTATGCAGTTATCTATGTCATGCGGTACGGGTGTTGAAACAAAACCGGCTGTTCGCGGACGGAAAAGCACCGTCACCGATAACCGTAGCCGCGGATTTTTCACCTCCCGTAATTATAATATGCGACCGACACTTATTTGACAGAGAGACTGACTTGGTTTATAATGAGGATATAAAAACAGAAAGGTGTAGGTTATTATGATAAAAACGGCAGGTCTTATTTTTGCTGATTCAATGGAGTATAATCCCTTCCTTGCAAGGGCAAAGGAAATGAGCGGTAAACAGAGCATAAGAAGAGGTAATGAAAGTGTAGAGGTGCTTCTCAGCCGTGGGGACAGAGCAATCAGAATAATAGCGGTCAAGTGCGGTATAGGCAAGGTAAACGCCGCCTCGGCAACGGCTTTTCTCATAGCTGATGACAAGGTTGATTTTATTCTTAATGCAGGTCTTTCGGGTGCAATTCAGGGACTTCGCAGAGAGGATATGGTTGCAGGCACTACCTATATAGAGTGCGATTTTGACCTTACCGCGGTCGGCAATCCTTTAGGTGTAAAGGCTGACGGTCAGAGATATCTTTATGAGGCTGACGAAAAGCTTCTCGGCTATGCTCTCGAGAGCGCAGGCATAAAAAAAGCCAAGTGCGGAACGGGAGATATCTTCCTTGCTGACCCTGTTAAAAAGGAGCTTTATAAAAACACCTTCGGTATCGAATCCTTTGATATGGAAACAGGTGCTATTGCAGCTGTCTGCGATAAGAGCGGCGTGCCTATGCTTTCGCTTCGCAAAATCAGTGATGATGCGGGAGATGCGGCCTGTGATGCTTACCGTGAAATGAACGAAAGACAGGAGGGCTGTCTGACTGAGCTTGTGTTCAATATTCTTGACAGATATCTCGCAGACGGCGGTAATTGGTAAACTGAATATAAAAAATCTTATAAAAAATCCCGCTTTTCACTTGAAAAAACAAAAAATGAATAGTATAATAATAAAGCATGATATTTAACATAGCCCAATTATGCCCTTTTTAGGGTGTGTATCGGGAAGATGTTTAATTTGAAGGAAAAAAATTAGTAAAAACGGCGAAGACTAAGGAAGCGGGGAAATCATTTTGAAAGCAGATTTACATTGTCACACGAAACTTTCAGACGGTACATTAGGCATTGACGATATTATAATTCTTGCCAAAAACAGCGGTGTCACAACACTTGCAATAACTGACCATGACTGTCTTGCGGGTATTGTAAGAGCCGAGCTTATCGGTAAAAGACACGGAATCAATGTTATTCCCGGTGTGGAATTTTCCGCAACCGACTCAAAAAGAGGAGCTAAGGCTCATATTATCTGCTATCTTCCCGATAAGCCGGAAAGACTTGAGGGGCTTTGTAAAAGCAACTCTCTTCTCAGAAAGAGAGCGAGTCAGATGATGGTGCTCAAGACCGCTAAAAAATTCCCTGTTACACCCGAGTTTATAACCAAGTGTTGTCAGGGCTCAACCAATATTTATAAGCAGCATATAATGCAGGCTCTTATGGAATGCGGTTACACCATAACAATTTTCGGCGACCTTTATAAAATGCTTTTCACTAAGGAATCAAGAATCAATGTGCTTATGGAAGCAACATTCCCCGAGCCTGTTGAAATAATTAAAGCCATTCACGAGGCAGGCGGTGTTGCTGTTCTTGCTCATCCCGGCTTTTACGACAACTTTGAGCTTTTAGAGGAGCTTATTCCCGAGGGGCTCGACGGTGTAGAGGTATGGCACCCCGAAAACACTCCCGAGCAGCAGGAAATGCTTATGGCGATTGCAAAGAAGCACGGTCTTGTTATGACAGGCGGAAGCGATTTCCACGGCGGCTTCAATATGTATCCCGTAAGACTCGGTGACTACGGCCCCGATGAGGAGCATCTCAATCAGCTTCTCAGCTATAAGGCAAAAAAACGCAGAAAGCAGAAAAAGCTGGAGGCTGCCGCGGCGGCTGAGGCTTAAGTTGGCGAATGTAATCCGAAACAGTTTTTTGAATGTGGATTTCCGCCAATCTATTGTTAAAATACTCGTAAATCCGAAAGGATTCACTGCGTTTTGTGCCTCAGCTTGACAAAAATCCGCTATTCAAAAAATCTTCGACCTGAAAGTGAAGTTTTTTATTTGGATTTTTGGATGCTGAGAACGATGAAAGGCTGACGTCTTTCGAGGGTGAAGCGCCGAAAAGCCTTTAAAAGGAACGCTTTCAGGCTGTTTCGGATTGCATTCGCCAACTTAAATAAGAGGAGAAAACATATGAGTGACAGTGATGTAAAAATCTATCACAGTAAAAGTGAACTGAATAAAAGCGGTAACGACCTGAGTGTTGCCTTTGATGCGGTTATCGCTCAGAGAACAAACGGCAACATCGATAAGGCGCGTAAGCTTGGCGAAATCCTCGCCACGATTACCCCCACCGGCAGCGGCGACGGTATCATCGTTGACCTTAAGGATCACCTTGCTCCGAGATATTTTGCACCGGACATTCTTTATCAGATCAAGGTGTTGCTTGTTTTTGCCTGTGAGACTCTTCTTCAGATTGAAATTCCCGTTTCGGTTGTTTCCACTACGGCTATTTCTTCTATGTATGAGAGAATCAAGGTGCTTTCACCGGGCTTTTATGACAACATTTCAAACGGTGCGGCATTTACCTTCTATTATCTTGCAATCCAGAAGGGCGGAGAGCTTTCTGACAATATCGGTGAGGCTTTCGCCATGCTTTGCAGCGTCAAGAATAAGGAAGGCTTCGTCAACGCGGGCAAAACCGTATGGAACCTAGCCGTTGATATAATCGAAAAAGAAATCGACAAGACAGAATTTATAGGATTATAACCCGGAAACAATGCCGGGCAGAAGGGCTGTGTCAACGCAGCCCTTTTATATTAAAAGAATCATTGGATTCAGGAGGAAATATTATGAAAATCAAAGACATTCAGCAGATTCTCGGTGCAGAAGTTATCTGTAACGAACAGGGGCTTGAAAGAGAAATCCATACCGCCTGCGGAAGCGATATGATGAGTGATGTGCTTGCTTTTGTCAAGGAGCAGGCAGTTCTTCTTACAGGTCTTGTCAACCCTCAGGTTGTCAGAACCGCCGAAATGATGGATATGCACTGTATTATTTTTGTCAGAGGTAAGCGCCCTCATTCTGATATGATAGAGATGGCTCAGGACAGAGATATGGTTATGCTCTGCACCGAGCTTGAAATGTTTACCGCCTGCGGTAAGCTTTATTCGGCAGGACTGAGAGGAGGCAGCGGAAAATAATGGACAGCATAAAGCTTCATTATGATGTGCCCGGTGACGATTTTACAAGAGCCGGAGCAGCCTCAAGCGACGTAAAAAGAAATCTTAAGCAGCTGGGCATTTCCCCCTCTGTTATCAGAAATGTTTCCATTGCCATGTATGAGGGCGAAATCAATATGGTTATACACGCCGGCGGCGGATGGATTGACGTTGAGATAACTGAAGAGCAGATTATTATGATTTTAGCCGATAACGGACCGGGTATCGCCAACCTTGAGCTGGCTATGAAGGAGGGCTATTCTACCGCCCCCGATAACATCCGTTGCCTTGGCTTCGGCGCAGGTATGGGCTTACCCAATATAAAAAAATATACCGACGATTTCAGAATTGAAACAGAGGTCGGTAAGGGTACAACTCTTTATCTTAAGGTTAACATTGAATAAAGTGAAAGGAAGAGTGATATGTCACAGTTGTTTCACTCAGTACGTCTTGACTCGGATAAATGTCAGGGCTGTACAAACTGCATTAAGCGTTGCCCAACTCAGGCAATAAGGGTGCGCAATAAAAAAGCATACATAATTTCGGATAAGTGCATCGACTGTGGTGAATGCATCAGAGTTTGTCCCCATCACGCCAAGTATGCGGTCAGTGAGCATTTCAACGAGATTTTAAACTATAAATACAGAATAGCTCTGCCCGCACCTGCACTTTACGGTCAGTTTAACAATCTTGAAAATGTGGACTATGTGCTTACAGGTCTTAAAAAAATGGGCTTTGACGATGTTGTCGAGGTTTCAAAGGGCGCGGAGCTTATAAGCTCTGCCACGAGGATGATGGACAGAGAGCTGAAAAAGCCTGTTATTTCCTCAGCCTGCCCTGCAGTTGTAAGACTTATCAGAACAAGATTTCCCAACCTTATAGGCAACCTTATACCTATTGTTGCACCCATTAATATGGCTGCAAAAATTGCGAGAGAAAAGGCAAAAAAAGAAACAGGACTTTCCGATGAGGATATCGGTGTATTTTTTATTTCGCCCTGTCCTGCAAAAAGAACGGCCATAAAGGCGCCTATCTGCCTCGACGGAAGCGGCATAAACGGTGCGTTTGCAATGAAGGATATATATCCTATTCTCTTTCAGGCTATGGATAAGCTTGCTCCCGAGGAAGTTGAGCCTCTTAACGATTCGGGCATTATAGGCGTAGGATGGGCAAGCAGCGGCGGTGAAGCGGCAGGACTTCTCAAGGAAAGATATCTTGCGGCGGACGGCATTGAAAACGTAATCAATGTTCTTGAAGAGCTTGAGGATGAAAAGCTCAACGACCTTGATTTTATTGAGCTTAATTGCTGCACGGGAGGATGCGTAGGCGGCGTGCTTACGGTTGAAAATCCTTATGTTGCAAAGGCTAGAATTCAGCGCCTTCGCAAGTTTATGCCTGTTTCCTGCAACAGTCTGCCCGAGGAATATGATATATCTGAGCTCAGCTGGTCCAAGGAGCTTACTCCTTCACCTGCTATGAAGCTTGCGGATAATGTTATCAAGGCTATGAAAATGATGACTAAGCTTCGTGAAATTGAAGCTTCCCTGCCGGGACTTGACTGCGGAATCTGCGGAGCTCCCTCCTGCAGAGCTCTTGCGGACGATATCGTAAGAGGATATGCAACGGAGGATTACTGTATTTTCCACAAAACGAGCTATAATAACACCGATGAGGAGGAATCCTTACCTATACCCTTCAGAAATAAGGTAATAAACGGAGAAAGCAACGAGGATAAGATAAATGAAGGTTAATGAACTGAGAGAAAAGCTTGCTCTTGAGGTGCTCTGCGAGGGTGATGAAGATAAAGAAATCACGGGTTGTTACAGCGGTGATCTTCTTTCCTGGGTTATGTCAAAGGCTAAGGAGGGTGACGTCTGGCTGACGGTTATGGGCAATATAAACGCAGTTGCAGTTGCGGTGCTCTGTGACTGTGCCTGTATCATTCTGACCGACAAGGCG
>JAZSQD010000151.1:0-14219 GCA_045537815.1 Acutalibacteraceae bacterium | reverse complement strand
ACTCACGGTATCGAGCGCCTTGAGGGTGTAACTATAGCAAATGTTGACGAGAGCAGAAGACCTATCCCGGGTACAGAGCAGTATGTTGAATGTGATACTCTTCTTCTGTCGGTAGGTCTTATTCCCGAAAATGAGCTTACACGAATGGCTGGCATTATTATTGACTCTGTAACAAACGGTGCGATTGTTGACGAATACAGACAAACAAGCCGACCCGGCGTTTTTGCCTGCGGCAATGTTCTTCAGGTTCACGACCTTGTTGACTATGTTACCGAGGAAAGTCAGATTGCAGGTGAAGGTGCCGCAAAGTATATTCTTTCAAAGGGCAGAAACAAGGGCAGAGCAGGAAAGGATATCCACGTTAAGGCCGAAAGCGGTGTAAGATATGTTGTTCCTCAGAACATCAACCGTTCAACGGATAAGGACGTCAAGATTTACTTCAGAGTTGACGATGTTTATAAAAACTCCGACGTTGAGGTTAAGTGCGGCGACGAAGTGCTTTATAAAAAGAAAAAGAGAAAGCTTGCTCCCGGTGAAATGGAAAATGTTATAATTAAGCTTGAGGATATTGCAAAGCTTTCAGGAAATGAAATAACAGTTAAGCTGGAGGTATGAGAGTATGATTAAAGAAATGGTTTGCGTTTCGTGTCCTATCGGCTGCGTGCTCACAGTTGAGCTTAACGACAAAAACGAGGTTCTTTCGGTTAAAGGTAACACCTGCAAGAGAGGTGAACAGTATGCCGTTGATGAGTGTACAAACCCTGTCAGGATGCTCACAACGACAATCAAGGTAAGCGGAGGCAAGTTGCCCGTTGTACCCGTAAAAACTTCGAAGCCTATTCCGAAGGGCAAAATGTTTGACTGTATGAAGGTTATCAATAACGAGGTTGTTGATGCACCTGTTAAAATGGGTGATGTGCTTATTTGTAATATCTGCGATACAGGTGTTGATATTGTTGCAACTAATGAGGACTGAGATGTAATAAAGTTGATTATTTGATTTATCAGATAATAATAAACCTACTGAAACAGCAGGCAAATCCTTGCTTTTGAAGTCTGCTTGTAAACGGTGACTAGCAAAAAACGACAGGTTCATCAGACTTGTCGTTTTTAATATGGTTATATATTTATTTTGCATAAAGCATACCGACAACGCGGTTTCTTACAGCGCAAGGGAAGATTTTGCATAAAACACTCAATATTTTATATGTTGCACCTATAGCGTATATTGGCTTTACGTTTTTCTTAAGGGCAATCTTTGCTATGTAATTTCCTGCTGTTTCAGGTGACATACCCTTCTGCTCGTCTTTTTCCATTGATGCTACACTTCTTGAGATTTTACCCGAATAGATGTCATCACCCTTATCAGATTTTTTACGGGCGTCGGTGAAGTCTGTACAGATATCACCGGGCTGAATTGCAACAACCGAAATCCCAAAATCTCTGACTTCGTTTGATAAAGCGCAGGTATAAGAATCTATAGCCGCTTTTGATGCTGAATAGAAGGTCTGGAAGGGGATGTGAGCAACTGCAGCGACGGAGCTGATGTTTACTATTCTTCCTTTGCTGTTTTTACGCATATAGGGGATAACCGCCTTGGTAACATTGACTGTGCCGAAAAAGTTAACCTCAAACTGAGCCTTTGCATCACTGAGCTCTGTGAATTCCACTGCACCGGAAATGCCGAAGCCTGCGCAGTTAACGAGTATATCAATTCTGCCTTCTTTGTCAAATACGCTGTCTACCGAAGCCTTAACGGAAGACTCATCGGTAACATCGGCGGTAATGTGGATTATGTCTTGGTTAGGGATATCCCGTCTGCTGAATTCGTAAACCTTACAGCCCTTATCCCTGAGTGCGGCTGCTGCATATCTTCCTATTCCTGAGCTGCCGCCGGTGACAATTGCGATAGTCTCTGTCATAAGCTGATCCTCCTGTTTGTCAAAATTAATATGATTTGTGATGCACCCCGACAGAATGCGAAAAGTCTGCCGGAAAACTGCCGACAGACTGAATGGTTTTATTGCTCTGTCAGGTCAGACAGATTATTCGTATCTTTCCTTCATTTTACCTACAACATCGGGAAGATTTGTAATGATACCGTCAGCGCCCCATCTCATCATGTTGTCGATAATCTCGGGCAGATCAACAGTCCAGGGGTTTACCATAAGGCCTGCGGCGTGAGCTTTTTCGATATACTTCTTGTTGACAAAAATGAAGTGAGGATGAACTGCATCACAGCCGAGGGATTTTACATATGAAATAATCCTCCAGGCTACAAGGGGAGTAGTAGGGCTGTTGGGTGCGTAAAGGAAGCCGGTTTTACAGTTTCTGTCTATACGCTTTGCTTCCCTGAGAATTTCCGGGCTGAAGGATGAAATGAGAAGCTTATCAAAAAGACCATGTTCCTTTACGGCTCTGATGGTTTCTCTTACAATAGCAGTTTCTTTTTCCTTCGGCGGTTTGATTTCAATGTTGAGAATTTTTATATCTGTCTTTTCAACGAGTGAAAGAAAATCGTCGATTGTGGGAATTTGTGTTCCCTCAAACTTTTTGCTGAAATATGAGCCGTAGTCATATCTTCTGAGCTCATCGAGTGTCATTTCGGCAATTTTACCTTTACCTGTTGAGGTTTCGTCTATTGTATAGTTATGACAAATGACAACATGACCGTCTTTGGTGATATGAAGGTCAGTTTCAAAGCCGTCAGTACCAAGCTCTATTGCTTTTTCAAAGGCTGGGATAGTGTTCTGAGGGGCATATTTATTTGCACCTCTGTGGCTGATAATAAGTGGTGTGGACATCTGAAAATCACCTTCCGTTGTTTTTATGACTGTTTCTTAATATTATATCATCTGATGATATAAAAATCAATACAAAATTCAACATATATTGTTAAACGGCAAGATATCATCTCTAACAAAAAAAGTGTAAAAAAATCTGCTATATTGCACATTGTATTTAATTTTTGTTTTTGGTAGAATAGTATAAATATTTAAAAGGAGATGAATATTTTGGCAAAATTAGACAAGGTGAAAGCCTTAGCCACTGAGATTAAAACTCATTGGAACACACCTGCTGAGGGCAAATATGTTCCTTATAAAGAATATAAGGATGTATTTTTGGGCGTCGGGTTTAACTATGCGGGCTCTAAGGTGTTGGAGTATATCGGTTTTGCATCTGCATGCTTCCTTATCATGCACCATTACCACATTCCCTATCTTACATTCTCGATTATAGGTATTCTCAATATGCCTCTCGGTTACATTACCGCTCTTATGTGGTGGATTGTATGTGACAATCTCGGTTTTATCCCGAAACGCACCGAAAAGAAATTCTACGCAGTATATATCGGAATGATGCTGTTCGGTATATCTACCATCATATTTGACTATTCGCTTCTGTTTAATCAGGACGGTGCATTTATCAACCTCCTTGACGGTCTTGAGGGTATGAATGCGACCGCTTGCTTTAAAACCTTCGGTACCCATTTCCTTTACTCAGGTTGGGTTGGTGCAAGAAATATTTTCTGGCGTAAGAAGCTTCTTCCTAAATACGGCAGATATAAATATTCACTTTACTGCGACGTTATTCCCAAGTGTGTAATGGTTGTGCTTATCGGTTGGCTTCCTGTTTATCAGATTGAGGACGTTGCAACAAGAGTATGGGTTGCAAACCTTCTTTTTGCAACTTACAATGTTTTCGGCTTTGGTAACAGCCTTGAGGAATGTTCAAAGAGAATCAGTCCCAATCCCAAGGAAAGAATCCTTGTACGTACATATCCCGTTAAGTTTTCGCACTTCCTTCAGACAATTATGTTTGTTGTAATTACTGCAGTTATCGGTGCACTTCCCAACGAGTGGGCTAACCTTGACGTATACAGATTTGTTATCCCCATTTCCTTCGTTTCACTCGCTGCTCTTACAATGGTATTTGCAAGCAAGACAAAGGAAAGAATACCTCAGCCGCCTATAGAGGCGAAGCCTCAGATCAAGTTCTGGGACGGTATGTTCGGTGTTCTGAGAAACAAATATCTTCTTATCAATACAATTGTAGGCCTTATTGATGCTCTCGGTAACGGTATGCTTCCGATTGTTACCATCCTTTATTTCTATACCTTCCGTCTGAGCGGTCTTCCCTACAGCCTTATTACGATTCTTATTTCTTTCGCAGGTACACCGCCCGATCTCTTCTCACCCTATTTCCTTAAGAGATTCTCATATAAGCAGATTATGATTTTCTATCAGGTTACAAGAGCGCTCGGTAATGCTGCAATCGCCGCTGCGATGTGGTTCACAGGTGAAAACCTTATGCTTTGCGGTGCAATATGCATTGTTGTGCTCTTCTTTATGGAAATGACAAAGACAATTCCTACAACTGCAGGTCACGATATGGGCGTTAAAATACACGACTATCAGATGTACCTTTCCGGTGAACGTCTTGAAAGCTTTGCAGGTCTTTTCGGATGGTTTACTGGCCCGGTTACATCATTTGTTGGCATGATTATTCCCATTCTTCTTCTCAAGTGGGGCTTTAACAGTAACTGGGAGGTTCTCTTCCTTGATGATGTCAGAAGAAATATTATTGTAATCCCTATTATTGTTGACGTTGTAGGCTTTACACTTATGACCATTCCTTATTTCTTCTGGGATTACGACGCCAAGAAGCAGGGTATGGTTATGGAAGTTCTCAAGCGCCGTGCCGAGGTTACCGAAAAGCAGGCAGCTGAAGAAGGCAAAGCCGTAAGCGGCGGATTTGTAGGTTAAGGAGGGGAATAATATGAGCAAAAAAGACAATACTAAAGCAAAAACAAGAGTTTCTCAGCTTGAGGCAGAGGTTCATCTTGATATCCCCGATGATGAAATCTGGACATACAAAATCGAAGGACTTGCCTCACCTCATATTAACAAGCCCTTCAAGAATGCTAATGCTAAAAAGATAGCCCTTGTCCTTATAATTATTGTTGCTGTTTCACTTTCAATGTTCTTCAGTATTTATAGCGTTGTTCGTAGTACAGGTACAGAATTTGAGGCGAACAGTGACGGTGGCTATACCATTACAAGATACAGTGACAAGGAAAAGGTGCCTCTTGAAGAAATAGATATTGACTATGTATTTGAAGTTGTAGACGGCAAACAGGTAAAGAATACTGAACAGCCGATTACTGAAATTGCTTCCTTTGCCTTCAACGAGAGTCCGGTTAAGGTTGTCAACATTGGTCCCGAGGTTGCTGAGATTGGTGATAAGGCATTCTATTCATGCTGGTCGCTTGAAAGAATAGAGGTTGACGAAAACAATCCCTACTATTCAGATATTGACGGTGTTCTTTATAATAAGGACCAGACAATTCTTATGAACTATCCCTGTAATCACGATCAGTATCTTCGTGTAGAGAACGGCTACGATATTCCCGCTTCGGAGAAAAAGGATGACGATTGGGCTAAGTATAGAGAGCCCTTCCGCGGAACCACAACAGAAACCTACAGTGCACAGCTCGGTGATCCTTCCGTGACAATAGAGCAGTACAGAAAGGATATTCAGATCTACGTTGTTCCTTCGACGGTTACAACTGTCAACGAGCTCGCTTTTGCTTATACAAACCTTCAGGAAATTTATCTTCCCGACGGTCTTACAACAATCGAGACCTGCTCCTTCTTCAAGCTTCATGAGCCTAATGATGAATGGGGTAATACAGACTCTCTGAGCAATATTTATACATATACCTCTGACACTTATAACGGTGACGGTGAAGTGAAAACAAGATTTACCTCAAAAGAAGCTCTTGGTGAAGTTTATCTTTCACTTCCCGAAAGCCTCGAATATATAGGCTCTGATGCATTTAGCTACAATAAAGAACTCAATTATCTCTTTATTCCTGCAAGTGTAACCTTTATAGGACATCACGCATTTTACTGGGACTGCCCAACCGATAACGGTAACCTTGTTTGCACTCCTTTATCGGAAGATGACTTTGGAGCTAAGGTTGAAACAGGCGATCAGTGGAGACCTCAGTTTGATACGGGCCTTTTCAAAAAGAGTCTGAGCATCAGCTACTCAAGTGAAAGAGTCGAAAACACAAAATAATATACGGTGCCGACTTCCTTATGGGATGTCGGCATCTTTTTTTATGTTGTACTTGCCATAGCAGAAACTTTATGATATACTATATTTTGTGATTTTATCGTTTTTAGGATAAACTCATCGGAATATATCGGTATTTAGGTGTTAGCTGTTTGTGCTTATCGGCTGAGTGCATCGCAGGGGATATCTGTTATCCGATGAGAATGCAGCTTTACATTAAGTTCAGAGATTATCAGATTTTAATAAATATATTCGGAGGCTGAAAATGGCAGATAACAGAAATAAAAAAGGCGGTACCAAAAAGAAAAACACCAATACAAAAAAAGGCACAACCCGTACCGTCGGTAAAAACAAAAAACAGAATTTAAATCTTCTTGAGGAACACAGAAATGCGGTTATGCTTTCTTATCTTGCTTCAGGTATACTTCTGGGCTTTTTTGCCTTAATTAAGGGCTCAAATATCTGGTCAAGCATAAGAGGAGCATTTTTCTCATTCTTTGGTGTAACATTTTATCTGTTTGTTATTTATCTGATTGTAATGGGTATTCAGACTGCTCTTAACAATTTCAAAAGAAGCTTTTTAAAGACTAATATCTCTTATATTTCAATAATAATTACCCTCGCAGCCTTTATTCATCTTTTCTCATATAATGTGGGTGACGGCGGTATGAATGATTGGTCAGCCAATTTTTCCGATGCGGTTAAAGCAGGCTGGGAAATGGGAATCGGAAGCTTTGCCTGGTGCTCGGGCATTTTAGGTGCGGTCTTCGGCGGCTTGCCGCTTGTTGCTTTCGGCAAGGCGGGTGCTTTCATAATTGTTATTATATGTCTTCTCATAAGCATTCTTTACACCTTCAGAGTAAGTGTTAATTCGGTTGCCGAACTCGTTTCCGGTGCTATTAATTCAGGCAAGGAAAAGATTGATGAGGGCGGTGCTCAGATAAAGGTGAAATCTGATGAAAGAAAGCGCGAAAGAGAAATAAGAAGAGCTCAGAAGGAAAAAGAAGCTGAGCAGGAAACAGAAAAACAGGAGCAGACTGAAGATGAAATTCCTGTTCAGGAAGAGATTATAATTCCGGAACCTGAAACTATTCCCTTCACTGCAACCGACTCCGACGCCTTTGATTTTAACAGTACAGAAATTGAAAACGGCCCCAGTATTTCGGAAGGAAATAACGGCAGAAAATTCAGACCCTATCAGCCCGGCAGTGATGTGTTTACATATCCTGATAAACAGAGTGTTTCATCTGACAGAAGAGTTGACGGCAGTAACGGATTTGCCGAAAGCGGACTTATATCTGCAGGCAGAGCCAAGCCCTTTGAAAGTGACAGCTTCAGGACCGAAGCTGAAGACATTCCCGTGGCGGAAGACTTTATTGAAATTATTGATGATGAAGACGATGTTCTTCCTGAAATTGATGAAATAGACTTTGACAGAGACGGCAAAGAGCTTTCTGTCAAGGATAAAAAGCTTGTTAAGGATGCAGCGGATACTGCCGAGGCAAAAATAGAGAAGAACAAGCAGGATGTTGCAAATTACAAAGAAGAAAGAAAGCCTAAAAAGGAATATGTTCTTCCTCCCATTGACTGTCTTAATGAAGCAAAATTCGGTGCTGAGGGTGACTCTGCCGATGAAATGAGAGTTACCGCAAGAAAGCTTGTTGATGTTCTGCAGTCCTTTGGCGTTGAAACGAAGCTTATCGGTGTTTCGAGAGGCCCTTCCGTTACAAGATATGAGCTTTCACCTGCACCCGGTGTCAAAATCAGTAAAATCACTAACCTTGCCGATGATATTGCTCTCGGTCTCGCTTCCTCAGGTGTACGTATTGAGGCTCCCATTCCCAACAAATCAGCAGTCGGCATTGAGGTACCGAATAAATCAAGAGCTACGGTAACGATGCGTGAGATGATCGCCTCCGAGGAGTATATTTCAAACAAGAATAAAAACAAGCTTCTTAATGTTGCTCTCGGTAAGGATATTACGGGTAATATAACCTGTGCCGACCTCTCAAAGATGCCGCACCTTCTCATTGCGGGTACCACAGGCTCAGGTAAATCTGTATGTCTCAATGTTATGATTGCAAGTATTCTTTATAATGCCACACCCGCTCAGGTCAAGCTGCTTATGATTGATCCCAAGCAGGTTGAGTTTACCGTTTATAACGGAATCCCTCATCTTCTTGTACCTGTTATTTCCGATGCGAGAAAGGCGGCGGGCTCGCTTGCGTGGGCGGTAGGTGAAATGGATGCACGCTATAAGACTTTCTCGAGCTGTGCTGTACGTGACATCGGTTCATATAACAAATATGCCGAGGAGCATCCCGAACTTAACTTACAGTATATGCCTCAGATTGTTATTTTCATTGACGAGCTCAATGACCTGATGATGGTTTCTCCCAAAGAGGTAGAAGATTCTATCTGCCGACTTGCACAGAAGGCAAGAGCCGCAGGTATGCACCTCGTTGTTGCGACTCAGAGACCTTCCGTTGACGTTATTACGGGTATCATCAAGGCAAACATACCCTCGAGAATATCTCTTTCCGTTTCTTCTCAGGTTGACTCGAGAACTATTCTTGACTCTATCGGTGCGGAAAAGCTTCTCGGTAACGGCGATATGCTCTTTAACCCTGTCGGTATGTCGAAGCCTGTCAGAATTCAGGGCGCATATCTTTCCGATGCTGAAATTGAAAGGATTGTCACCTTTATAAAGGATCAGGAAAAAGCAGACTATGATGACGGCATTATGGAAGAAATCGAAAAGAATGCAGTTGTTGAAAATAAGAAGAAATCAGGCGGTGCCGAGCCCGGTGAAGAAAGCCAGTATGATGTGCTTATTGAAGAAGCTATGAATATCATAACAGGAATGGATTCGGCTTCAACTACAGTTCTTCAGAGAAAGCTTTCCGTCGGCTATGCAAGAGCGGCAAGAATTATGGATCAGCTTGAGCAGCTCGGCTACATTTCCCCTGCAGAGGGCAATAAGCCCAGAAGAGTTCTCGTTACAAGAGCACAGTTCCTTGAAAGCCGTGCCTCGGGTGAAGAACCGGGTAGCAGCGATGATTACGATATTTTATCTGATTAAAAGGAGTATATAATGGATTTTTTACCCGTTAACAGAAAGGAAGCCCTTGACAGGGGATGGGATGAGGTGGATTTCGTCTATGTTATAGGTGACGCCTATGTTGATCATCCCTCCTTTGGTCCTGCCATAATATCCCGTGTGCTTGAGCACAACGGCTTCACGGTCGGCATTATATCTCAGCCTGATTGGAAAGACTGCAGTGCCTTTAAGGAATACGGCAGACCGAGACTTGGCTTCTTTGTGTCATCGGGTAATATCGATTCTATGGTTGCTCACTATACCGCTTCAAAAAAGAAAAGAAGTGACGATGCTTATACCCCGGGCGGAAAAGCGGGAGCAAGACCCGACAGAGCGGTTATTGTTTACTGTAACCGCATCAGAGAAGCTTACGGTGACGTTCCTATAATCATTGGCGGACTTGAGGCTTCATTAAGACGCTTTGCCCATTATGACTACTGGGATGATAAAATCCGCCGCTCGATAATATTTGATGCTCAGGCTGACCTTATTTCTTACGGAATGGGTGAAAAGCAGACTGTTGAAATTGCCGAGAGACTCAGAAACGGTGAAAAAATATCAGATATAACAGATGTAAGAGGAACCTGCTACGTTTGTGATGTTAAGGATACGCCTCTTACCGGTGCCGAGTGTCCCTCTTATGAAAACGTTGTAGCCAATAAGAAGGAATATGCGGTTTCCTGCCGTATTCAGCAGGATGAGCAGGACCATATAAGAGGTAGGCTTATTAAGCAAAGACACGGAAACAAAATGCTTGTGCAAAATCCGCCTATGCCGCCTCTTACAACAGATGAGCTTGACGAGATATACGCTTTGCCTTATATGCGAAACTATCATCCGTCATATGAGGCTCTCGGCGGAGTGCCGGGTATTGAAGAGGTTAAGTTTTCAATAACCCACAACCGAGGATGCTTCGGCGGCTGTAATTTCTGTTCTATTACATTGCATCAGGGTAGGTATATAACCTCAAGAAGCAAGGAGTCGCTTATCAAAGAGGCTGAGCTTCTTACTGAGCTTCCCGATTTCAAGGGTTATATTCACGATGTGGGCGGTCCCACCGCTAATTTCAGAAAACCCTCCTGCGAAAAGCAGAAAAATCTCGGCCTCTGCAAGGGTAAAAAATGTCTCGCTCCCAAGGTTTGTCCCAATCTTGTTGCGGATCACAGTGAATATGTGGATATACTCCGTGACATGAGAGCTCTGAAAGGAGTCAAAAAGGTCTTTATCCGTTCAGGCATAAGATATGACTATATGCTCAGAGATGAAAACGAAACCTTTTTTAAGGAGCTGATAAAGCATCACGTCAGCGGACAGCTCAAGGTTGCGCCCGAGCACTGTTCAGCTATGGTGCTTGAAAAAATGGGTAAGCCTTATATTGATGCATATGTTAATTTTTCAAAGCGTTATTTTGAATTAAGCAAGAGCGTCGGAAAGGAGCAGTACCTGGTACCTTATCTGATGTCGTCTCATCCGGGCTCAAGACTTGAGGATGCGATTGAGCTTGCCTGCTTCCTTAAAAAGAGAAACATAAGACCTGAGCAGGTACAGGATTTCTACCCGACTCCCGGTACGGTTTCAACTTGTATGTTCTATACAGGGCTTGACCCCTACACAATGAAAGAGGTTTATGTGGCAAGAACTCCCGAGGATAAAGCTCTGCAGAGAGCCTTGCTTCAGTATTATAATCCGGCCAACAAACTTAATGTCATAAAAGCCCTAAAAAAAGCTAGACGCTATGACCTGATCGGTAAGGGCGAAAAATGTCTTGTGAATGATACTTCACTGCGTCAGGAGACAAGACAGGGTTACAATAAAAACAAAGGATCTGATTTTTATGGCAAAAAAAAGAGAAAGAAATAAAAGTAAAGGCTATTTTCTGACGCTTATACTTGTTCTTATTGCAATTTTCGGAACGGCTTCTTTAGACGGAAATGAAAACAAGGGAACCAAGACCGACTCCTCGGGCACAACTGCAGTTGTAATGGGAGATGAGGCTCTTGTTCACTTTATTGATATCGGTCAGGGCTCAGCCACCTTAGTTACCGCAGGAGATAAATCTGTTCTTATCGATACCGGTGAATCGGATTACAGCTATGTATTAAGTAACTATATCAACAGCTGCGGAATAACAAAGCTCGATTATGTTATTGCTTCACATCCCCATTCCGACCACATAGGCAGTATGGCGGATATTATCAATACTTACCCCATAGATACCTTTATAATGCCTGAGCTTACCGAAAAGAATACACCTACCACAAAGGTGTATGAAAAAATGCTTGATGCTCTTATCGAAAATGAGGTTAATGCCTGCTATTCCGAGGTTGGTGATGTTTACAATCTGTGTGACGGAGTCAGCTTTGAAATTTTAGGGCCCTGTGAACAGATGAATGACCTTAATAATATGTCTGTTATTGTTAAGCTTACAGTCAACGGTGTCGACTTTATGATACTCGGCGATGCTGAAAAGAAAGAACTCGAATCGGTATATTCTGCATATCCCGACGGTAATTATAAATCTGATGTGCTCGTTATGGGCCATCACGGAAGCAGAACCTCAATACACGAAGAATTTTTGGGTGCAGTCGACGCTGAAACAGCGGTAATCAGTTGCGGCAGAGATAATTCCTACGGCCATCCCCATCAGGAGGCACTCGACTATGTTGCTGAAAACGGTTTGATGCTTTACAGAACAGATATTGATTCAGACGTAGTTTTCAAATGTCTTGATGACGGATACGAAAGGGTGGATAACTGATGAAGCTTACCGTTGACCGTATAGTTGAAGGTATAGCAACTCTTGAAAAGGAAGATTTGACCCACATCGAAATTGATATAAAGCTGCTTCCTGAGGGCACAAAAGAGGGGACAGTTCTTCTTTATGACGGTGAAAGCTATACCGTTGATGCAGATGAGGAAGCAATAAGAAGACAGAGAATACTCGAGAAACAGAGAATGCTTTTTTCAAGAGGAAAAAAAGATTAAAAAATTTTTAAAAATTACTTGCAATTTGTATTTCCTTGTGATATACTCTTCGAGATAACGCACGCACGGGGATTAGTATGCCCGTTTCGCCTCGTATGAGGTGTGCATACTTTAGAACCTGCGGTGGTTAAAAAAACAAAAGGAGGACATTACACATGTCAGTAGTATCAATGAAACAGCTTCTTGAAGCAGGTGTACACTTTGGCCACCAGACAAGAAGATGGAACCCGAAAATGGACAGATACATTTTCGCAGAAAGAAACGGAATTTACATCATCGACCTTCAGAAAACAGTTAAGAAGCTCGAAGAAGCTTATGCTTTCATCAAGGAAGTTTCTGAAAACGGCGGCGAAGTTCTTTTCGTAGGCACAAAGAAGCAGGCTATGGATTCAGTTCGTGAGGAAGCAATGCGTTGCGGTATGCCCTAAGTTAACGCTCGTTGGCTCGGCGGTATGCTCACAAACTATCAGACAATCCAGAAGAGAATCAAGAGACTTGCTCAGCTTAAGGCTATGGAGCAGGACGGCACATTTAACCTTCTTCCCAAGAAGGAAGTTATCAAGCTCAACCTCGAAATCGAAAAGCTTGAGAAGTTCATGGGCGGTATCACAGAAATGAAGAAGCAGCCCGCTGCACTTTTTATCGTTGACCCCAGAAAAGAAAGAATTGCCGTTGCTGAAGCTCACAAGCTCGGTATCCCCATTGTTGCAATCGTAGATACAAACTGCGACCCCGATGAGGTTGATTACGTAATTCCCGGTAACGACGATGCTATCAGAGCTGTAAGACTTATTGCAGGCGCTATGGCTGACGCTATCATTGAAGGCAGACAGGGCGAATCAAATGCTCCCGTTGCAGAAGCAACTGAAGAAGCTGCTGAATAATTTTGATTTTAAACCCCGTTATATTTTATTGACGGGGTTTCTTTAAAAATAATATTTATTTCTAGGAGGAATTTATTATGGCATTTACAGCTAAAGACGTACAGGCTCTTCGCGAGAAGACAGGCGTTGGTATGATGGATTGTAAGAAGGCTCTTGTTGAAGCTGACGGCGATATCGACAAGGCTATGGATATCCTTAGAGAAAAGGGTCTTGCTTCACAGGCTAAGAAGGCAAGCCGTGTTGCAGCTGAAGGTATTGTAGCTGCATTCAACGATGCTAATGTTGGTGCTCTTGTTGAAATCAACTGCGAAACAGACTTCGTTGCTAAGGGTGCACCTTTTGTTGCTCTTGCAGATAAGGTTGTTAAAACTGTTGCTGCTGCTAAGCCTGCTGATCTTGAAGCTCTTCTTGCTGCTAAGGCAGTTGACTCCGACAAGACAGTTGACGAAGAGGTTCAGGAGGTTTTCCTTGCTCTTCGCGAAAATATGAAGGTTCGCAGATTTGCTTTTGTTGAAGGCCATACCGTATCATATATCCACGCCGGCGGTACAGTTGGTGTTCTTGCTGCATTTGACGTAGATGATGCAACTGCAGCCAATGACGAATTCGTAGCAATGGGTAAGAATGTAGCAATGCAGATTGCTGCTATGAGTCCCGAATATTTAAGCAAGGCAGATATTTCTGATGAAGAGCTTGCTAAGATGAAGTCAATCACAATTGACAGTGCTCTTAATAAGCCCGAATCACTTCCCGTACCCATCCTCAACAGCCTCACAGAAGAAGCAATTTCTTCAAAGAAGTGGAGCGACGAAGATGCAGAAATCTTCAAGGGACTTGATCAGAAGCAGAAGAAGAACTTCCCCAACTTCATTTCCAAGGAAGCTATGGCTACACTTGCCGAAATTGCTGTTTCACACAAGGCTGAAATCGTTGAAAATAAAATCTTCGCAGGTCTTGTACAGGGCCGTCTTGCAAAGCAGATCAAGGAAATCTGTCTTCTTGAGCAGGAATTTGTTCGTTCAGACCTCTTCGAGGGTAATGTAAACGGCTACATCAACTCAGTTGCTAAGGCTCTTGGTGCAGAAATCAAGCTTGCAAGCTTCACACGTTTCGCAAAGGGCGAAGGCATTGAAAAGAAGGTTGACGATTTCGCAGCAGAAATCGCTTCA
>JAZSQD010000117.1:0-5086 GCA_045537815.1 Acutalibacteraceae bacterium | reverse complement strand
ATAGCCCTTTGTCTTCCTAAGACCGCTTGGCCTCCGACTTCTGGCATCCGGGCTGGGTTATCATTCTTATTTCAATAATTTTTGATATCGCAGTCATTGCCGCAAGAATAGTCAGCTCATCAAAAAGGGAAGTAGAGGATGAACAATGGGAAGACGCTTAAATGCCGAACTCTGGGATAAGATGCACTATCTCTTCCGTGATTTCAACGACAGAATGGTACATCTCGAGCTTCATTATGATTTTGAAATAGACCTTGATGCTCTTAAAACGGTGCTTATCTGCTTTTTTGAAAAAGCTCCCGTGCTCCACTCAAGGTTTGTTGACAATAAGGTTAGTCCCTACTGGGAAGTAATGCCTTACAGTATTGATGATGTTATCACCGTTAAGCAAAGCACCGATGTTGAGGGGGATATTGACCGCTTCCTTACTCAGTACATACCTCCCGAAAGCGACTTGCAGATGAAGGTTGGTGTTTTCTATTATGAAGGAAAGACTGCCTTGTGTATGGTCGAGAACCATATGTGTATGGACGGGGGAGACTTTAAATATTTTATAAAAAGCTTCTGCAAGGCATACAGTGAATATGTCTGCGAGGGTAAGAGTCCTCTTAATTTAAGAGAGGGTACCCGTTCATATGATTCTGTTTATTCCGATTTTTCAAAGACACAGAAAAAGATGGCAACCAATCTTTACAGAAATGTCTGTGCCAAGGATACTCACAAATTTCCTCTGACCGAAAGCAGAAAAGACGATTTCTCTTTCATCGCGAGAAGAAGAATATCCGAAGAAACTTTTATGAAGCTGAAGTCGGTCGGAAAACAGAACGGCGCTACCGTTAACGATATGCTTGTAGCCGCATATTTCTATTCTCTTTATGAGCTTGCGGGCTACGGCGACGGTGAAAGCGTTACTATTTCCTGCGCTATAGATTTAAGGCGTCACCTTAAGGATGATGACGGTCAGGGTGTTACCAATCACACCGCTTTTATGCAGTGCAACATCCCTGAAAGAGGAAGAGATATTTTTGAAACTCTCCGCTATGTTGTCAACAGCTCAAATCTTTATAAAAAAGATAAGTTTATGGGGCTATACGGCTTGCCTCTTCTGAAATTTGCCTATAAGATTCTTCCCCATTCCGCAAGTGAAGAAATCATAAAAATAGGTTACTCAAACCCTCTTCTTGCTATGAGTAATATCGGCATTCTTGACCATAAGGCTCTTGCTCTTGCGGGCAACGAACCCATTGACGGATTTATGACCGGTGCAGTTAAATATAAGCCCTATGTTCTTCTTTCTGCAACCTCTATGCGTAACGTTATCACTCTTTCAATGTGTGTGCGCGGTAACGAGGAGGACAAGAAAATCGTCAACAGATTTTTTGATCTTTTTGAAAAAAGTATCGATTTGCTTACCAGATAACCATTTTAAGCTCCGTCTTATTTATTTGGCGGAGCTTTTCTTATTGACATAAGCCGTAAATTTTGTTAATATTCTTATTAGTATATTCTTATCCTGAAAGGCGGAAGCTTATGAATTTTGAAATCAGAGGGAATCAGTTTATAAAAGACGGTGAACCTGTAAAGCTCATATCAGGCGCGGTTCATTATTTCAGAAATATGCCTGACACCTGGATGGATATATTCAGAAAGATGACGGCTATGGGGCTTAACTGTGTTGAGACCTACTGCGCGTGGAATATGCACGAAAAAAAGCCGGGAGAGTTTGATTTCAGCGGAAATCTGGATATTGCCTCCTTTATAAAAGCGGCTCAGGCTGAGGGGCTTATGGTTATTGTCAGGCCGGGTCCTTACATTTGTGCGGAATGGGAATTCGGCGGACTTCCCTGGTGGATACAGACCGACGACACCATGGAAATACGTTGCTCCAACGAGGCATATATCAGATATTTCGACAGATATCTTGAAAAGATGTTTGAGCAGGTACGTCCCTTGCTTGTTACAAACGGCGGCCCTGTTATAATGCTTCAGTGCGAAAACGAATACGGCTATTACGGTGACGACAAAAAATATCTTGACTATCTTTACAAAAGCTACAGAGATAAAGGAATAGACGTTCCTCTTTTCACCTCGGACGGAACAAGCAAGGATGATCTTCTTGACGGGTATATTGACGGCTGTATGGCAACTCTTAATTTCGGAAGCAGGGTAGAAGAAAACTTCCGCGCTCATGATGAGCTGTTTCCCGACCAGCCCAAAATGTGTATGGAAATGTGGAACGGCTGGTTTGATGCCTGGGGTGACGAAAAGCATCATACAACGTCTGCTGAGGATTATGCAAAGATAGTTGACGATATGCTCACCAAGGGCAGTCTTAATATGTATATGTTTATCGGCGGTACAAATTTCGGCTTTATGAGCGGTGCAAATCATTATGAGCGATTCGCTCCCGATGTTACAAGCTATGACTATGATGCCATCCTTTCAGAGTGCGGCGACGTTACGCCGAAGTACCACGCAGTCAGAGAGGTTATTAAAAAGCACATAAATCGTGAGCTCCCCGAAGTTCCCGCCAACAGAAAAAAGAAGTCATACGGTAAATTTATCCTTACGGAAAAGGCAGGAATCTTTGCAAATCTTGACACACTTTCATCACCTGTTCATACAGATGTTCCCTTTAATATGGAAAAATACGGTCAGGGCTACGGCTTTATAGCCTACAGAACGGTTCTCGGCAGAGACTATACTGATACAAAGCTTTCTTTTGAAAGCCTCGGTGACAGAGCGCAGATTTATATAAATAAAAAGCTTGTCGACATTCTTTATATAAACGACAGCCTCGAAACTGTCATTAACGCTAAGGCGGGCGATGTTCTTACCGTGCTTTGCGAAAATATGGGCAGAGCCAATTTCGGCAGCAAGATGATGCGCAAAAAGGGTATAGCAGGCAGATGCCTTTTAGATAATAAAATCCATTTCGGCTGGGATGCTTATACTCTTCCCATGGATACTCTTGATAAGGTTGTTTATAACGGTGAGCCGATTGAAGAAAAATCAGTTTTTTATAAAGGCAGCTTTGAAATTGAAGAGGCCTGCGATACCTTCCTTAAGCTTGATAATTTCACCAAGGGCTTTGTTACGGTTAACGGATACAATATAGGAAGATATTGGGAAATCGGTCCTCAGAGGACTTTATATATACCTGCTTCCCTTCTCAAAGAGGGAAAAAATGAAATAACAGTGTTTGAGTCTGACGGTATCAAGGGTGAACCGATAATTGAATTTACCGATACACCTATACTCGGCTGACAGAAAAGGAGAAGAATATGAAATATCAGATTAAAAAGCTTTATGTTAACGATTTCTCTGTTTATGAAAAAAACAAGCTCAGAGAAAGAAGCTATTTTATTCCCGATAAAAGTCAGGCTGACTTTGAGGGGAAGACTGTGCTTACCGAAAGATATAACAGCAGTGCCGTAACAGTTCTTTCAGGTGAGTGGAATTTCAAATATTACAGCAAGATTTCACGGCTTCCGTCTAACTTTGACAGTGAAAAGACTCCGATGGATACCCTTAAGGTTCCTTCTACATGGCAGAGAACAGGCTATGAGCCTCCTTATTATCTCAATACAAGATACGAATTTCCCATGACTCTTCCCAATGTTCCCGAGGAGATGTCAGCAGGTATTTATGTAAAAAAGTTCAATGTTTCCGATAAGGCAAAGAACCCTATCATCACCTTCCTCGGTGTTTGCTCCTGTCTTACTCTTTATATCAACGGCAAGTTTGTCGGCTACAGTGAAGGAAGCCACAACAGTGCTGAGTTTGCCATAAAGGAATTTGTTCACGAGGGCGAAAACGAGCTTATGGCAATCGTTTCAAAGTGGTGTAACGGTACTTATCTCGAGTGTCAGGATATGTTCCGTGAAAACGGTATTTTCCGTGATGTTTACATAACAGAAAACCCCGAACAGTATATTTTTGATTTTGAAGTCAAAACAAAGAAGGAGCAGGCAGGCTATTCAATGACCGTTAAAACGGTTGTTGAAGGTAACGGCTTTGAAGGCAAAAAGCTTTCCGCAAAGCTTCTCTATAAGAGCGAAGAGGTGGCTTCTGCAGAAAAAGACCTCTGTGCAGAAGTGAATTTTGATTTCGGCACTCTTGACGTTACTGAATGGAATGCAGAAAAGCCTGAGCTTTATGAGCTTTATCTCACAATTTTTGACGGTGAAGAGAGCATACAGTGCGTAAGAGAAACCGTAGGCTTTAAAAATGTTGAAATCAAAGGAGAGCTTTTCCTTTTCAACGGTAAGCTTATAAAATTCAAGGGTGTTAACCATCACGATACCCATCAGACAACAGGTTACGTTATGAGCGGTGAAGACCTTCTCAAGGATATTCTTCTTATGAAGGAATTCAACGTAAATGCTGTCAGAACCTCTCACTATCCTCCTGACCCGATGTTTATCAGGATGTGTGACGAATACGGTCTTTATGTTATTGATGAGGCTGATATTGAAACTCACGGTACACAGTTTAACGAAAACCTCAGATTCACCGGTAAGCCTAACGTAATCAGTAACGGTAAAGAGTGGCTTCCCAGAATGCTTGACAGAGTTAAGCGCCTTTACGGCAGAGATAAGAATCATCCCTCTATTACTATGTGGAGCCTCGGTAACGAGTCAGGCGGATGGAAAAATCAGGATAAATGCTACGATTACCTTAAAACTGTTACCGATATTCCCGTTCATTATGAGGCGGTAATCAGAACACCGAGAACTGCATATGACGTTATTTCGGAAATGTATCAGCACAGTGATGTTATTGAAAAGATCGGTCAGCATAAGTTCCTTAAGAGATATAAGGGTAAGCCTTATTTCCTTTGCGAATACTGTCACGCAATGGGTGTAGGCCCCGGTTCTCTTGAAGAATATTGGGAAAGCATATATGCTCACGATAATCTTACAGGCGGCTGTATCTGGGAATGGGCAGACCACAGTGTATATGACCCCAATGCCAAGTATAAATACACCTACGGCGGCGACCACGGAGAAAAATACCACGACGGCAACTTCTGCGTTGACGGCCTTTTCTATCCCGACAGAACACCTCACACAGGTGCTTATGA
>JAZSQD010000055.1:0-11157 GCA_045537815.1 Acutalibacteraceae bacterium | reverse complement strand
TTAAAAAAATATGGAAAAACAGTTGACAACCGTCTTTAATCAGAGTAAAATAATGATGAACTATGTGGGGGGAACTGTTCCCTCTGAGCTATATTTATTCTAGCGAAAGGAGAACAAACTATGAACTGGAACAGTTTTATGGAAGTATGGGATGAATTCCTCAAGTTTATGGACAGAGTAGTTCAGTGGCTTATGTTTATTTTTGGTGCTACTGATAAATGGCCTCCCGAAGAATTCCCCGACATCAACGAAGGAAAGACAGAATAATAGTTTTGAAAGGAGAATTTTATAATGGACTGGTCTATCATTGAGAGAGCATATCTTGCACTCAGCAGAATTTTTGACGGTTTCTTTAACTTCCTTTTCAACTTATTCGGTGAAAAGGAATAATCAGACAATGTCGAAAAGCCCCGCAGTTATCTGCGGGGTTGTTTTTTTATGCCTTCACTTTTGGTTATGGGTAAGTGTAGCCCTTGTTTTTCAGTTAGCTTTAGCGTTTTTCTGTCAGATAAAAAGCTTTCGGCAGCAAAGAAAACAACGCATCCAACACCGTAGCATACTATATCGGCAAAAGAAAAGGTTCTGCCCAGAAGCACTGACAGAAATCTGTTTCCGTCAAGGCCTAAAAGAGCAACGAAATCAAAATACTGACCGATTTCAACCGCCGCGGCAAAAATGAAGACGTAAAGGGGCAGAAGCTTTGTTTTAAGCGGGGTAAAGCCTCTGAGAAACAGACAGATGACCACTGTCACCAGCATATCGCCCACATAAGGTCTGATAAATCCATCCCTGACAAACAGAGCTATCAGCACTTCGATAACCAGAAAGCCAAAGAAAAGAAGAATGTATTTCAGTCTGTGTTTGTTTTTCATTTTATCACCGCCTTAAATATTTATAGCACATATTCTTATGTTTTGCAAGGGACAGGTTGACACCTGACGCAAATGTGTTAGAATAGAAGCAGAAGAAAAAAAGGAGAAAGAAAATATGCTTGATTTTTTAAACAAGGTCAATATAATTCCCGAAAGTCTCTATGCTTCAACCATGCTCACCGAGGTTGAGCCTTACCTTGAAAGAAAGGGAAGAAAGGGCGGTCTTCGTGCCATTGACGGCACTGCACTTCATTATGAGGCATATGAAAAGGTGCTTTCAAGAGGCAGTATAGTAATCCTTCACGGCTTTACCGAGAGTGCGGAAAAGCTCCGTGAGGCTGCTTATTATTTCCGTAAGGCGGGCTACAGTGTTTTCGTGCCTGACCTCAGAGGTCACGGCAAATCTGAGCACAGGTCAGAAAAGAAGGAAAGGGTAGAGATTGATTCCTTTGATTCTTATGCCGATGACCTTCATCTTTTTATTGAAAGCGTGGTAAAGCCCGTCACTCTGAGCGGCAAAATATATATCTGGTCACATTCCCTGGGCAGTACGGTTGCTCTTCTTTATATGATGAAGCATCCCTCTGCGGTGCATAAGGCCGTGCTTTCCTCGCCTATGATATGCGGCAACATGGGTATGCCTGTTGCCTTGGCGGGTGCTGTCGCAAAGCTTATCTGTGCTTTCGGCGGGGATAGGATTTCTGCCCCGGGACGCTGTGTTTTTGACCCCTTACAGACCGTAGAGGACAGTGATGCGGTAAGCGAGGCAAGGTTCCTTTATTATCACGAAAAAAGAAAAAAAGAGCCGCTTTATCAGACAAGCGGGCCCTCCTTCGGTTGGGTTAAGGCTTCTATTGAGGCGAGGGACAAAATTCTTTCAGATGAGTCAATCGCAGCGCTTAAAACAAGGCTTCTGATTTTCAAGCCTCAGCAGGACAGACAGCTTCTGGGCGAATACACAGAAAGCTTTGCCGAAAAGTCACACACAAAAATCAAGGATGTCAAGAATTCAAAGCACGAAATCTTTATGAGCGGCGACGACACCCTCAGATGGTATTTTGAAGAGATTCTTGAGTTTTTTGCAGAATAAATTTACGGGACTGTCAGAGCAACAGTCCCGTGTTTGTTATTTTACTTCATAAACATATACATTGTCGTAATTCATATCTGAGCAAAGCCGGAGAGCGGGCTCTGTAAGGTCGTAAACCGCTGACCACTGGGTTGAATAAACTCTGCCCTTTTCATCGGGGTCAGTTCCCTTTATGCGTGCCGCTCTGAGAAGCTCCATACCCTCCTCGGCGGTGAGTATTGACTTCTTTTCCGTGAGGGTTTTCTTGAGTATTTCATAGCGGTCAAGACCCTGCTTTTCATATTCAAAGGGGACATTGTGAAGATAAAAGTTTGTTGCGGCGATAAAGCCTTCTTCTGTCTTTTCTGTTATAACCATTTCGTTGTCAACATAAGAAACAACAACGCTCTTACCCTTTGAATCGGCAAGCTGGAAATGATAACAGCCCTTAGCGGCGGCAAACATATCAAAGCTCTTGAGAAGCTCTATAGCCTCTTTGACATCGGCGCAGGTGTCGAGCATCGCTCTGATTGCAAGGGTAGTACCCACATCGGTCTTGCCGTTATCCTGGGCGGTTGCGGGTGCCTGAAGCTGAAGCACGCCCACCGCAAGGCCCATTTCGTTAACACCGTCAAGGGGAAAATATGCCGAGGCAAGAGTATTGATCCTGTCGGTGAGCCTATCGGGGGTATAGGTCTCGTTATATCCCAAAAAGCTAAGATTAACCACTGATACGGAGCTGTAAGCACCCTTGGGATTGGTTCTGACAACGGCAAGGTCTGTTGTCTGGTTGTCAAGATTTCTGCCGAAAATATAGCCGTTTTCAGGGGTTTCGGCATAGAAGGTTGAGCAGGCAAGGTTGGGAATTTCATAGGGCACCTCAATGGGAAGGCCCTTAAGCATGGTTTTGATTATGTACTGAACGAGCTGTTCCTCTGTTGCGGCACCGCCCGCCTCGAGAAGCTCATCAAGCTTATAATCGGCGGCATAATTGATTTCGTATATGCCGGTATCACCCTTCTCCTTTACGGAAAGCAAGGTTCTTGCTTCGCCCTGAAAAAGAGCGGCAACACCCACAATAAGCACAAGAATAACCAAGGGAATAATTTTTTTAAGTTTCTTCATAATAAAATCTCCTTTGTTTTTATTATACAGAAATTATATCCGCCAAAAAGATATCCTGTCAAGAAAAACGACATTTTTTAAAGCTTTGTTTACAAACAGGTAAAGAAAAACTGTCGGGAGAGCTTCCCGACAGTCGGATTATTTAAACCGATCAGCTAAACATTGCTTCAATTGCAGCGATGTCTGTATTAGTCATAGTAGTGATAACTGTTACTGCATATTTGCCCATTGTCTTGACATAATAAGCCTGCTTGAGAGTCACTCCGTTTGTTTCGGCAGAGAATACACATCTGACAAATTCGGTATTGCCGAGGAAAGCCTTGCCTTCGCTCTCAAAGGTGTAGTCAAGTGCGGTCTGATTTTCAAGATTGGTTCTGAGAATATCAGCGTAGTCGTCGGCAGAAATTTCGCTTCCGCCTGAAACCAGAGTGTTTTCATAGCAAACCATAACGCTGTTGCCGTAAAGATTATCCATAGCAGCCATATCATAGACGGTTGCTTTTTCAGCAAGAGCCTTTTCAATGTCACCAAAGTCGAGAGCGTCCTGACCGATATTGATTGTGTCGGCGATTTCGGCATCTGAAAGATAATTCCACTCTGAGGGCTTGGTAAAGGTTATACCAAGAAATTCGTTGGCATAAGCGTCGCCTGTGATTGTACCTCGTGAAATTTTTACGGGTTCTTCATTTGTATCTGATGAATCGCCGAGGTTTTCGCTGAGGGCGCCGCCGTTATTGGCGTTTATACCCGAGTCATTGCCGTCGCCGTTGTTATCCCCGCCGCCGCAGGCTGCTAATGTAAACAGCAGCATTGCACACATGAGGATTGCAAGAAGTTTTTTCATAAATATTTCCTCCGTTTTCTGTTTTGGAACTGTGTTCCTGAAAAAATTATACTATACACTGCCCACAGAAGTCAAGACACTATACTTGCAGAACTCCAGTGTATTCTTATCAGAGCACATCTGCTAAATCAAGAATGAGTTTCTCGGTCTTTTCCCAACCGAGACACGGGTCAGTAATTGATTTTCCGTAAACGCAATCTTCAGGTTTTTGTGCACCGTCTTCAATATAACTTTCTATCATCAGACCCTTTACCAATTTTTTCACATCAGCAGAATGTCTGCAGCTGTGTAGAACTTCCTTTGCAATTCTTGGTTGCTCCATCCATTTTTTACCTGAATTAGCGTGGTTTGTATCAATTATAACGGCGGGGTTCTTTAATCCTGATTTTTCATATGTTTCAGCAAGATGAATAAGGTCCTCATAATGATAGTTGGGCAATGACTGACCGTGTTTATTGACATATCCCCTTAAAATGGCATGCGCAAGAGGGTTCCCCTGACTTTCAACCTCCCAGCCTCTGTATAGGAATGTGTGAGAGTGTTGTGCCGCCGTTATGGAGTTCATCATAACAGAAATATCACCTGAGGTTGGATTTTTCATGCCGACAGGAATATCAAAACCGCTTGCCGTCAGACGGTGCTGCTGATTTTCAACAGATCTTGCACCGATTGCAACATATGACAAAACATCGGAAAGGTATCTGTAATTTTCGGGGTAAAGCATTTCGTCGGCACAGGTAAAGCCTGTTTCCTGCATTGCTCTGATGTGCAGACTTCTGATTGCAACCACACCCTTTAACATATCTTCACCCTTGTGAGGGTCGGGTTGATGAAGCATTCCTTTGTAGCCGTCGCCTGTTGTACGGGGTTTATTTGTATAAATTCTCGGGATGATGAGGATTTTATCAGAAACTTTATCCTGAACTTCTCTGAGTCGGGAAATATAATCAATTACACTGTCATCGTTATCGGCTGAACAAGGACCGATAATAAGAATGAACCTGTCATCTCTGCCTTCGAAAATCGCTTTTATTTCTTCGTCGCGTTTTTCTTTCATCTGTTCAAGCTTGTATGTAATAGGATACTGTTCTTTTATCTCCATAGGAATGGGTAATTTTCTTTTGAAATTCATATTCATTTTTCTTTCCTCCAAAAAATTATTTTTTATCAAACAATGCTCTGCGCCGGGTTGAATGACGCATCATTTTTCGCATCCCGTCAACATCTTCAGCTTCAAGCATTGATTTAAGTTCATTGAATTTGTTTATAAAAAGATTCATCTGTTCAAGCAGAGCTTTTTTATTTTCTATAAAAAGTTCACTCCACATAAGGTCGTTTATGCGGGCGATACGGGTAAGGTCTCTGAATGAGTCACCCGTAAATTTCTCCATATCCTCTTTATCATTACAGGTCATAAGAGTTATGGCAATGCAGTGAGTAAGCTGTGAAAGGAACCCTATCATTTCATCGTGCTCTTCGGGTGAAAGAGTTGTAACATTTGAAAATCCGAGTAATCTTCCGAGCTCCATACAGGTGTTGATTGCTTCGGGAGTGTTTTTATCGGTGGGGGTAACGATATAGTTCGCACCTGCAAACATTTTATCAGTGCTGTTTTCAACACCTGAAACCTCTCTTCCTGCCATAGGGTGAGCTGCAATAAACTCAACATCAGGACGAAGCATTTCCTGCACTTTATATACTATACTGCATTTGACACCCGTTACGTCGGTAATAAGGGCACCGCTTTTTAAAAGGTGCTGATTCTGCTCGATCCACTCTATAAAAATGTGAGGGTACAATGCAAATATAACTATATCTGCTTCGCCGATTATCTTTTCATCGAGTTTTGTAGAGCATTCGTCAATCAGACCCTCTTTGAGTGCATAGTCTATTGAGCTTTGCTCTTTTGTTATTGCGCTTATGTGAAAGCCGAATCTTTTGAGCACTCTTGCATAACTGCCGCCTAAAAGACCAAGACCGACTATGAGTATTTTTTTGCTTACATTTACTATCATTCTGTTTTTACCTCTGCTCCGAGATTTTTTATATCATCAAAAAACGAAGGATAACTTTTTCTTACTGCTTCTGCGCCGACAATCGATCCGCCGTACTTTGAAAGTATCAGAGACAAAGCCATAACAATACGGTGGTCATTATGCCCGTCAAGAACAGCTTTCGTATTTTTAAACTGCAGCTTTGGAACAGTTATTGAGTTTTCGCCGAAAAGAAGTCCGCCACCAATTTTTTGCAGTTCTTCATGCATTGCTTGTCCTCTGTCGCATTCTTTTATCTTTAATCGGTCTGTGCCTGTGAGAATTGCGCCGTTCTGAAGGGCTGCAAGAGCAATAAGCACAGGGCCGAGGTCAGGACAGTCTGAAATATCCAGAGTAGGTATGCCTTTTGAAAGTTCACAGAAATATTCTTTATATATCCTGTCACCCTGAAGACTGTCAGTGTTGAGGTTGCCTATTTCTATATCCGAGCCGATGAAATTAAATGCATCAAGGAAAGCGGCGTTTGAATAATCACCTTCTGTTCTGCCTGAAAAAGAATGCAGAACGGATTTTTTTATTGCAATATTAAATTCATCTTCAAGCTCAATATCTGCTCCGAATGATTTTAAAGCTGAGATTGTGAGATTTATATATGACCTGCTTTCAAAGGGAGGCAGAATACGGATTGATGAAGCTTCGCCCAGATACACAAGTGCGAAAATAAGACCCGTGATAAACTGACTGCTTATATCACCGTTAATTTCGTATCGTCCGCTTCTGAGTTTGCCGCAAAGAGTTAATGAATTTTCACTTTTTACAAATTCAAAACCGTTATCAAGACACAGCTTTTCATAAACACCAAGAGGTCGCCCGAAAAGCCTTTCACTGCCTTGCAATGTAATTTCCTTTCCCAAACACAATGCAAGAGGAATAAAAAATCTTAATGTGCTTCCGCTTTCTCTGCAATGGAGAACATTTGATGATGTTTTCATAAAACCTTCAGCATTTATAAATACCGTGTCTTTTCGGGTGTGTATTTCGGCGCCCAAAGCTCTGAGACAATCAATCGTTGCAAGAATATCTTCGCTGTAATCAATGCCTGAAATAACACATTTTTCTTTTGATAATGCGGCACCTATCAGGTATCTGTGCGCCATGCTTTTTGACGGCGGGGCGTCTATGCTTCCTTTCAGCGTGCAGGGCTTAAAAATCGCTTTCATATTATTTACCTTCTGTCAGATAATCGATAGCTTCAAGATAGCCGTCCGTACCGTGGCCTGTGATTGTTTTTACCGCGGCAAGACGAACAAAGCTGACCTGTCTGAAATCTTCTCTTTCTTCGACCTTTGAAATGTGGACTTCAACGGTGGGTATGCTTACGGATTTTACCGCATCGAGAATGGCAATGCTTGTGTGAGTGTAGGCACCCGGATTTATGACAATGCCGTCAGCATTTCCGTATGCTCTCTGAATTTCATCTACAAGGTCACCCTCGTGATTTGACTGAAAAATTTTTACATCCACCTTTTTTAAGTCGCAGTGCTTTTGGATTTTTGCAACAAGGTCAGCGTAAGTTTCTTTACCGTAATGTTCAGGCTCTCTTATGCCGAGCATATTGATGTTCGGTCCGTTTATAACAAATATTTTCACATTATCAGCTCCGTTCTTGCTTTAAGAATAAAATCCGCCTCCGCTTCGGGGGTCGCCATATCGGGCACAGTGACATCTGCGGCGGATTTATAAATATCTATTCTTTCATCATACAGCTTTTTCAGCTTTTCGGTTGTGTCGGAAAGAGGTCTGCTGTAGGTGGGGCAAAGCCTGTCGGGGTCTGCATTTATAAAAAACAGCTTTCCGTTTCTTTTAAGCGAATCAACATTTTCTTTACGCAGTACAGCACCGCCACCTGTTGAAATTATCTGACACCCTTCCGAAGAAATAGCTTTTATAACTTCCGTTTCCAAATCACGGAAATATTTTTCACCTTTACTGCCGATGAGTTCTTTTATCGTGCAACCGCAACGCTTTTCAATCTCTTCATCCGTATCAACAAAGCTGAAGCCGTCAATATTCAGAAGCTTTCCTACTGTACTCTTGCCGCTTCCGGGCATTCCTGTAAGAACAATGTTTTCTTTCGATGCAAAAACAGAGGCAAAGACATTATCTGCAACTGTTTTTTCGATTTCCGTGTCAAGAAACTTCTGAACTGCATAGGCTGCCTGCATTACAAGCATATAAAGTCCGCCTTCAGCTTTTACATCTTTTTCCTTTGCCCTTAAAACAAGATTTGTGCAAAGAGGGTTATATACCGCATCAACAACACCCTCAAGTTCATTGAAGCTTGAAATATCAATAGGAATACCTTCACAGTCAGGATACATTCCCGACGGGGTTGTATTGATTATCACATTTGCATCGGAATGCTCGCTTACGGCTTCTTCATAGGTTATATAATTTTTCGATTTGCTTCTGCTCACGGTGATTATTTCGGCAGCGCCTAAATCTTCTGTCAAAATACGGGCAGTTCTGCTTGTGCCGCCTGTTCCGAGTATCAGAGCTTTTTTGCCGTTAAGGTCAACACCGATTTTTTCTATAAGAGCTTTCATACCGTAGTAATCAGTGTTGTAACCGTAAAGTCTGCCGTTTTTATTCACAACAGTATTGACTGCGCCGATTCGTCCTGCCACATCACTCAATGAATCAAGATATGGTATAACCGTCTGTTTATATGGGATAGTGACATTTACGGCATTGAAATCCTTGCTTTTGAAAAAAGCTTCAATCTCATCTTCCTTCAGCTCAATGAGTTCATACTCATAATCAGCAAGTTTTGCGTGAATCTCTTTTGAAAAGCTATGGGTCAACCTTTTACCTATACATCCGTACTTTGCCATATTTTATTCACTTCCTTTAAGCCAATCCGTTCCGAATCTCATAGCAAGCAAATCGCAAAGTACGATAGCTGTTGCCGCATCCTGAACAGCTCTTGCTCTGTGAACAACAGCAGGGTCGTGTCTGCCCTTCGGCTCGACCACGGTTTCAGTCATGCTCTTAAAATCAACCGTATTCTGCGGCTTGAAGATTGTGGGAGTAGGCTTAATAACAGTGCGGAAAACTATCGGCATTCCGTTTGTGATGCCGCCGTTTATGCCGCCATTGTTATTTCTTTCTGTAACAATTTTACCTTTTTCGATTTTAAACGGGTCGTTTGCAGTGCTTCCCTTCATATCGGCAAACCCGAAGCCCGCTCCGAACTCAATTCCCTTGACTGCAGGAATTGAAAACATCATATGGGAAATAAGACTTTCGGCGGAATCAAACCAGGGCTCGCCGACGCCCTCGGGAATACCGACTATTGCCGTTTCAAGAATACCGCCGACACTGTCGCCGTCTTCTGCCGCTTCAAGAATTTTATTCTTCATCGGCTCTTCTGCGGCTTCATCAAGCACGGCAAAGGTTTTTTCGCTTAAAGCATGAATATCTGACTTAAATTCATTGAAATCTCTGTCCGAAACTCCGCCACAGCTTTTCACATGAGTGCCGATAAAAATTCCTTCTTGCTCTAAGGCTGATTTGCATATTGCTCCTGCGGCAACAAGTGCAGCAGTTATTCTTCCGCTGAAATGTCCGCCGCCTCTTGAATCCTGAAAGCCGTGGTATTTGCACTGTGCTGTATAATCAGCATGAGAAGGACGGGCAACTGTTTTAAGCTCTGCATAATCAGAGCTTTTGACGTTTTCGTTAGGGATAAGAATGGTTACAGGAGTTCCCGTCGTCTTGCCGTTTATAACACCGCTTACAACTATGAATTCGTCTTTTTCTTTTCTCGGTGTGGAAATCTTTCCGTCAGGACGTCTGAGAGTGAGCATATGCTCAATATATTCTCTGTCTATTTCTATTCCCGGTGCGAGCCCGTCAAGAACAGCACCTATATATTCACCGTGGCTTTCACCGAACAAAGTGATTGCAACACTGTTTCCGAATGTGTTTTTCATTTATATCATCCTCTCAGACCGCTTTTTGCCATGTCAATGACCTGATTACATTTCAAAGTTTTGATTTCGTGTTTTCCGATTTCACTGACAGTTGTTACGGTAACCGTATCTCCGTCTGCTTTTTTATCGTGAAACATAACCTCACTGATTTTATCCCAATCAAAATCTATAAGATTATACAGGTTGCATTTTTTCAGAACATTCACAACTCTCGGTCTTATTTTTTCATCACACATCGGGATAAGTCCGAGAGCAACGCACTCTCCGTGATAAAGCTCCTCCATATTAACGCTGCTTTCTATACCGTGACCGATTGTATGACCGAAATTCAGTATTTTTCTGATACCTGATTCTTTTTCATCCTGTTCAACAACATTCTTTTTGATGTTAAGAGAACGGATAATAATTTCGTCGATGTTATCTTTTATGTCTTTGCTTTCAAATATCTCAAAAAGCTCGCTGTCTGATGTAAGTGCCATTTTTACAGCTTCCGCAAGACCGTTTGATATCTGTCTTTCGGGAAGGGTTTTCAAAAGCTCTGGGTCAACAATAACCTTCTTTGGCTGATAAAAAGCTCCGACAATATTTTTTATTCCGCCAAAATTTATTGCTGTTTTTCCGCCTATGGAGGAATCAATCTGTGAAAGAAGTGTTGTCGGGATATTATAAAAATCAACACCTCTCATATATGCCGAAGAGACAAATCCCGAAAGGTCGCCTACAACTCCGCCGCCAACGGCAACAACACAGTCTTTTCTTGAAAATCCGTTTTCCAGCATTACACAAAGGAGCTTTTCAAAGGTTTCCATACTTTTTGATGCTTCCCCTGATTCAACTGTGCAGATAACGGGATATTTACATTGTTTGGCAAGAGTCTGTGCATAAATATCGGGTACCCCTGAGTCTGTTACAACAAGAACACGTCTGTTCAGATTGAGCTGCTCTCCCGCTTTTTCAAGAATTCCTCTTTCAACAACAATGTCGTAGCTGTTTTCTTTTAAATCCAGATGTATATTCATAAATATGCTCCTATATCTCGCTGTGAGGTGCGAAAGTTCCTGCTATCTTCAGTTTGTCGCACACATTATTTAATTCCGCTATCATTTTCTGACCGTCTTCGGTTTCTGTTGTGCCGTCGATTTCAATATAGAAATAATACTGCCATGAGTGTTTTTTCAAAGGTCTGCTTCTCAGAGCAGTCATGTTGTATCCGTATTTTCCGATAATGCTTATCGCATTTGCAAGAGAACCTGCTTCG
>JAZSQD010000011.1:0-13038 GCA_045537815.1 Acutalibacteraceae bacterium | reverse complement strand
TGGCTTCCCGATACCTTCGGGTATTCTGCATCCATACCTCAGATTATGAAGGGGTGCGGAGTCAATTATTTTTTGACTACAAAAATCAATTGGAATGATACCAATGCTTTCCCGTATAATACCTTCTATTGGCAGGGTATTGACGGCACAAAGGTGTTTTCACACTTTAATACTACTCACTCCTGGCCTGATGTAAAGGAGCTTCGGGAATGTCTTACAGACGGTGACAGACAAAAGGATCAGCCGACGGTTACATCGAGAAGGCTTATGACCTACGGTTACGGAGACGGGGGCGGTGGACCGCAGTTTGAAATGATTGAAACAGCTAGGCGTTGTGAAGATTTATGTGATGTTCCGAGAACATATCATACAACAGTAAGTGATTTTATGAAAGAGCTTGAAGCTGACTGTGTTAATCCTAACATCTATCGTGGAGAGCTTTATCTTGAGCTCCACAGGGGAACTCTTACCAATCAGCACGAAATAAAATATAATAACAGAAAAGCAGAGCTTGCTCTGCGTGATCTGGAGCTTCTTTCAGTATGCGTAGGTCTTAAAAATGATGTTCCCTGCAGCACTGAAAGCACAAACAAGCTCTATGAAACAGTACTTCTTAATCAGTTTCACGATATTCTTCCCGGCACTTGTATCAACAGAGCTCACGAGGAGTGTAAGGCACAGATGCGTGAGGTTATAAAAGATGCAAGAGGGCAGATTAAAGCTATAACTGACAGCGATGAAGACTGTATTTCCGTCACAAACACACTTTCATTTGAGCGAGGTGATGTTGTTTTTGCCGAGGACACAGGTAAGTCTGTTTCTAATGTCATTCAGCAGACATATACTGATCCTCACGGCAATAAAATCCGCCTTCTTGACGGCGTTAACATTCCTGCTTTCTCATCTGTAAAGTTAAACTTCGGTGAAGGTAAAAAGTCAGACAGTAAGTCATTTTTCTATAATGGTGATACTCTCACAACACCCTTTGCGAAGATAATATTTGATAAAGACGGATACATCAGCTCATTTTTTGATACTGCTGCAAACAGAGAGCTTGTAAACACAGTGCCCTTCAATACCTTTATTATGGCAGAAGATGTGCCTATGAGCTGGGATAACTGGGATATTGATGCAGACATTGAAATGAAGTTTAGACCATGCGCTGTTCTTTTGCAAAGAGAAGTAATATCACAGGGCGATGTGGCGTTCATTATCCGCAGCAAATATAAGCTCAGTGAAAAGTCTTCTCTTACTCAGGATATAATTTTCTTTGCAAATTCTCCCGAGGTGCGCTTTGATACAAGTATGGACTGGCAGGATGACCACAGATTCCTTAAAACAGTATTTGATACGGATGTGCGAGAAGAATTTGCAAGACACGAAATCCAGTTCGGCTACTGTAAAAGACCTACTACGAGAAACAATTCAATCGAGCAGGCCAGGTTTGAGGTTGTTAACCATAAATATACTGACCTTTCCGAGCCCGGTTACGGTGTAACCTTAATCAATGACTGTAAATACGGCATTTCCGTCAACGGAACTCAGATAGCTCTTTCTCTTCATAAGGGCGGAACTCACCCCGATTTTAAAGGGGATAAGGGACTGCACCGTGCAGTATATTCCTTTATACCTCATAATTGCGGCTTTGGTGCTAAGGCTGTTATCCAACCCTCATATATGCTTAATATTCCTCATATCGTTTCAAGCGGTATTTTTGAAGCAAAATCACTTGTGAATACCGATAAGGATAATATTATTGTTGAATCAATAAAGCCATGCGAGGACATTCAGAGAGCATTCATTGTCCGTTTGTATGAAGCTGAAGGCACGCGTACAAACTGCAAAGTTAAATTCAGTGACACTGTAAAGAGCCTTGCTATGACAAATATGCTTGAAGAAGAAACAGAAAAAGCGGTTGAAGGCAATATTCTTAATACTCAGCTTCGTCCGTTTGAAATCATGACAATAAAAGCGTATTATTAAGAGCTTATCTTAAACGGGTGATTATTATGCCAAAGATTACTACAACAAAAACACATACAAGCGGCATTGCTTTAGGTGGTATCGGAAGCGGAAGCGTTGAGCTTCTGCCGGACGGTGAGTTTCATTATTGGCAGATAGCAAATCCGCCAAGACTAACCGAAGTATGCTTTGAAAATAAAGCTGATGACGGTGAAGGTAGTACAGGAGCTCTGTCCTTTTGGGTACGCGAAAGCAAGGATAACGGTAAACCGATTATCCGCAAGCTTGGTATGAAAACTGATGCCGATGACTTTACTTACCGTATGTTCTCATGGAATAAGCCTGTTGAAAGAATTGATTTCGACGGCAGATTTCCCGTGTGTGACCTGAATTACGTGGATAGCGCATTGTCGTGTAAGCTTAGTCTTAAGGCGGCTTCTCCATTTGTGCCGCATAACAGCGATGCTTCATCAACGCCCGGCTTTTATATGGATTTTACAGTAGAAAACCCAACCGACAGTGAGCTTCATATAAGCCTTTTAGGCAGTCTTGAGCCCAATTTTGCCAACAAAAATGAAGGCAATAAAAACTCTCTTCATACTGTAGGTGACGGAGTCGGTATTCATATAGAGCCTTATAAAATTACCGATTCACCGTCATGCGGTGACCTCTGTCTTTCGGTAAACGGTGACGGTGATAAGTCTTACATCACGGCTGACTACTTCCGTTTTATGAAGGAATATGTCGCCAATTCAAGATTCGGCGTAACGCAAGAATCCTTCTTGTTTGATTTCAGAGAAAAGGGAAATCTGCCTGACAGCAAGGTGGGTACAAGGCCCAAGTCTATACCTTTGAATTTCGGCTTATTGAGTGATGCCGGGCTAGATTCTCTGTGCAAGGAATATACGAAATATCCTTTTGCGGAATCTTTGCTTAACCGAATAAAATATTGTAATCCTGATTTCCTCTCTTCAAGAAAAGATAAAATAGCTTTTCTTTCCTGCTGTTTCAGACAGATTTACAGAATGGGTAAGAGCTTCGGAGCCTGTGCTCTTTGCTCGAAGGTGACTCTGAAGCCAGGTGAAAAGAAAAATATACGATTTATTCTCACCTGGTATTTCCCTAATCATATGAGCAAAAAAGGTAAAAGACTCGGTCACTACTATGAAAATCTGTATAAGAGCTCTCTTGACGCAAACAGATTTCTTACCGATAACTTCGACAGTGTTTTCAAATCTGCCGTTGATTTTGCCGACCTTCTTTATTCAGCTGACCTTCCGTCAATCTATCCCGACTCATGGTCTTCCAATCTTTCGCCTTTGGTTAAAAGCTCTGTTTATCTAAAAAACGGAAAATTCGGCTTGTGGGAAGGACTCGGCTTCTGCGGACTTCACACCACGGATATTACTTATCATGCATCTTATTCGCTTATCAGTCTGTTTCCTGACCTGCAGAAAAAGCAAATGAAAATGGGAGCGGAATATCAGAGAAAGGACGGCAGAGTACATCATCTGTTTACCCCTGATATGCTTGGAACAGACAACAGCTTTGACCGTGTCGATATGAATATGCAATTCGTGCTTATGGTGCTTCGAGACTATCTTTTCACCGGTGACAGGGATTATCTCTTGTCGCTTTGGGAAAATGTTAAAAGAGCTATGGATTCCATAGAAAAAATAGATACAGACGGTGACGGATTGCCTGATTACGACACAAAACGTAATACCTACGACGCGTGGAACTTTTCCGGAGCCTCCGCGTATATTTCCCTTCTTTGGTTGGCCGCTCTCAGGGCAGCAACGGTTATAGCAGAAACTGTGAAGGATTATGACCGCCTTGAAAAATGGGAGACTGTTTTAAAAAAGGGTAAAAAATCACTTGAAGATAAGCTCTGGAACGGCGAATACTACAATCTATGGATAAACGGAAAGGAAATCGATGAATCACTTATGACAAATCAGCTTGACGGTGAGTGGTTCCTTAGAATGACGGGCCTTTCGGGAAATCTTTCTGATGACAGAATCCGTCAGGTTGTTGAATATATATTCCGTGAAAACTTTGACAAGGAACAGGGACTTGTTAATGCCACTGTACCGAAAAACAGAAAAACTACCATTCATACTTACAAAAACTGTCAGGCAGGTGCGGTCTGGACGGGTATAGGATATGCTTTTGCTGCGCTTGCTCTTTCTGTCGGACTTAATGAAATATCGGATACTACAGTTGATTCGATACATATCAATCAGTTAAGATTGGGTCACTTTTGGGATCATTGGGAGTGCGGTCATCATTACACAAGACCTATGTCAAGCTGGAGTACATTGCTAGCAGCCTCAGGTATGGCAGTCGATTATGAAAATAAAAAGCTCAGCTTTGCACCTGCAAATAAAAATATAACCTTTCCTCTTATACTTCCCGATATACTTGCAAGGGTAAAAATAGCCGACGGCGAATGTAATATTACCTGCATTAAAGGAAATTTAAGCGATTGGGAAATAACTGTAAAGTAATGATTTTATATTTGATTTATAAAACTGATTTCGTTTTAACCGAAGTCAGTTTTTTTATTTCCGTGCGCGAACCGAACGGCACCGAAATAATTATTGCTAAAATGAAAAATAAGCATCTTTGCCGCAAATAATTCGGAAATAGCGGCTTCTTACAGAAAAAAATAATTATTTTATCAGTATATTTACTTTTTAATTCGGTTGTTATATAATTTGATTGACGGAAAGGTGATATATAATGAATAAAACGGATTTAGAAATTCTTGAGTGTCTCAAGGAAAATGCCCGTGAAAACGCGACAAATATCGGAATGAAAATCAATCTTTCGACTTCTGCCGTTATAGAACGCATTAAGAGGCTTGAGAACTCCGGCTTAATTAAGAAATATACAATCGTTGTCAATCATCAGGCTCTCGGCGGCGAGTTGATGGCATTCATAAGTGTCCGACTTGAACACCCTAAGTATTACGAGTATTTTGTTGAGCTTATCAACTCACACAAGTCTATAGCTGAGTGCTATTATATAGCCGGTGATTTTGATTTTATTTTAAAGGTAATTACTAAGACGGCTCAGAATCTTGAAGATATACTTAATTACATTAAGTCAATTGACGGCGTGTCACTTACGCGAACCTCGGTAGTTCTTTCGACGAACAAAAACGATGTTTGTCTGCTTCCCGAATAACGGATATAATCTATATAAGATATAGATTAATATAAAAATTTTTTTGAAAGGGTATGAAAGTATGATTATTGGTATTCCTAAGGAGATTATGCACGGAGAAGGCAGAGTTTCAGCTATTCCTGAAACAGTTGCAAAGCTTAAGGCTGACGGCTATGAGGTTCTTGTTGAAAAGACCGCAGGTGAAGGCGCTTTTTTCAGCGATGAGGAGTATGCGGCAGCAGGCGCAGTTATGATTGATGATGTTGCAGAGCTTTATGAAAAGGCTGACATTATCCTTAAGGTTAAGGAGCCTCAGTTTAATAATGCTAAGGGTGTTCATGAGGTTGATATGATGCATGCAGGTCAGTATCTTATTACATTTATTCATCCCGCATCTCCCGTTAACCATGAAATGGTAAAGAATATGGCTGCCAAGGGTGTTATCAGTCTTACACTTGACGGCGTACCCCGTATTTCAAGAGCTCAGAATCTTGATGCGCTTACATCAATGAGTACTTGCGCAGGTTATAAGGGAATTCTTATGGCGGCTAATGACCTTGCAAAGTTTATTCCTCAGATTTTCTGCGCAGTAGGTATGGTTAAGCCCTGTAATGCACTTGTTATCGGTACAGGTGTTGCAGGCCTTCAGGCTCTTGCAACCGCAAAGAGACTCGGCGCAGTTACATACGCAGCAGATATCCGTCCTGCAGCTGCAGAGCAGGCAATGAGCCTCGGCGCAAAGATTGTCGATACAGGTGTACCTGCTGAGATTGCAGTAGGTCAGGGCGGTTATGCAAACGCATTGAGCGAGGAGTGGCTGAAGATTGAAAGAGATGCTCTCAAGGATACTATCAAGGATATGGACATCGTTTTTTGCTCAGCTCTTGTACCCAGCAAGCTTGCTCCCATCATCCTTACCGAAGAAATCGTTAAAACTATGAAGCCCGGCTCAGTAATTGTTGATATTTCAATCGACCAGGGCGGTAACTGTGCAATTACAGTGCCCGGTGAAACTGTTGTTAAGCACAAGGTTACAATTGAGGGTATCAAGAACATTCCCGGTCTTCTTCCTACAAGCTCAACCTGGATGTTTGCACACAATATCTATAATCTTGTTAAATACCTCACAAAAGGCGACACCATCAGTCTTGATATGAATGACGAAATTGTGCAGGGTATTATGACAACAATCGACGGTAAGATCGTTCATAAGGGTGCTCTCGAGGCAATGAATGCATAATTTTCAGCTTAGTGAACGTAATTGAAGGGAGTATATCAAATGCCCGGATGGAGTTTAATTCTGATTTTTGTTATATCCGCGATAGTCGGATACTTTATAATCAATAAGGTTCCTACCTTGTTGCACACACCGCTGATGTCAGGCATGAATGCGCTTTCTGGTATTACGGTGCTTGGGGCACTTACTGTTCTGGCGGTGTCTCTTAAGGATTCTGCACCGATTGTCAGTGTAATCATCGGCATAGCAGCTGTTGCTCTTGCTATGGTTAATGTTGTCGGCGGCTTTTCCGTTACAGGCAGAATGCTGAAAATGTTTAAGAAGGGAGATAAAGAATGATACCTTCAACTGTATATTACATAATCAGCGGTGTACTTGTTCTCGGTGTGCTCATCGGTATCAGTATGATGAGTAAGGTAAAGACCTCAAGAGCAGGTAACACTCTTTCGGCTGTCTGTACTGCACTTGCAATTGCGGTTGTACTTTATGACAATGAAATTCTTACCGCATGGCAGGCTTGGCTTGGTATTGCAATCGGTTCGGTAATAGGTATTATCGGAGCCTATAAGGTTAAAATGATACAGATGCCTCAGGCTGTTGCCCTTCTTAACGGTCTTGGCGGTCTCGCCAGTGCATTGGTAGCTAATCTTACAATTCAGCAGGCTGAGGACGATAAATTTGCAATTTACGTCGGTGCCGTTGCTCTTTTTGTCGGCTGGGTAACCTTTACGGGCAGTCTAGTTGCCGCGGGTAAGCTTCACAAGCTCCTTCCTCAGAAGCCGGTTGTGTGGAAGGCACACTCGCTTATTGTTGCCGTGACTCTTATTGCCACTCTTGCCGCTATCGTTATTATTCCCGACTGTATGTGGCTTATTTCGGTTCTATCTGCATTTTTCGGCGTTGCTTTTGCAATACGTGTCGGCGGTGCGGATATGCCCATAACTATTTCACTTCTTAACTCTCTGAGCGGCGTTGCAGGCGGTATAGCAGGTATTGCCGTCGGTGACCCTTTGCTTGTAGCTATCGGCGGTATTGTCGGTGCTTCAGGCTTGCTTCTTACACAGATTATGTGTAAAGCGATGAACAGAAGTCTTATCAGCATCCTTCTCGGCAGCGCTCCCAAGAAAAAATTAAAGCCTAAGACGGTGGAATCCGAAGTGAAGGAGGAAATTGCTGAAGCTGAGGTTGAGGCTAAAAAGGAAATTTCAGTTGAGGACATTCTCGGTAACGCCAAGAAGGTTATTATTGTACCCGGTTACGGTATGGCACTTGCTCAGGCTCAGCATAATGTTAAGGCTCTCGCCGATAAGCTAGAAAGTAAGGGTGCTGAGGTCAAATTTGCAATACATCCCGTTGCGGGCCGTATGCCCGGTCACATGAACGTGCTTCTTTGTGAGGTTGACGTTCCTTATGATAAGCTTTATGAAATGGATGCAATCAATGATGAATTCAAGGAATGCGATGCGGCAATTATTGTAGGCGCAAATGACGTTATAAACCCCGCCGCAAATACTGCAGAAGGTACACCGATTTACGGTATGCCTGTTCTTAACGTAGCGGATGCAAAGAATGTAATTATCTGTAACTTTGATACTAAGCCCGGCTATGCAGGTGTTCCCAATCCTCTTTATGAGAGTGAGAATACAATAATGATGCTCGGTGATGCAAAGGAAACTGTTTCAGAACTTACCGATGCCGCCTCAGGCAAAAAAACATCAGCTCCTGCAGAAGAAGCACCTGAGGAAATCAGTGTCGGAGATATCCTCGGTAACGCTAAAAAGGTTATTATTGTGCCCGGTTACGGTATGGCACTCGCTCAGGCTCAGCATAACGTTAAGGCGCTCGCCGACAAGCTTGAAAGTAAGGGCGCTGAGGTCAAATTTGCAATTCATCCCGTTGCAGGCCGTATGCCCGGTCATATGAACGTGCTTCTTTGTGAGGTTGACGTTCCTTATGATAAGCTATATGAAATGGATGCAATCAATGATGAATTCAAGGAATGCGATGCGGCAATTATTGTAGGTGCAAATGACGTTATCAATCCTGCAGCAAATACCGCAGAAGGTACACCGATTTACGGTATGCCTGTTCTTAACGTAGCAGATGCGAAGAATGTAATTATCTGTAACTTTGATACCAAGCCCGGCTACGCAGGTGTTCCTAATCCTCTTTATGAGAGTGAAAACACTATTATGATGCTCGGTGACGCAAAGGAAACAGTTTCAGAACTTACCTCCTCGGTTTGCTGAATAATATTATTAAAGATAAAACTGTCGGAATTTAAGCTCCGACAGTTTTTGTTATGTTATTATTTAATATCCAATACAGCGTTATCATCGTCAACACCACTGTTATAAAGTAAAGGCTCTATAAATTCGGTTAATGAATATCCTCCCAGAAGCTTTCTTATATCGATATGTAAAACGTGCGCAAGCTTTTCAATCTTTTTCATACTGCCCATTGTAATTTTATATTCCACAGTCTCGGGCGAATATGCCGCATTGCCACGGTAAAGATTAGCAATAATTTCGAGCAGAAGATCAACAAATTTCTTTTCTGAAGAGCTTGCATATTCCTCTTTTTTCATACCGTGATATTTTTTTGAAAACCTTGCAACCTTGCCGTAGCTTAAAGCATTAAGCTTTCTGCCAAAATACATTATGATTTTCGGGTGCTTGAGTATCAGGTCCTTCGGTAAAGAAATACCGCCTTCAGTGTTGGCAAAGGCCTCAACATCGTGCTCCATATTATATGGAATTTTTTCAATTATGCCAAGGAAGCCGTTTCTTGCATAATCAGAAAAGGACATACCCAGATCAAGCTCAGGAAGCTCCATATCGATTGTTTTGACATCGGCTGTGCCCTTATCGGTATCAATAGTGATTTTTCTCATCTTAGGCGGAAACCCTGAAAGTGATGAGGTCTGGATGCTGTATATTTTGTTTCCCTTGTCACTTGTGATTTCTTTTGTGCACTGAATGTGTGTATGACCGCTGAAAAATAGTCTTACACCCATATCGGCAAGCTCTTTTGCTCTTTTTTCGCCGTTATAAAATGTATTTCCCTTGCCAAGAATCTCATAAGCAGGTGATGGGGTAACAATCGGACGGTGAGTACCGCAGATTACGGTTCCGCCCTTTTCTTTAATATCATCGACGTGCTTTTTTACCCAATTCATAAGCTCGTCCGAAAATTCAGGAGCATAATTCTTTTCCTTGCCTGAAAATGAATATCCCATGGCTATATAGTAAAGATCGGGCAAAATTTCGGCAATATAGGTAGTTCCTTCATTAAAGGTATCAAAAGCTTTATCTTTTCCGAAGGGATAATATAAGGGAACTACCTCTTCTTCTTTCATATGCTCGGCGGGAACATTCTTTCCGTTCTCATCAACAGTATATGTGTCGAATGGAGGATAATCATGGGAGTCTGTAACTACAAAGGGTTTTCCGCCTCTGTCAGAGAAATTCTGAAGGAGCTCTCTTACTTCGTCGTGACTTGCTTTATCTCCGTGATTTGTTAAATCTCCGGTGATAATTACCGTATCGGTATCCTTGTCGTCGATTACAATATCAAGAGCCTTTTTGAAAGCTTCTTCGCTGACCACGATGCATATCTGTGTTTTGGGCTGGGGAATTGCGAACGGGTCGCACTTGAAATTCTTTTTGCTGAAATAGTGGGTGTCGGTTATGTGATAAAAATTATAAATCATATCTTTTCTCCTTTTGCGGAACAAACGCTGAAAGATTCTTGCAGTTTTAGTATAACAATTATACGGTTTGATTTCAACCTTTAAGCTTATTTTTTTATGTGGCGATCGGCTTGAGTTGAAAAAATTTTTTGATAGTGCTATAATACTGACAGAATAAATCTGCAGATGTGTGAGACGGCATTGCAGTCAGTTATTTAAGATAACGTTCTTTCATATATTTATAAACCGGAATTTATCTTAAATATTAAACTTATTACTTATAAAAAGGAAGTTAAAAATGACATTTAAAGAAGATAATCTAAGAGAATATGATGAGACGGTCTCGAAATTTGAAAGGATGGACCGCATCAGAAAAGCTAAAAAAGCTTCTGTGATAACGCTTTTTGCCGTTCTGCTGGCCGTTATTGTATTTTACGCGGGAAGCATTGAACGAAGGTTAAGCAGTCTTTCTGATTCTCAGAGTGTTGTAGTTTTTAAAAGCGAAGAATCTGCCACAACAGAAAAATCTCAAGCAAACAAATCCGAAGATTCATACACTCCTGATTTTAGCGAGTATTATATTTCTGAGTCGCATACAACTGAGGACGTTGTTGAATATCAAGAAAATACAACAAAAATCTCAGTCGGTGAAGCTTCTGCTGAAACGGTAACCAACGCGGCCGATGACGAGACATATACATCGGAATCGACAAGCCTCAGTGTTGCTTCTGAAACAGAGAACAAGGCAGGAACGGTTTTTTATGTTACAAAAACCGGCAAAAAATATCATACAGCTGGTTGTTTTTACCTCAAATCAAAAATAGAAATTACCTATGATGAAATAGTTGAAGGAGGCTACGAGCCTTGTTCAAGATGTATCAGATAAAATCTGTATAATTATTTTGCAAATTTAAATATAAATCGTTAGTGAAATTTATTTTAAAGGTGGTATTTGAATGCGTTTACTTACATCCTCAGAAATGCAGCTTGTTGAACAGTATACGGCAAAATACGGTCTTTCATATCAGCGTATGATGGAAAATGCCGGCGCCGCATGTGCAAGAAATATGAGAGCCATTGTTGAAAGAGAAGGCATAAAAGGAAAGAAAATAGTTGTCGTCTGCGGCAAAGGTAACAACGGAGGAGACGGCTTTGTAATTGCACGTAAATTTGCGGAAACTGGCTATAATGTCTGTGTTCTTCTCGCTTCGGGCTATCCTAACAGTACCGAGGCAACATATATGTATAAGCTTATTCTTGATATGTCTGTTCCTACGATATGGTATGATGCCGATAAATCTAAAGCGTTACAGACAGTCAGAAATGCCGATATTATTGTTGATGCCGTTTTTGGTTTCAGCTTTTACGGTAATATCAGTGATGAGCTTAAAGAGCTTTTTAATGAGATGAGTGATGCTAAGGGCATTAAATTTTCTGTTGACCTTCCGAGCGGTGTTTACTGCGACAGCGGCTTTTATGACAGTGCCTGCATTAAAAGTGACTATACTATTGCAATATCATCACTTAAGCCTGCTCATATCATTCATCCTGCATGTGAATGCTGCGGCAATATAATTATTGCAAACATCGGTCTTCCCGAGGAAAGCTATGAAGTTGTCGGCGACTCGCATTTTACCTATGATAAAAGCGAAATAAGAAATCTCTTCCCTGAAAGGCTAACAACTGCTAACAAGGGCAATTTCGGTCATTTGCTCTGCATTTGCGGTAGCAGAATTATGCCCGGTGCGGCGGCTCTCGCCACGGGTTCGGCGCTCAGAAGCGGTGCAGGTCTCGTTACGGTGGCTTTTCCCGAAAGCGCATACCCGCTCGTTTCATCCAAGCTTACCGAGGCTATACTCCTGCCCTTGAAGGAAAATGAAAGCGGTACACTGTCGGCTTCATGTGTTGAAGAACTTCAAAGAAATATTCACAAATACAACGCAGTGCTTATAGGCTGCGGCCTCGGTGTAAATGAGGATACGGCAGAGGTTGTAAGATGGGTTGTCGAAAATGCGGATGTTCCCGTAATTATTGATGCAGATGGTATTAATCTGATTGCCGCTGACATAGATATTATCCGAGGGGCAAAAAATAAACTCATTTTTACACCGCATCCTCTTGAAATGTCAAGACTTACCGGTGAAGATGTTCAGGTGATACTTTCTGATCCGGTTGCTGCGGCGAGAAGCTTTTCTGAAAGATTCGGCGTGTATACCGTGCTTAAGAGTGCAAATACTGTTGTTGCTTTTCCTGACAGTAAGGGTGCATACATTAATTCAACCGGTAATACAGGCCTTTCTAAGGGCGGAAGCGGCGATGTGCTTGCAGGCCTTATAGGCGGTCTTGCCGTTCAGCCTTTTGATCTGCCCTCTGCTTTGTGCGCAGGTGTTTATATTCACGGTTATACAGCAGATGTTGTTGCAGACAAAGCATCAAAAACCGGTATGCTGCCGAGCGATGTAATTAATGAGTTTAAAACTGTATTCAGTTATTTTGAAAAATAAATGCTCCTTTTTGGGGGTAAAAATGCGAAAAATTTTGCTTTTATTCATGGTTTTGTCTGTTCTCTTTCTCAGTGGTTGCACAGCATCGGAGTCAGTGTTTATATGCGCTCCGTTCAATGCTACAGCTCAAATCAATTGTGATGACAGCATCTTTGTCGGTCAGCTCAGCTTCACAGAAGAAGGTTATCTGATTTTTGAAGCTTCTGAACCCGAAACTCTTAATGGATATACAGTTTCTGTTTATAATGAAAATGCCGATATATTATATGGTGGTGTCAAGACCGATTTTTCTTATGCAGACTGTCAGTTTATTCTGAGTGATTTGCTCAGGCATATTACCGACCTTGATAATTATTCGCTAAGCTTAAAAGAGGACTCAGAAAACGTTGTTTTAGATAATTGCACATATATAATTGATAAAAATGATATGAAGTCGGATCGTAGCCATGTCGTTCTGTGAGCCAAGGAGTTGT
>JAZSQD010000100.1:0-16120 GCA_045537815.1 Acutalibacteraceae bacterium | reverse complement strand
AAGGAGTTGTCATAGCCCTTTGTCTTCCTAAGACCGCTTGGCCTCCGACTTCTTGCCAAGCAGTACCATCCCGACCTTAATCCGGGTGATGCAGCTGCAGAGGCTAAGTTTAAGGAAGCCAACGAGGCTTATGAGGTGCTTTCTGACAGTGATAAGAAGGCAAGATACGACCAGTACGGTCATGCAGGTGTTGACCCCAACTTCGGAGCAGGCGGCTTCGGCGGAGGCTTCGGCGGCTTCGGAGATATTGACCTTGGTGATATTCTAGGCAGTATGTTCGGCTTTGGCGGAGGCTTCGGCGGGGGAAGACAGCAGAACCCCAATGCGCCGAGAAAGGGCTCGACAATTCAGACCAATGTTACCGTTTCCTTTGAAGAGGCGGCTAAGGGCTGCAAAAAGACCGTAAAAATAAATAAGGTTGAAAAATGCAGTGAGTGTTCGGGAAGCGGTGCGGCGAAGGGTACAAGCCCCGAAACCTGTCAGACCTGCGGCGGCAGAGGACAGGTCAATGTTCAGCAGAGAACACCCTTTGGTGTAATGAGCACATCAAGACAGTGCTCTGCTTGCGGCGGTAAGGGTAAAATCATCAGAACACCCTGTCAGAAGTGCCGCGGTACAGGTGCAGTTGCTAAGCCTCAGAGCGTGGATATAGAAATTCCCGCAGGTATTGATGACAGACAGTCACTTACTGTCAGAGGCGGAGGTAACCCGGGCGTCAACGGCGGTCCTACAGGTGATCTGAGAGTAAATGTCAACGTAAGACCTCATCCTTTCTTTGAGCGCGACGGCTTTGATGTCTGGTGCGAATTCAATGTAACCTATGCTCAGGCGGCTCTCGGTGATATACTTTATATTCCTACCCTTGACGGCAAGGTTAAGTATTCCCTTCCTGCAGGCACACAGCCCGGTGAGGTTTTCCGCTTCAGAGGAAGAGGCATTCAGTCTCTCAGTGGCAGGGGCAGAGGCGATCAGTATGTTAAAATCATAGTTGAGGTGCCTAAAAACCTCAGCGATAAGCAGAAAAAGCTTCTCCGTGATTTTGATAACACTCTCACAAATAAGCCTAAAAACAACATCGACGACGGCACAACCGTAGGTGAAGAAAAAAGAGGCTTTTTTGACCGTTTTAAATAAACATATGTTTTTAATCGGGGCGACCTTCGGGTAGCTCCGATGTTCATTTTTCTCATCTTTTGCGGGTATAGAGGTTGCATCGAACACTCTCTGAAGTGTGTGGCTTGAAAATTTTGTCGATATATGGTATAATAATTTTGTTCGGCCTGTTTTAAACAAAGGATGAAAAAAGAAAAGGAGCTTATTATGGCTAAAAGAATACTTTCTCTTATATTATCTCTTGCGATTGTTTTATGCAGCTTTTCCGTATCAGTTTTCAGCTCTCAGGCGGCAGAGGATGACACTCTTTATGTTCTCGCTTCGCTGGTTAAAAGGTTCCCTGCAGGTAAATACTGGAATCATATGGGCTCATCCGAAAATAACCCTGACGGTGTTACCGACACCCCATGTAAATCTCACAGCGGCTGCAGCTGGACAGAGGGCGCCTGCTCCTGCAACAGCTTTGACAGAGCAATTCAATGTATGGGATATGCACATAAAATAGCTTATGAAATAACCGGATATTCTCCCAGAGCTTCCTTTACGAAAACCACCACTCTCAGTGCTTCAAAGCTTCGGGTGGGTGATATCATACGTTTCCGCGGTGACAGACATTCTATATGTGTTACAGGCGTAAACGGCTCACAAATTTCCTTTACCGACTGTAACTGGGATTCCAACTGTATCATAAGATGGGGCGTTATGGATATTTCATATATCAAAGACCGCAGCTTTACTTATGTTCTTCGTCTTGAAGGAAACAACAGAAAAAACACAAATCTCACCTTCTACGAAAATCCCGACCGATATCTTCCCGAGGACGGTGAGGAGGTTGAAGAGCCTTCTGCTGCTCCCTCTCTGAGCGAGGAAAGCTGGAAGATGAGCGACAGCAACCTCAATGTGAGAAGCACCGCTTCCCTCAGCGGCAGTAAGAGCGGCTCAATTCCCGCAAATTCTGAATTTAAGGTAACAAAGAAGAAGATTGCCGACGGTTATCTCTGGGGCTATGTAAAATACGGCAGTGTTAAAGGTTGGGCGGCACTTGATTATTCCGAATATAAAAGCGGATATTATCAGAAGCCTGACGTAAACAATGCAAAAAGTGAATACAAGAACGGAAAAATCACATTCACCTGGGATCAGGTGGATGGTATTGACTATTATCTTTTCAAGGTTTATGACAGTAACAAAAAAGCTTTGCTTGAGAAAAAATTAACCGATAATAAATATACTGTGAATCTGAATGAGGCAGGGGACTATTATGTAAGGGTGTTTACCCGAAGCAATCATGTTTCCTCCTGGAAAATTTCAGGTAAGCTCACAGGCTTCACATATAAGCCTGAGCAGGAAGCTGCCCCCTCAATTAAAAAAATCACTCTTTCAAAATCATCTCTCACTCTTATTGAAGGTAAATCCTACACTCTTACCGCAAAAACAGAGCCTGAAGGAAAGAGCGATGAGCTTATCTGGTCAAGCTCAGATAAAAATACTGTCAGTGTTTCGGCAGGTAAGCTCAAGGCCCTTGATTGCGGCAAAGCAAAGATTGTCTGCAGCGACAAAAACGGAAAGATAAAAGCAGAGTGTGAAATAACAGTAAAGCCGGGTAATATTACAGGTGCCAGACAGTATCTTTCCAAAACCGAGCTCAAGTCAATCACTTTTAAGTGGGATAAGGTGTCCTCTGCGGACGGATATATAATTCACAGATATAATTCATCCGAAAAGAAATATGAAAAGCTCGGCACCGTTGAAGGAACCTCCTATACGGATACAACGGTAAGCGGCGGTAAAAACTATTATTATCTTATCAGAGCCGTTGCAAAGACCGATTCGGGTGATATCAGCGGAACAAGTGTAAAAATAAAGTGTTCCACAAGGCCTGCCAAGGTCACAGGACTCAAGCAGAGCTATTCGGCAACGGGTACCTTCACTCTCAGCTGGAACAAGAGCAAAAATGCCGCCAGCTACGTGATTTACAAATATGATTCCTCAAAGAAAAAATATATCAAGACTTATACCGTTGAAACTAACGAATGCGTTATAAAAACCAATCCCGGTGAGAAGGCTTATTACAAGGTTTACGCCCATACCAAAACAGATTGGGGCGAAATTAAATCAGCCGCATCGGATAAGGCCTACACCATAGCGGGTCCTGCCAAGCTTTCTCTTACTCTTAAGTCTAATTCCAAGGGTACCGCTACTCTTAAATGGGGAGCCGTCAGCGGAGCAACACACTATTATGTTTACCGTAACACTTCATCGGGCTTTAAAAAGATAGCAACATTAAAAAGCGGAACAACCACCTATACCGATAAGTCACTGGGGCGCGGCTCAAAGCAGACTTACCGTATCAGAGCGGTGACTGTCAAGAGCGGAGTTACGGGCTATGGCTCTTATTCCTCTAAGAAAACAGTTACGGTCAAATAACCTAAGAAGGTGAAATAATGAGCGAAAACCCTAAGCTTGCCCTCTTAAGAGCGAAGGCAATGAAGCTTCCTCTTACGCCGGGTGTGTATATCATGAAAAACAAAAGCGGAAAAATAATATACATCGGCAAAGCAAAAAAGCTTAAAAACAGGGTAAGTCAGTATTTCGGCTCACAGCACGGTCACAACACCAAGGTCAGAAAAATGGTTGAAAACGTTGAGGATTTTGACTATATTCTTACCGACAGTGAGTTTGAGGCGCTTGTGCTTGAGTGCAGCCTTATAAAACAGAATAAGCCTAAATACAACATTCTTCTCAAGGATGATAAAGGCTATAGCTATATAAAAATCACTCAGGGAGATTGGGGTAAGATCAAGCCCTGCTTCCGCAAGGATGACCCTGAGGCTGTCTATCTCGGACCTTATACAGGAAATTTTTCTGTTACAAGGGCCGTTGACCAGGCCTGCGAGATTTTCCGTTTGCCTACCTGTGAAAAGCAGTTTCCGAGAGATATTTCCAAGGGCAGACCATGTCTTAATTACTTCATTTCCCGATGCTGCGGTGTATGCGCCGGCAAAATAACCCGTGAAGAATATAAAGAAAATCTTGATTCCGCCGTTGAATTTCTCAAAGGGGGAAGCGGTGCGGTGCTGCGTGAGCTTACGGAAAAAATGGAAGCTGCATCGGAAAGCCTTGAATTTGAAGAGGCGGCAAAGCTCCGTGACAGAATAAAGGCGATTGAAAGAATTGCTTCAAAACAGAAGGTTGTCGTCAAGGACAGTGTATACGAAGATGTTTTTGCTCTTGTTGAAAACGGTGATTACGTCTGTCTTGCCGTGCTAAATTTCCGTGAAGGACTCCTTGCGGGCAGTGAGCATTTCATAATGAGCTCGGGGGATTCCCTTTCTCATATGCGCCACGAGGCAGTAGCTTTTTACTATTCAATGGGCAGAGATATCCCTTTGAGTGTTATTCTCGACGGGGAAGCGGAGGATATGGAGCTTCTGGGTGAATATCTGAGTGAAAGAAAAGGCAGAAAGGTTACCGTTGCCGTGCCTAAAAGAGGCGAAAAGGCAAGGGTGCTTGAAATGTGCCTTAGCAATGCGGCTCAGAAGCTGGGAGAGCATATCGGCAGAACGGGTAAGGAAACCGCAGTTCTGGATGAGCTTAAAAAGCTTCTCGGTCTTGACAGAACTCCCGAATATATCGAATCCTATGATATATCCCACACTGCAGGCAGTGACAATGTTGCAGGCATGGTGGTTTTTAAAAACGGTAAGCCCTATAAAAAAGCATACAGACGCTTTGCGATAAAATCCTTTCCCGGTCAGGATGATTACGGCTCAATGAGAGAGGTTATCAGCCGCCGCTTAAACCGTTATGTTGAAGAAAAGGACAGCGGTAAGGGCTTCGGAAAGCTTCCTGATCTTATACTGCTTGACGGCGGTGAGGGTCAGGTCAATGCAGTAAAGCCGATAATAGAAGCCTTCGGTCTGGATATACCCGTTTTTGGTATGGTCAAGGATTCAAAGCACAGAACGAGAGCAATATCGGCAGACGGGGGAGAAATAGCCATAAATTCTCTCAGACAGGTTTTCACTCTTGTTTCTTCTCTGCAGGAGGAGGTTCACCGTTTTGCCATAACCTATCATAAAAGTAAGCACGGTAAAGCTGCAACCGAATCAAGGCTTACAAAGATTGAAGGCATCGGTGAAAAGAAGGCCGCACTGCTTCTTAAAAGCTTCAGAACCGTTTCTGCCGTATCTAAGGCAAGTGAAGAAGAGCTTCTTTCTGTCAAAGGAATCAGTAAAAAGGATGCCCGTAACATATATTTATATTTTAATTGTGAAAATAATAATCATAATAAAGAGTAAACAATATCAACATTTATTCGGCTGAATATTACACCTTTTTTTCTTTTCTTACTTGATTTGTGCAAAGCAATGTGCTAATATATATAGAAGCAGAGCTTAAACGAAGGAGGAATACTAATGGTGAAGCATATGCTCAAAAAATTACGTAAAGAACATCATCTGACTCAGGAGGATGTGGCAAAGATTCTCGGAGTTGACAGAACAACCTACACTTTTTATGAAACAGGTAAGACGAGTCCCTCAATCACTACTCTCGTGACACTTTCAAATATGTATAACTGTTCTCTGGGTTATCTTGCAGCAGTCGAGGATAACAATCCCAGATTCAAAAGAGTTCAGACTGATTTCTCAATATCCGATCCCGATCCCGTTGCACGTCTTTCCAAGGAAGAACAGCTGGCAGTTCTTTATTTCAGACTTGTTCCTGACGATAAGCTTGACGAGGTTCTTGATATTATCAGAAACTACGGCAGAAAATAAATATTGAATCAACTTCCTTACTCAGTGTTGCCAAAGGTAATATTTTGTAAGGAATGTTTCTTTTTATGCAAAACCCTTGACAAAAAAATAATTGGAATATATACTGAAACTACCAAATAATAGGAGGTAGATTCCGATGAAAAAGATTATTTCACTTTTACTGGCACTTGTTATGGCATTTTCAATGTGCACAGTAGCATTCGCTAACGGCACCGACGCAACCGAAGGAGACATCTCAGCCGGCGGAGTAGGCAACACTGAAGGCGAAGTAACACCCGATGATGAAGAAACAGAAGAAGCAGGCGACTTTGATTGGCTTCTTGACCTTCCTTTCTGGACAGTTAAGCCCGCCTTAAAGCTTGCTAAGATTGCTCTCAAGTTTGTAAAGATTTACGTTAAGCTTGGCGTTCTTTTCGGCTTCGTTGACAAGAATGACATCATCGGCCAGATTGAAGACCTTATCGCAGGTGCAATGGGCAACAACGGTGCGGAAGATGTGGCCCCTGAAGAAGCTCCTGAGGTTGAAACAACCGAAGCTCAGCTTGCCGCATAAGAAACAGCATTAAAGCCGTCTCATCCTTTAATGAGGCGGTTTTTATTTTTGGTTAAAAAAATTGGTTAATATTGTTGACTTTTCATCGGTTGTTTATTATAATATAGTTACGAATATAGGTGCGAAGACAAACCGCACTGTTTTATAGGAGGATTATTATGAAAAGAATTATTGCAGTTTTAATGGCAGTTCTTATGCTTTGCGGTTGTATGACTGTTGCAGCATTTGCAGCTTCAGAAAACGGACAGGTTGAAGTAGACAGAGATATCTTAGGTCCTGAGTACAAATACGCTATTCCCGGTCAGTGCACATGTATGGACCAGCATAAGGAGCCCAAGTGTGATTGTTGCATTTATTGCCCCAATCTTGACAGATCTCTTGTAAGAAGCTGTGTTGAATGGATTGTTGACGGCGAATCCGCTGCAGTGTGCTGTGCAGACTGTACAGGTCTTGTAGGCTGTAACTGCGGATGCGGTTGCGGTGCTTGTGCATCAGACAATAAGGATGTTGAAGATTTCGACAACAACATCGGCGATTATTGGGGTCCTGAGCAGCAGCAAAGCTTTATTGACGCTTTCCAGGCAATTCTCAAGAGAATCAGCGATGCTTTTGACGCTTTCTTTCAGGCAATCTTTGAATTCCTCAGAATCGATGAGGTTCTCGGTAAGAATGAATAATATCTGATATTTACACCCTTTGTGAGCTTCACAGAGGGTGTTTTTTTACTGTTTATGATTTATTCTGATTGTGAAAAAATTTTGAATAAACTATTGACTTTTAATGTATTGTAATATATAATTAGGCTATATCAAGGGGAAACTCTTGATAAATACATAATATGGAGGACATAACAATGGCAGAATTTTTCGAGAAGTTTGAAAAAATTTGGCAGGCTCTTTGGGCATACCTTTACAAGGTATTTGAGTACTTCGGATACACAGAAACAGAAGACGCTGAATAATTAATCCCGTCTATTTAAAATTTTAGAAGAAGGAGGATAATACAATGGATCTTACAATTTTTAAGGATATGTATGCATTCCTTTGGGAATTTATTTATGCAATCCTTGCTATCTTCGGCATCGAAAAGGATGAGAACGGCAACCTTGTAAAATAATTCCAACTGATTCGAAAGAATTAAACAATTGTTTAAAAAACAAAGCCTGCCTTAACGGCAGGTTTTGTTTTTTATCTGACTGAATATTGACTTTTTTTAAAATAAATTGTAAAATAAAGCTGTACATATGTACAATACTTTTGGAGGTAATAACTATGGATGCTTTTTGGGCAAAAATCGAAGAAATCCTCGGATGGCTTTATGATTTCATCGCACAAATCATCAGCCTTGCAAACGGCGGTAACAAAGAAGAGGCATAAAGCTTTTGAGGCACCTGCTATACGGCAGGTGCCTCAGTTATACTGTCTCATATTCTCGCTTCACTGATTATTCAAAGCTTACAAACATCAATCCATCCGAGTGAAGCCGAATATTTTTCAAGCTCTTCCATATTAAGCTCAATGGCACTGTTACTGCTTCCGCAGGCGGGGAAAACCGTCTCAAAGCGCTTAAGAGACTCGTCGAGATAAACCTTGACACCGTCATTTATTGCAAAGGGGCACACACCGCCCACAGAATGTCCGATAAATTCATCGACCTGCTCAAGGGTGAGCATCTTTGCCTTCTGATGAAAGAATTCCTTAAACTTTTTGTTGTCAATTCTCGCATCACCGGCAACAACGATGAGGACCGGCTCTTCGTTGACAAGAAATGAAAGGGTTTTGGCGATTCTTTGTCCTTCAACGCCTACTGCCTTGGCGGCAAGCTCGACGGTGGCGCTTGAAACCTCAAATTCGAGAATTCTGCTTTCCATACCGTACTGTCTGAAATATTCTCTTACTTTTTCTATAGCCATTTTTATCACATCCGTGTTTTTTGTTGATTATATACCCGTACTCAAATAAAGTCAAGACCGCCGGGTAATTGACAAGAGAGCTGTTTAAGTTTATACTTTAAGCACAGAGCGAAAGGGGGATTTTTATGAAAACACTTCAGGAAAAATCGAAGGAAAATATAATTGTTGTCGCCCACAGAGGAGCCTCGGGAGGCAATATACCCTGTAACACCATGGCGGCATATGAAATTGCGCTCAAGCAGGGAGCGGATATGCTTGAGGTTGACCTTAACTGCAGCCGCGACGGAAAACTGTTTTTGTTTCATCCTATGATGGAGCTTTCACATATGAATCTTCCTTTTTTGCTGAATGCTCTTTCTTATAAAACCGTCAGCAAAATCCATTATGTAAACTTTGACCGCAGTAAGACACAGTTTACCGTGGCTTCCTTTGACGACTTTTTAGAGCAGTTCAAGGGCAGATGCTATATAAACATCGATAAATTCTGGTCAAATCCCGAAAAAATCTATAACGCAATTAAAAAGCATAACATGGTTGACCAATGTCTCGTCAAGAGCGCACCATCAAAAAAGGTTTTTGATTTACTTGAGTCTCTTGCTCCCGAGCTTCCCTTTATGCCCATAGTCCGTGGCGGACACGATTGTCACGAAGAGCTTTTAAAAAGAAACATCAACTATGTGGGTGTCGAGGCACTTTTTAAAGAAGATACCGAATACCTCGCCTCAGATGAGTTTATTGATAAAATGCACCGTGACGGCATTCTTGTCTGGGCAAACTCGATTATATTCAATTACCGTCAGCAGCTTGCGGGCGGCCACAGTGACGATACGGCACTTACCGAGAGCGAGGATAAGGGTTGGGGCTGGCTTGCCGATAAGGGCTTTGATTTTATTCAGACCGACTGGCCGATGATGCTCATAGATTATCTTAAAAGAACAGATAAATATAATAGGGTGATAAAATGAAAAACAGACTTATAATTTTCGATTGCTTCGGTGTTATTTTTGAAGAAATTGCACCTCCCTTTTTCAGAAGACATTTTGACCAAGAGACAGCGGCGGTGCTTAAAGACAAATATTTTATTCCTGCCGATCTCGGTGAAATAACAAGAGAAGAGCTTTTTGACCGTATGTCGGCTGAGTTGGGTATGAAAAAAGGGGATATTCTCCGTGAGTGGGATGAGCTTACCCGATTCAGACCCTATATGGCTCCGATAATAAAAAAACTCGGTGAAACTGCAGACATAGCCCTTCTTTCTAATGCTCCTTTGGGGTTTGTGGAAGAAATTTTTGAAAAAAACAATCTTACTTCTCTTTTTGACAAAATGTTTATATCTGCCAATCTTAAAATGGCAAAGCCGGATGAAAGGTTTTATCTTCACTGTGTCAATTCCTTCGGTAAGGAATACGACGAGATATTTATGATTGACGACAGCCCCAAAAACCTTGAAAACCTTCATAAAATCGGCATAACTCCGATTCTTTTCACTGATGCTGAGAGTATGTTGGCGAAGCTTTGCGAAAAAGATTAAGATTTTCTTACATTCGTTAACAAAGCATTGAAAATGAACGTCTCGGGTGATGCTGTGCTTATATAAGATTCGTTGGTTTCAGCTGAGGATATTCAGAAAAACAAGGCAGAAGCCTGTAAAGCTGTCGGGATTTCCCGGCAGTTTTTTATGTGTAATTTATAAAATACGGTTGTTTTTTTGCTCAGAATAATGTAAAATCAAAAGGATAGAAAAGAAAAATTCAAAGAGGTAAAAAATGGCGACTAAAGAGTTTTTTGATTTAAGAAAACAAATCATCGAAAAAGATTTTAAAAATATGAACGATAAGCAGAGACAGGCTATTTTTCAGGTGCAGGGTCCCGTGCTTATCTTAGCCGGTGCGGGCAGCGGAAAGACCACCGTCCTTGTCAACCGTATCGCAAATATCGTCAAATACGGCAACGCTTATCTCAGTCACCGTGTTGATTTTGAGCCTACGCAAGAGGATATCGAAAATATGAAGGCTTATCTCGAGGGTGATGAAAGTAAGCTTTTTGATATTGAAGATTTACTTTCATTTGATGCTGCAAAGCCGTGGCAGATTCTTGCCATCACCTTCACCAACAAGGCTGCCAATGAGCTCAAGGAAAGATTAGAGCGTATGCTCGGAGAAAGAGATGCCAACGATATCTGGGCTTCAACCTTTCACTCAAGCTGTGTGAGAATTCTGCGCCGTGACGGTGAGGTGCTCGGCTACAGCAAGAATTTCACCATATACGACTCCGATGACTCAAAACGTCTTGTCAAGGAATGTCAGCGTCAGCTCGGCATAAGTGAAGGCAATCTTTCTTATAAGACAATCGTTAACGAAATCAGCAACGCCAAGGATTCAATGATTTCTCCCGATATGTATACGGAAGATGCTTCGAGGGGAAAGGACGCGAGAAAGAGTCTTATTGCCAAGGTTTATAAGGTGTATCAGCAGGAGCTTGTAAAAAGTGACGCTATGGATTTTGACGATATTATTTTCAATACTGTCCGCCTTCTTGAGCAGAATCCCGATATCCGCGATTACTATCAGCGTAAGTTCAGATATATTATGGTCGATGAGTATCAGGATACCAACCACGCACAGTTCAGACTTACCGAGCTTCTTGCGGCGGGGCACAGAAACATCTGTGTTGTCGGTGACGACGACCAAAGTATTTACCGATTCCGTGGCGCTACTATAGAAAACATTCTCAGCTTTGAGCACAGATACAGCGACTCGGTTATTATCCGTCTGGAACAGAATTACCGTTCGACACAGACTATTCTTGATGTTGCTAATGAGGTTATCTCAAATAATAAGAAGCGTAAGGGAAAAAATCTCTGGACAGCAAACGGCGGAGGAGATAAGGTTGTAATCAACAACGCCTATGATGAGGCTGATGAAGCAAGATTCATCGCTGACACAATAGAAGAAAACGTCAGCTCGGGCAAATTTAATTTCAGCGACCACGCGGTGCTTTACAGAATGAACGCTCAGTCCAACTCCATTGAAAGAACTCTCGTCAAAGCAGGCATACCTTACCGTATTATCGGCGGCAACCGCTTCTACGACAGACTTGAAATCAAGGATGCAATTTCTTATCTCACCGTTCTCAATAACCCGGGTGATAATATCCGCCTTCGCAGAATTATCAATGTTCCGAAAAGAGGAATAGGCGATACAACAGTTAACAAGGCGGCAGAAATCGCAACAGGTCTCGGTGTGACGCTTTTTGATGTTCTGAGCCATGCAGATGAGTATGAGGCTCTTAAAAGAAGTGCAAAAAAGCTTCAGGAATTTACTCAGCTTATCGAAGAATTACGTGAGCTTGTTGATAATATGCCTCTTGATGAGCTGTTCAAAAGGGTTCTTGATAAAACCGAGTATATTGCGCATTTGCGTCTTGATAAGGAAAAGGGTGCAGAAAGAGAAGAGAATATCAACGAGCTTATTTCTAACCTTATGACCTATGAAAAGGAAAATGAGGATGCAACACTTCTCGGCTTCCTCGAGGAAGTTGCACTTATGACCGATATAGACAATTACAATGCTCAGACCGATGCAGTTGTAATGATGACTATTCACTCGGCAAAGGGCCTTGAATTCCCCGTTGTTTTCCTTCCGGGTATGGAAGAAGGAATCTTCCCGGGCATCCAGAGTATGTATTCGGGTGACGATATCGAAGAGGAGCGCCGACTTGCATATGTAGGTATTACACGAGCCAAGCGAAAGCTTTTCCTTTCCCATGCTCAGACACGAATGCTCTTCGGTACGACATCAAGAAATATCCCGTCAAGATTCGTTGTCGAAATTCCCGATGCCTTGACAGAAAAGACGGGCAGAAGACAAAGCTCTCAGATGTCCTTCGGTCAGCTTGTCAGAGGAGATTACGAGAGAGAGGAAACCCGTCAGGTGCATTCAGGAAACGGCTATCTTGCAAGACAGAGAGCCGCAGTGCAGAAGGCTTCGGATGCTGCACCTAAGGCTTCCTACAAGCCGGGTGATACTGTCAAGCATAAGGTTTTCGGCAAGGGTGTCATTGTTTCTTCAAAGCCTATGGGAAACGATTCTATGCTTGAAATTGCCTTTGAAACTGCAGGAACAAAGAAGCTCATGGCTAATTACGCTAAGCTTGAGAAAATCTGATAAGCGGTTCTTTGAGTAGTCAGTAGTCAGGGGAATTCCCTGCGGGAATTTATGAGTTTTATTGATTTAGCAAAATAAAAGTAGGAGTATTACTATGATTTTATATAACGTTAAAAATTACGGTGCCGTTGCCGACGGTGTAACCGATGACGGCTGCGCAATACAGAAAGCCATCGATGACTGTTCAAATAACGGCGGAGGTACTGTTATACTTGAAAGCGGCAGCTATTACAGTCACTCCATTCAGCTTCATGAAAATGTTGAGCTTCATCTTCAGAAGGGTACCACTCTTAAAGCAAGTGCTGATATCAATTCTTACATAAGACCCTGCGAAACCATCAACGACCCGAAAACTGCCCTTGTAGGAAACCCTGTAACGGGCAAGCCCTCCTTTGCGTTTATTTACGGCTACGGTGCAGACGGTGCAACAATCAGCGGTGAGGGCACAATCGATGCCAACTGTTACGCCTTCGTTGAAAGAAAAGATCAGTACTATGTAACGGGCAATTTTTATCCCCGTCCGACGACAATCTATATCGAAAACAGTAATCACATCACGGTGAAGGATGTCACAATCAAGGATGCTCCCTTCTGGACGCTTCATCCCGCAGGCTGTGACGATGTGCTCATAAGCAATATCCGCATTCTCAATCCTCTTGATGTTGCCAACAGTGACGGTATCGACCCCGACCACTGCTCAAATGTGAGAATTATAGGCTGTCACGTCACCTGTGCCGATGACTGCATCTGCCTCAAGGCATCAAAGGGTAACAGAGAATACGGCCCCACCGAAAATATCGTCATCAGCGGATGTACCCTTACCTCGACCTCTGCCGCAATCAAAATCGGTACTGAGGGTGTGGGTGATTTCAGAAATGTTATCGTTGAATCCTGCACAATTTCAAAAAGCAACAGAGGTCTTTCGATCCAGATAAGAGACGGTGGCAACGTTGAAAACGTATCCTTCAGCAATATTATCATTGAAACAAGACGCTTCTGTCCCGATTGGTGGGGCAGTGCAGAGCCTATAGCGATTACCGCCTTCCGCCGTGACACAGACACAAAGTGCGGTCACATAAAGAACGTACGTTTCTTTAATATAACCTGTAAGGGCGAAAACGGTGTGCTTGTTCACGGTACCGAGGATAATATGATTGAAAATGTCACCTTCGAAAAGGTCAGCGTAGAGCTTACAAAAGTCTCAAAGTGGAGCTGCGGCATATACGACCTTCGCCCGGGTATAGATGTAGGCATTGAGGAAAGCAGAAATTCCTGCTTCTACATAAAGAACGCAGAAAATGTTACAATCGAAAAGAGTAAGGCCTTTTTCGGCAATCTGTGTGAAAGCTATGCCCACGGACTTTATGCTGAAAATGTAAAGAATCTGGAGCTTATCCGTTTTGAAAGTACTTCGGCATCGGAAAAATACGAAAACAACAAAATTATATAAAGAAAAAATGCAAAAAGACTTTACACTTTGGCGGATATTTAGTAAAATAGAAGCTAAGAAAAATAAATACGGAGGATACTCACTATGCAGAGTAAATATAAAAGAATTCTTCTCAAGCTCAGCGGCGAGGTGCTTGCCGGTGAAGCAGGAAAGGGTCTTGATTTTGACACAGTGACAACCGTTTGTCAGGTTGTTAAGGAATGTGTTGAAATGGGTACTCAGATAGGCATTGTTGTCGGTGGCGGTAACTTCTGGCGCGGACGCTCAAGCGGTGAAATGGACAGACCCAGAGCAGACCAGATGGGTATGCTTGCCACAACAATCAACTCTCTCGCTTTGCAGGATACTCTCGAGCAGTTAGGTGTTAAGGCTCAGGTGCTTACTGCACTTCAGATGCCTCAGGTTGCTGAGATTTTTACAAAAAGAAAGGCTGTTGAATATCTGAACGACGGTCAGGTGGTAATTTTCGGCTGCGGAACAGGTAACCCCTTCTTCTCAACTGATACTGCCGCAGCGCTCAGAGCCGCAGAAATTGATGCTGAAATTATTTTTAAGGCAACAAATGTTGACGGTGTTTACGACAAAGACCCCAACAAGTTTGACGATGCAGTAAAATACGATGAGCTTACCCATTCCGAGGTTCTCGCAAAGGGCCTCAAGGTTATGGACAGCACAGCCGCATCGCTTTGCAGAGATAATAATATAGCTATCCTTGTTTTCAACCTTGATGACCCTCAGAATATTGTCAGAGCACTCAAGGGCGAAAACCTGGGTACTGTTGTTAAAGAATAATCAAACAAAAAATACACAGAAAAGAGGACTAAATCATGAAGACAGTATTTGAAACCGCAAAAACAAAGATGGGCAAAACAATCAGCGCCCTTCAGACAGAATATGGTGCAATCCGTGCAGGCAGAGCAAACCCTCAGATTCTCGATAAGGTTACAGTTGACTATTACGGCTCAATGACACCTATTAACCAGCTCGCTTCCGTTTCTGCTACAGAGGCAAGAGTGCTCACAATTCAGCCCTGGGATAAGTCAGTGCTCAAGGCGATCGAAAAGGCGATTCAGACCTCAGATATCGGAATCAATCCTCAGAATGACGGCTCCGTTATCAGACTTACCTTCCCGCCTCTCACAGAGGACAGACGTAAGGACCTCGTTAAGGACATACAGAAGATTGCCGAAAACTCAAAGGTTGCAGCCCGTTCAATCCGCCGTGACTGCATCGAAAAGCTCAAGGCTATGAAGAAGGCATCCGAAATCACAGAGGACGACCTTAAGGACGGCGAAAAGGAAATCCAGAAGATTACCGACAATGCAATCAAGGAAATCGACGTAATTTCCGAAGCTAAGCAGAAGGAAATCATGGAAATCTAACCGAATAAAAAAAGAGGACTGTTATGCCGACAGTCCCTTTTTCCCTATTTAAAAGACTTTAAGGAGAGCAAAAATGGATAAGAAATTCTCTGTTCTCCCCACGCATATTGCCATTATAATGGACGGAAACGGACGCTGGGCAAAGCAGAAGGGTATGAAAAGAACCGAGGGTCACAAGGCAGGGGAGACCGTATTCAGAAGCATAAGCGGTTACTGCGCCTCAATCGGGATAAAATATGTTACCTTCTATGCTTTTTCAACGGAAAACTGGAAACGCTCAGAAACGGAAGTAAATGCCATTATGGATGTTTTCAGAGGCTTTCTTTCAAAGTTGCAAAAGGAACTGTCTGAAAACAGCAAAGCAGAATACCGAATCCGCTTTATCGGTGACAGAGAAGGTATGCCCTCTGATATTGCAGGGCTTATGGATTGTGTAGAGAAAAAATCTGCGGATTACAAAGGCACAACCGTTGCTGTTGCTCTTAATTACGGCGGCAGAGATGAAATAGTCCGCGGTGTGAGAGGTATTGCCGACAAGGTGAAATCCGGAACTGTTTTGCCTGAGGAAATAACGGAGGATATGATTTCCGACTCACTTGACACGGCAGGTATTCCGGATCCTGACCTTATCATAAGACCCAGCGGAGAATACCGGATTTCCAACTTCCTTTTATGGCAGAGCGCATATGCCGAAATCTTCATCGATGATATTCTCTGGCCTGATTACACATAAGTCGGATCGTAGCCATGTCGTTCTGTGAGC
>JAZSQD010000041.1:0-26179 GCA_045537815.1 Acutalibacteraceae bacterium | reverse complement strand
AAAAATAATTCTCCACTTTTAAGTGATGGCCAACAATCAAGGTATTGAGCCTTCATCCTTGTATAACCCAAACCCGGTTTATACTTTGTTCGATCTACAGTAAATTTATGTATACCATAACGGTTTTTACCGGCTTCTTCTATTTCGATTGGAGTTCCAAACTTGTGCTTACAACACGGACATGAAGTTATATTCATATTAGCAACGATATTTGTGTTAGCATTATATATCTGTATGAAATCATAGTCGCTTTCACTAGTATCAGATATTTCCGAAATAACAGTATGCCATTTTGTTTCGCGTTCAGTTGATTGTACCACTTGTCCGTTACTGATAGAGCAATCCCAGTTTGTTGCAGATAGCGCAAAATCATACAGTTCACGTCTTATAATAGTCTCTCCGCAGCTCAGGCGTTTTCTGCTATAGTCAATTTCACCCAAACGATGCGGAATATGCACATGATACCAAACCCCTTGGATGCAAAATTGTTTTTGTTTTTTCTCAATGTGTTTATTCATAATGTGTTTGACTAACTTATATATACCTTTATGCACAAACGCCCCGACAACAGCAATCACAAAAGCTTTTAAAAAATTGGATGAAATTTTTGGATATATAAAAAATTCCAGCACTACATAAATAATAAAAAAGATTGCAAAAGCGATATTATGTGCCGAAACAACCTTCGTCACGGAATGATTGTTCATATTGTTTACCGAACTAAGCTTTCCCTTATGTGTTTTACGTAAATATTTAGACATTTTCCCCGCACCTTTTCTTTGATAAAAATTGAATGATTTATATTAATGTATCATAGTAAGGTCATCGTTACTTAATTAAATAAAACGACCTCTTTCAATTATTTAGTCATCAAAAACGTAAAAAGTAACATTTTTTTCGAAAAAAATTGAATTTTTTATAAGACAAAAAACAGCACGAAAAAACACAGGAAACATTACTGTACCTGTGCTTAAACTGTTTACTTGATTTAACCCGTCCCTCGACCAGTCCTGGAAATACACTATAACACAAGGGGGTTTCGTCTGTTGCGTGATGCAAAAATTATAGGGTGTTCTACGTCTTTCAAAAACTAATCTTACTAAAAAAAGAAAAGTCGCACTGCCGTGTGACTTTTCTTTGCTTTTGGTGGAGATGGCGGTAATCGAAACCGCGTCCGAAAATCCATTCACATAACTTTCTCCGGGTGCAGTCAATCTTTTAGAATTCCCTCAGAAGTACGCCGAATGACAGGCTTGCTCCCTCGGTAGGCTCTGATGCATGACACCCTACGAGTCTGCTCAGGTGTTCACGTTCACTGCTGATCGACGCCTTTAACTAAGCCGCAGTACTCTCAGTCAAGACGGGCCGCATTAAGCAGCCATTAAAACTTTATTATTGTCGTTTATATTTAAGAATTGTGACTTTTAAAGTGGTGCCACTCCACTACCCGCTTACCATGCTTCAAAATCCCCGTCGAAATCCTTTCATCCCCATGTAGGCAACACTTAAGTGTTGCAGTGAAATATCCGCTTTGCGGATGTGAAATACACCTTGGGTGTGTGAAATATCGACTTCGTCGATGTGAAGTATTGCTACGCAATGTTTATTATATGCAATTTCAAGTTATTTTTCAAGTGGGATTTTATCCCTTCACAGCTCGCTCCATATCTCTCTGAGCATCCTTCTTTGCAGCGGTTTCTCGCTTGTCGTAAAGCTTTTTACCCTTGCAAAGACCTACTTCAAGCTTTGCCCTGCCCTTGAGAAAATATACAGACAAGGGAACCAACGTAAGACCCTGCTGCTTTACCGTGCCGTAAAGGCGGTTTATCTCACGCTTATGCATAAGCAGTCTGCGAACTCTCATCGGGTCACGGTTGAAGATATTTCCCTGCTCATAGGGACTGATGTGCATACCGTTGACAAAAATCTCACCCTTATCTATACTGCACCAGCTGTCCTTGAGATTGAGCCTGCCTTTTCTTATTGATTTCACTTCCGTACCGAAAAGCTCGATACCCGCTTCATATGTTTCCAAAACAAAATAGTCGTGCCTTGCTTTTTTATTTTGGGCAACTATTTGTTTTTCGTCCTGCTGTATTGCCAAAGTTAAGGCACCACCTTTCTTTATAAATGCAGAATTGCGCCCGACTTTCTAAAAATCTCAGCGTTATTCCCGCAGATTTTATGTTTTCAAAAATCCTTCAGACTACGGAAACCTTTATTCCTACAACACCGTATTTATTTTGCTTTTCTTTAGGATAATACAGCTCCATTTCATCGGGAGAAGCTGTGTCTACGTTTTCCTGAGTATAGCCACATTCCAACAAAGGTAAACTTTTATACAACTCATCAAAAGAATTAAAAACAAATAAATCTTCAACAATTACATCTATTGTATCTGTTATATCACCGGTATTTATGAACTTGATTGTATCTCCGACTGAAATCTTTTTTCTTTTTTCGTCATAAAGACGCAACTCTATCGTCTTAAAGCCTTCCCGAAACATTTTCATAGGAGTGGGATTTAATTTCATCAGATGCTGTTTCATTTTTACACCTTACTGGAAAAATTCTTCTTTCTCGCTTTGCAGATCAATGCTACCATATAAACGGAACAAGTCTGTACTTTACCTTTTGCTTATACTCGCAGTAGCCTTCAAGCTCCTTTTCGAGAAGCTCTTCTTCATTTTTTATTCGCCCTGCAATGAGTGCAGGATAAAAAAGAAAAATAATAAAGGAAAAAACCGAGCCTAAAATGATAGGAATTGACAGAAACATTATAACCGTAGAAGTGTACATCGGGTGGCGGATAATGCTGTAAAGGCCCGTATCGATAACCTTCTGATTTTCCTGAATCTCTATAGTACGGCTGAGATATGCGTTTTCACGGAGAACCTCGGCATAAAGCGCATATGAAAGAAAAAACACTGCTGCCGCAATAACTGATGCTGTTTTCGGCAAGGTATACCAACCGAAGCGTTGCCCGAGACCTGCAACAACAAAGCCGCCGAGGAACATAAGTCCGCTGAGCTTTACAATAAGGCTCTGCTCTTCCCTCTTTTCTTTGGCATCAAGTCTTTTTTTGAGAAGGTCGGGGCTTTTAACCATCATAACTATACCCATAATAAGCATAGGCACAAACAGAACGCCCGTAAGAAGCCATCCGCCGAAAAAGTTAAAGGTGCCCGCAGGTAAAAATATCAGCAACACTACTAAAACCACACCGAGCAGAAACTTTGTCAATGCCCGGATAAAGAGCTTAACTGTCATATGATCACCCTACTTCTCAAAGTGTTCTTCTGCCCTCAAGTGCCCTCGTCAGAGTAACCTCATCGGCATATTCAAGGTCTGCACCCACGGGCACACCGTAGGCAAGTCGGCTGACCTTTATGCCCATAGGCTTGAGAAGCCGTGAAATATACATAGCCGTGGCTTCGCCCTCAACGGTGGGGTTGGTAGCCATAATAACCTCCTGCAGCTTACCGTCACCTGTACGTGCAAGAAGCTCTTTTACGGTAATATCCTCGGGGCCGATACCGTTCATAGGCGAGATAACCCCATGAAGCACGTGATATGTACCCTCATATTCGTGGGTGCGCTCAAATGCCATTACGTCTCTCGGGTCCTCAACAACACAGATAACACTTTCATCTCTTCCGCCGTCTTTACAAAGTGAGCAAAGCTCATCCTCTGAGAGGTTGCAGCATCGTGAGCACTTTTTGATTTTTTCGTGGGCGGTGAGAATTGCATTTGCAAAGCTTTCCGCCTCTTCCTTTTTTAAGTTAAGCACATAGAAAGCCAGTCGCTGAGCGCTTTTGTGGCCTATTCCGGGCATACGCTCAAATTGCTCAACCAGCTTTGCAAGTGAATTTACACTGTATCTTGCCATCAGAAGGGAAGGTTGAGTCCTGCAAGACCGCCCTTAGCGGCATCCATAGCCTGAGCCATAGCATCGTCAGCCTTTCTCATGGCCTCGTTTGTTGCGGCAATGATAAGGTCTGCAAGCATATCTGCATCGTCGGGGTCGATAATATCGGGCTGCATTTTAATGCTCTTAACCTCGTGAGCGCCTGAAACAGTTACCTCAACTGCTCCGCCGCCTGCTGAAGCGACAAAATCAGTTGCCTCGATTTCTGCCTGCTTCTGTTCCATCTGAGCCTGCATTTCCTGAATTTTTTTCATCATAGCCATCTGGCCGCCGCCTGCAGCCTGACCGGGAATTCTTGCTTTCATAACTGAAATCTCCTTTATATTATAGTCGTTTTTATTTTTAATTATAATGAATTATTATTTAATGTCAACATTTATGCCCATCGAGCCCGCTCTGCTGATAAGGTCCTCAAGGGGGTCTCTTTTCGGTGCAGACGCAGCCTTGGGTGCCGCAGCCTTTGTGAGTCCGAGACGGTATTTCTTGCCGGTAATACGGTATACCGCTTCCTTTACACTGCGTGAATTGCCGTCCTTTTTGATAAACTCGCCGAGAGTGGGATTATCACTTTTGATAAGCACATAATCACCGTTGATATATGCCTCGGAATTATTAAGGATGCCCCATAAGGCAGGATTCGTTCTGAGAATTTCGGCAAGCACCTCTGCCCAGGGAAGATTTTCATTCTGAGAAGGTGCAGTATCGTAAGCGGTCTGTCCGGAGGCTTTTTCTGCCTCACGAGGAGCTTCTTCCTGCTTCACCGACTGTGTCGGAACCTCAAAGGCAGTGCTTTTGATTTTCACCGGTTCTTTTATCTCTTGCTTGACTGCAGGAATAATTTCGGGCTCAGAATTATTTTCTTCCGCCTGATGAGAGGGTACGGCTTCTGAAGTCTGCTTTAGTGCTTCTGTATTGCCCGTTCTGATTATATTCTCAAGCTCGGCAATTCTTGTAAGAAGAGCCTCATTGGTTTCGTTAAGAACAGGATTTGCCATTTTGATAAAGGTCATTTCCGTCTCTATACGGCGGCTCACACCCTTTTTAATGTTTGCCACACAGCTTTGTAAAAGACCTATGCAATAAAGAACATTTTCAAGAGTATAGCCTGCACTCTGTTCCCTATAAAGCCTGAGCTCCTCATCTGTGCAGACAATGAGACCGTCAGAGCTTCTTACGGTTTTGACTATCATAAGATTGCGATAATGGTTTATCATTTCACTTGCAAGTCTTTCCATATCGCAGGAATCACCGTAAAGGCGGCTGATAATATCCAGAGCCTTTGCCGAATCCTTGTTTCTCACCGCCTCGGCAAGAGAGAAAAGATGCTCCTTACCCGTCATACCCGCAACAGAAAGCACGGTTTCACAGGTTATATGCTTGCTGTGCCCCGTGCACTGGTCGAGAAGTGACAGAGCATCACGCATACCGCCGTCGGCAATTCTCGCTATAAGGGATGCGGCCTCTTCTTCAAGAGTAAAGCCCTCACTTTCGGCAATAAGATTCATTCTTTCACTCATAGCCTCGGGAGTAACACGCTTGAAGTCAAAACGCTGACAGCGTGAAACAACGGTAACGGGAAGCTTATGAACCTCGGTGGTTGCAAGGATAAACTTAACGTGAGCAGGCGGCTCCTCGAGGGTTTTGAGAAGAGCGTTGAAGGCGCCCATAGAGAGCATATGCACCTCGTCGATGATATAAACACGGTATTTACAAGCTGCAGGAGTGAAATTTATCTCCTCACGGATGTCACGTATATTTTCAACGCCGTTGTTACTTGCAGCGTCGATTTCAACAACATCAAGAATTGCACCCGAGTCAAGGCCCTTACAGATTTCACACTCGTTACAAGGGTTACCGTTTACGGGATTAAGACAATTGACCGCCTTTGAAAGAATTTTTGCGCAGGTGGTCTTTCCCGTACCTCTTGAGCCTGTGAAAAGATAGGCATGGGAGAGCTTACCCGTTTCGATTTCCTTCGAAAGAGTATCTGTAATATGCTTCTGACCCACAACGTCACTGAAAACTCTGGGTCTGTATTTTCTGTAAAGTACCTGATACATTTTCACTCTGCCTCCCTATATAAAAATGCCCGAAGGGCGTTTCCCTGACTACTGACTACCGGCTACTGACTACTAAAAATCGCAACCAAATAAAAAGATGCATTATCTTGGTCATACAGCAACAGGCTTTGACTGTGTCGCACAGACATTCCACTTAATGCTGCTCGGTTTCCCGCCTGACATGGTTCGCGGCGTACTGTCGCACAGAACCCGCTGCTGCATGACCAAAATAAAGCATCTTACTTTTATTAACAAGCAAAGGTTATGATAACATAACAAAGGAATAAAATCAAGCCTTTTATAAGATTTTCTTCCCTTTGCTGTCAGTTTTTATAAGAGCTTTTCCGACCACTCTTTTTCTCTGAAGCCCGTAAGAACAAAATCATCACCTATAAGGAGAGGTCTTTTTACGAGCATACCGTCGGTTGAGAGAAGCTTCAGCATTTCGTCTTCGCTCATATGTGGGAGCTTATCCTTCAGGTTCATTGACTTATAAAGCAGTCCGCTTGTGTTAAAGAACTTTTTCAGCGGAAGTCCGCTGAGACCGTACCATAAAGAAAGCTCACCGTAAGAGGGATTATCGAGCTTGATATCTCTTATCTCATAAGTGATGTTATTTTCCTCAAGCCACTTTTTTGCCTTCTGACAGGTTGTGCATTTAGGGTAACAGATAAATTTAACCATGCTTATTCCTCCATAGTCTCAATATAAAAGCTGACGGGGCGAAAGCCGTCGTTACAGCTTATCATAGCGGATTTTTTGTTTTTCATCCATCCGTCATAGATATCTTCACCGCCGCAAGCAAGAGTCAATACAAAGGGTGAAATGCTTTCCCACGCACTGTCACAGAAACCCTCGGGCTTCTTCCAACCGTCGGCAATAAAAACCTGACCTTCCTCAACATCGCAGGCGTGCTCAATAGGGTTTTCGTATTTCTCTATAAGGTCATCATATCTTGCTTTTCGTATTGCGGTAATTCTGATTTTTTTCATACTGCACCTCCGATAACATTACAATTATACATTAATCCGCTTCTATAATCAATAGAATAATTTTTGTTTATTATAACCAAATTCACAGCCTGATTTTTTTATGAAAAACCATTGAATTAAAAAGCTGATAATGATAAAATTTTCTTATACAAAAAGTAAAAGGAGCATTTTTATGTCACAATTCTTTTCGTCCATAGCTTCAATCATAATCAGCATTATACTGTTGCTTGAAAACGTTCCCGTTGCATGGTCACCCACCCTCACCGTTGATGCGGCTCAAACACAAGGGGAGGTCGGAACAAAAGCAACAGGCTTTCTTTACGGTCTTGCCGAGGAAGGTGTTCCCTCAAAGGCTATAACCGAAAGCCTTGACATAGCCTCGGTTTCTCAGAAGGTACCCGACGGTCTTCAGCACCCCACGGGAGATATTGACCATATTTATACTCAGCTTGGTGACACCGACTATAATGTTGTCTATCTTCAGGATTCCTTCAGCACCTGGTACTATGATCACAAAAACATTCTTGATTCCCGTGCCGCAGGCACCTATGACTGGAGAGAATATCTGACGGAAACCTATTTCCCCATCGTTGAGGAAAAGGTACGTGCACTTATGGATGCTCCTTATGCGGACAAGCTTGTGTACTGCATCTTCAACGAGTGCGACAACGCTATCTGGTTCGGTAACTACATCGACGGTCAGGTACATTTTGACGAAGTCGGCAGAGCTAATTTCTACGAAGCGTGGGAAATGACCTATGACCTTGTCAAGAGCATTGACCCGGATGCACGTATCGGCGGCCCCGGTTACTGCGATTATGAAACAAACAAAATCACCGGCTTTATGGAGTACTGCGCAGAAAATGACTGTGTGCCCGAGATTATGATTTATCACGAGCTTGCATGGTGGTCAATTCCCGACTGGCATATGCATGTTGAGGATTACAGACGTATCGAAAACGAGCTCGGTGTGGACCCTCTCCCCATTATCGTAACCGAATACGGCACTATGGAGGACTGCGGCAACCCGGCAACCATGCTTCATTACATAATCGCTATGGAAAAAAGCGGTGTTTACGGCAACATGGCATATTGGCGTCTTGCAAACAACCTTAACGACACCGCCGCTGACGATAACTCTCCCAACTCCAACTGGTGGCTTTACAGAAAGTACGCCGAAATGGAGGGTCAGCTTCTTGAGGTAACAAGCAAAACTCAGAACAAATACAACCATTGGGAGAGACTTGACGGTATCGCCGCCCTCAGAAGCGACAGTCAGGCAATCGATATGATTGTCACCGGAAGAGACGAAAGACAGCAGGTAAAAATCAAAAACCTTGACGAAACAGACTTAGGTGAAGAGGTTACGGTTACCGTTGAAGCTGTTTATTATCAGGGCCTTACAGGTATAGTATCAAGTCCCGTAGTCGTAAGAAAATACAACGCTTCACCTTCTTACGGCAAGCTTACCGTTAACCTTCCCGCTACAGATAACAACTCGGTTTACTTCATCACCGTTGAAAAGGCTGAGGGTGAAATAACTCCCGTAGTAAACACAAGACTTCCCGTAAGATACGAATTTGAAGAAGGCAGACTTCTCGGCGATGCATATACCTACGACAGTGCTTACGCCACAACAGGCAAAACCGAAGGAATGGTCGGCGGTCTTGAAAAAGAAGGTGACGGTGTAAAAATAATGCTTACCGTTCCCGAATCGGGACTTTATGACTTTGATATTATCTTTGGCAATTCCAACGACGGCAAAACCACCGATGACAGAGATTTCACAAAGGCAATATTCTCCCTTGACGGCAAAAAGCAGGAGCTTATGCTTCCCAACACAATAAAGAGCGAATATACTGATGTGTGTTCACTTCAGCTTGAGCTTTGCGCAGGCATACACACGGTAGAATTCTACCACGGAGAAGGCACATATGTGCTTGACAGTGCGCTTCTTACCCCTCACAAGCAGACCGACACGCTTTCTCTTCTTAATGACGGTGTAAATTCTTATATTGCAGTTGCTCCCCGTGACGGCTACTATAACATATGGTCAAGCGAAAAGACCGCCGCAACGGTTGACGGTATAAAAATCAACCTCGACGGCTTGACAACAGTTTATTTAAGACGCGGACTCAATCAGATTGAAACAGACGTACACTGCGACACCCTCGTTATTTACGACAACGCCGAGCATCTTTCTTCACAGACCTTTACCGCAAAGGACTTTGCTCTTGAAGGCGGTGCAACGCTCAACACCGACAAATACGGCACAGAGTATATCGACGGTATCTCAAGTGAAGGCGGAAAGGCACAGCTCACGGTAAACGCACCAAAGAGCGGCACATACCGTGTGACCCTCAGCTACGCCAACAATCAGGAGGGCGGATATCACGACTATAATGTTGACCTTATCGAAGCACTCCTCACTGTGGAAGCAAACGGCGAAAGTCAGGATATGTTCTGCCGCAACACCTATAGCAGATTTACATATAAAACCATGACCTTCTCCCTTGAGCTTAAAGAGGGCGAAAACACGGTTACTCTTTCTTCAAGCGGCAGCATCCGTTTTGACGGCAGAACAACCTATGCTCCTCAGATTGAAAGTATTACGGTAAACCCTGTTCAATAAAATACAGACTGTCGGGAAGCAAAAATCCCGACAGTTTTTTCATTATAACGAAGCCTTACGCATATAATTTCACGGTGATATTATGTTTGTAATCGTAACGCTTTCCGACTCCGACGAAAAGATAAAAAAAAGAAAAGTCCCTGCTTTCATATGTGAAAGAACGGATATCGACCTTCACCGTTATTTTTTCACTGTGACGGTAAAAACAAAGAAGGGCAAATACGATAAAAAATCGCTTGACCGCTTCGTCGGCAATCTTCGCAATTCCGTAATTTTTCCCGATACCCTGCCCACTGAAAACAAAAAGCTTTCACTCCGTCGGCTTCTTAACAGTGCTCCTCTTTTTCTCAAGGAATATTCGGTCAGCAAGCCTTTTAAAAGAATCTGCATCTGTGACACGGAGGGCTTCGGTGCTGACCTTACAGAAAAGCTTGTTCCCTTCTCTTCGGCTATTCACATAATATGCTCCCGTAGGGAATGTTACAGAGAAGCGCAGGAAATTCTCTTAAAAAAATACGGAGTATCTCTGACAGTTTCGCAGAAATGGAACAAAAGCAACGACGCCTCCGACCTTGTCATTACTCCCCTTCTCACCGATATTCCCCGCACCTTCGGCGGTCTGATTTTTACCTGCGACACAAAAAATATACACCCGTCAAGGCTTTGCACCGCAAGAGGAATTGAACTTCCCTTTCATCTTGAAAGACTGCGTCCGCCTTGCACCGACAGGCTTCTTTTTGCCACATATCTTTATGAAAAATGCTCTGTTTATGAAATCGAAAACTGTCCCTTTGAAAATATTGACATCAGCCGCGGTTAGTTATATACTCTTTAGCAAAGGAGGGATATTATGACCTATGAAACGGCTATTGATTACATAATGAGCAGACGCAAATTTCAGAAAATCTCATCTCACGAGAGAATAAGACGTCTTCTTGAGCTTCTCGGCAATCCCCACGACAGACTGAATTTCGTCCACGTGGTCGGCACAAACGGAAAAGGCTCGGTTTCGACCGCTCTTTCCTCAATTATGACCGCGAGCGGATGCCGTACAGGCCTTTTTACATCCCCCTTCATAATAAAATTTAACGAAAGAATCAAGGTTGACGGTGAGTTTATTCCCGACAGTGATGTTGCCGAAATCACCGCCCTTATAAAAGAAAAAAACGACCTGATGGAAATGGAAGGTCTTTACCCTACGGTTTTTGAGGTTACTACCGCTCTTGCAATGGTATATTTTGAGCGCACCGACTGTGATATTGTTATTCTTGAGGCAGGCATCGGGGGCAAAAACGACAGCACAAACGTCATAAACGACAAGCTTCTTTCCGTTATCACCTCAGTTTCCCAAGACCACACAGATATGCTCGGCTCAACCGTAAAAGAAATCGCAGACGAAAAATGCGGTATCATTCTGCCCGACGTGCCGACAGTTTCATATCCCTTCACCAAAGGCAACGGAGGTTTCATCCCTCAGAATCCCGACGCGGCAAGGGTAATAACCGATAGCTGCACCAAAAAGGGCAGTCCCCTGATAATACCCGACACAAAAAAGCTCAAGGTAACAAAAAGCGATCTTTTCGGAACAGATTTCCGATACGGCTCTCTGGCTGTTACCGTCAGGCTTTGCGGCAAGCATCAGGTGGGTAATATGCTCACCGTTATTGAGGCAGCAAGGGCTCTTCGCAACAAGGGCTACACCGTCACCGATGAAAGCATAATAAAGGGCATTGGCGCTTTTACCATTCCCGGCAGAACGGAAATTATTTCAAGGAACCCGTTGATAATTCTTGACGGCGGACACAACGAGGGCTGTCTGAGAGCACTCAGAGAAACGTCCGAGGCCTTTCTTTCCGACAAAAAAATCACTCTTCTGTGCTCTTTTATGAAGGATAAGGATTATGAAAAAAGTCTCGGCTATATTCTTCCCCTTTGCGAAAACGCCGTGTTCACCTGCACCGATCCTGTAAGAGGTGAAAAGCCCGAGACTCTCAAATTAATCGCAGACGCTTACTGTTCATCCTTCTGCGAAAAAGACACGCAGTCTGCTCTCAAAAAAGCCCTTGAGCTTACAGATAAAGGCGCTCTTATAGTCTGCGGCTCCTTTTATCTCGTCAGCGAAGTGAGAAAAATGCTCGGGGCATCATCAGATAAAACAATCAAGAGGTAATACGGTTCGTTTTCCGTACTACCTCTTTTGATTGTAAAGTATTATTCCTCCATCTGCTTACCCAGAAAGCCGGCCGCTACCTGCGTGAGCTTGATATCGGTCTGAGTGGGAGCAGATACACTCTCGCCGCAAAGCAGCATAACCGCTCCCATAACATCACCGCCGCCGATTATGGGGTACATAACAGATATGGGTGACGGCAGCTCTTCACTGACCGCAAGCTCGTCCTTATCGGTGCCTCTGACAAAGCCCGTCCGTCTTTCCATATAGCTTTCCACCATAGGCGATATACGCTTGCCCATAATTTCCTTTTTAGGCATACCCGAAACTGCAATAACACGGTCTCTGTCGCATATAACAACCGCCAATCCGCTTGTACGGTTAAGCACGTCAACATACTGCTTTGTGTAAGGTCCGAGCTCACCCATAGGCGAATACTTCTTGAAGATCACTTCACCCTCGTTGTCTGTATAAATTTCCAGCGGGTCACCTTCACGGATGCGCATTGTTCTTCTGATTTCTTTGGGGATTACGACACGTCCGAGGTCATCTATACGGCGTACGATACCTTTTGCTTTCATATATAAATCTCTCCCCATTCACTGCGGACGGACAATGACCGCCCCTAAATAAAAATTCAAATTGTGTTGTTAGTATTTGTAAGTGAAGGGGATTTATACTGTTGTTATTTTCTTTTACGTGTTTTTTACTATAATAAAAATAAGAATATAAAGATTAGTAATTTTTATATATCAAATATTGACATAAGAGAAAGGGAAGATATATGGCGAAATATTGTTGTAAATGTAAGAATAAAATCGGCTTTTTTTCTGCAAAATATTCTATTGGCAACCAAGTGTTTTGTAGTAAATGTGCGAACGATGTTTCTCAGTCAAATAGCATAAACAAAAAACTCAGAATGATTTAATCAGAAAGAATGCATTGTATTCAGGCCTCGTTGTAAAAAATGATATACGCATAAATCCCGTTTCGGATGAAGTTACGACGGAAGAAGATATAGAAAGCAATCTTATAAAGATCAACACTCTGCCGAGGGATATCAAAGACAAGATTCTGAAGGTACCTCAGTTTGAAATTTTCTTTGAAAATAATATTCCTTATTACATAACACAAAACGACACTGTAAAAAAAGAACTTCCAAAAAATAATGGTTGTTATTTTTACTATGACCCTGTGAAAGATACGGAAGCATATAAAATTGTTATAGAAGATGTGAAAAAAATTGCAATTAAAGAATATGAAAAAGAAATGATAAAAGAGTTTGGCACAAAAGCGGTTCTTGGCGGTGTACATTGATATTTTGAAATAGAAGCCCATATCCTATACGAAAAATACGGAATATACTGTATAAACAATCCCATGAGTTTAAATCACGACATTTGCTTAGACTAATCATTAATGTTAACAGCAGAGTTGAAATGCTCTGCTTGTTTCTTGTTCAAAGCACATTATATCAGTGCAAATTCCCTGCCGACGGGCACGAAACAGAATAAATTGCCTTGAATTTTTCTTTCGTTAGTAGTATAATGAAAAAAAGGTCGCACAGCGACATTTCAGGAGGTTAAAATATGAAGAATAACAATGTTTTACAGGCAATAAAATTTGCGCTTTTCTCAGCCTCGGCAGGTATCATTCAGGTTGGCTCATTCACACTTCTGAATGAGGTTATTGTTCCCAATCTTAATATTCAGAACGAAGCTCTTATGAAGGTTCTCAGTGCAGAATACGGTGTATGCTATCTCATTGCTCTTGTGCTTTCCGTTTTGTGGAATTTCACCTTCAACCGCCGCTACACCTTCCGATCTGCAGCCAACGTACCCATTGCTATGGCTAAAATTGCAGGCTTCTATCTTATTTTCACTCCGGTTTCAACAATACTCGGTGAGCTTGCCACCGGCAAGGGTGTAAACGAATATATTGTTCTCGCTCTTACAATGGCTTCCAACTTCGTGCTTGAGTTCCTTTTCTGCAAATTCGTCGTTTATCGCAACCAGGAAAACACTCTTCCCGAAAAGCAGAAGAAAGAATAAGACCTTTCAAAGGGGCTGTAAAAAAAGTGCAGACCGCATAAAACAAGAGAAATAAAGGGTTTCTTCGGTTTTAACCAAAGGAACCCTTTAAAACATTAAAAATGGTGAAAAACAGACAAAAACATTGTTTTTGTGTTTTATGCTATAAACAAACCTCGCCCTAGGAGTACCTTTGTACGCCGTCGGGTAACCCAAAATAAAGCTTTTCGCTTTATTTTGGCTCGGTTTGTTCATACTGCGCATTTTTCCCCAGCCCCTTTTTTTGACAAATCTCCCCTTTTTTCTCCGATTTTTGTTGAAAAAAAGACAATATGTATATATAATTGTAATATATGTGCAATTCATAACAAAAGGAGAGAAAAATATGAGCTTTGCATCACTTGAAATTTCAATTGCCGCAATGATTCCCGCCCTTCTTCTTGCCGCTTACGTTTTTTTTAATGACAAGGTAGAAAAAGAGCCCATCGGCTTCGTTACGCTTCTTTTTGCCCTCGGCGGCGCAGTCTGGTTCCCTGCCTACGGTCTTGAAAGCTTCACAGTCGGTATTGTCGATAAGCTTTTTATAGATAAGGCGATTATGAGCATAGAGGGCGTTATCGGCTATGAGACACCTCTTGACGAATTGGGTCACGGACTTCTTGTGGTCTTTGTCGGTGTCGCCCTTGCGGAAGAAATCGCAAAATGGCTTGTCACCTACTTCGTCACACGCAACAGCAAAAACTTCAACTGTCTTTTCGACGGTATAGTTTATGCCACCTTCGTTTCCCTCGGCTTCGGAATGATTGAAAATATCCGCTTCGCACTTATCAGCGGTTGGGATATGCTTCTTACCAGATGTCTTTTCTCACTTCCCATCCACCTTTTCTCGGGCATCACAATGGGCTATTGCTACACCATGTGGAGAGTTTATAAAACCGCTTCAAATGCCGAAAAGGAATATGCCAGGGCAGGACTTATCGAAATCAGGAAGCCCTTCTCCTCACGCAAATGGTTCTTCCTTATGATTTTCCTTCCAATTCTTGTCCACGGTGTTCAGGGCCTTGGCAATTTCATAAACCTCGGCTCCTACACCTTTGTTTTCTACATTTTCAATGCAGTCATTTTCCTTATCTGCCTTGCAGGTGTCCGCAAAATCGCTAAAAAAGACACCTACCGCGGAAGATATGCAGATAAGCTTCTTGACAGAAAGTACCCTGAAATCTGCGATATCTGTGACGATGTGGAAAATGTCTCGCAGGCAATCAAAAGCTCGGAGGAAAACGATTATGAGTAAGAATAACAAAAGACGCGGTTGCTCGGGTACTATCTTTCTTCTGCTTCTTGTTTTGTTTGTTTCAACTCTTTTTGTTGACCTTGATGCAGACGATATAAATAAGGGCTCCTACAGCACAACCCGCGACACGAGTTCCTTCAACGTGACCTTCTCAACAACAACTGAGCCCGAAACCACAGACGGCTCTTTATCCTCTGTGATTTTTCAGACCACCACAACGAAGGCGACCCAGAGCACAACGGTCAACCTGGTAAATAACAACACAAATAATATTCGCTACACCGACGCTGACCGTCTTTACAATCAGCTTGACAATAAGCAGAAAGAGGTTTATGACGAGCTTATGCAGGGAGTTTCGGACGGTGAGCTTAATTTTGAGTTTTCCGATATGAATTATACAGAATTCCGATATGCTTATAACGCCTTCCTTTATGAGCATCCTGAGTTTTTCTGGCTGGAGCTCAACCCCGATATGAGTATGGATTTCAGCGGAAATCTTAACGTCAAGCTCAAAACCTACAGCTACTGGACATATACAAACGACCGTGACGGTTACATAGACCGACTCAATAAAAAGGTTGACGAAATTATCCGCGGCGCTTCGCACTGTGTCACCGACTATGACAAGGTCAAATATGTTCATGACTACCTTGTAAACAATATAACCTATGACAAGGCAGCCTTGGCAGAGCTTGAGAAAAGCATGAAGGGCACCGGTACGGAAATGGCTCTTTCAATGTACGGCGCTCTTGTCAACGGCAAATGTGTCTGCGGCGGTTATTCCGAATCCTTCTATTATCTCACAAGAGCTCTCGGCATAAACACCTTCTACATACAGGGCTATGCAGGTGAGGAATATCACGCGTGGAACTATCTTGAAATAGACGGAGAATATTACTATATGGACGTAACCTGGGATGACTTTGACAACGAGGAATATACCAAGGGTATTGACTACAGTTATTTCTGCGTCACCGATGATGAGTTTTTTAAAGACCATACCCCCGACAAGGATTACCCCGCACCCGACTGTAACGGTGAAAAATACAATTACCACCGCTACAACGGCTATTACTTCACCGAATATGATTTCAACGCCGTTAAAAACGCCTTGAATGACCAGAAAGGCCAACAGTTTGTAAGCATACGCTTCAGCAACCAGAAAGCTTACAAGCAAGCCTTACGCAGTCTTGTAGACAACGGCGAAATGTATAACATAGATTTAATCAAGGATAACGGCAACAAATATGTCTATTACCATCTGGACGACAAATATGTTCTGATCGTCTGCCTTAAATAACCGGTAAGAAAGGATAAAAAATGGATTACAATAATTTATTCCTCACTATAGCGGCGATACTTCCCGCCGCAGTGCTCTGCATTTATGTTTTTAAAAAGGACAGAGCCGAAAAGGAGCCTCTCGGCTTACTTCTTCTGCTTCTCGGTCTCGGTGTTGTAATATGCTTCCCTGCTTCACTCGCCGAACAGCTTCTGAGCAAAATCCTCAATTCAATTTTCCTTCCCTACGCCACAGAAATTGACGGCGCGATGGTTCTTGAAAATCCGATTCTTTTCAGAATTTATACTGCTCTTGAGTATTTTCTCAATGTTGCCCTCGTTGAGGAAGGCTTTAAATTCCTTGCTCTCGTTCTCGCAACAAGAAAGAACAAAAACTTCAACAGTCTTTTTGACGGACTTATCTATTCTGTTTTCGTATCACTGGGCTTTGCAGGCTTTGAAAACATCCTTTATGTAACACAGTACGGCTGGGTAAACGCTCTTGTCAGAGCCGTTATGTCTGTTCCTGCCCATATGTTTTTCAGCGTTATGATGGGCTACTATTACAGCATGTGGCATATGAAAATCAAGGCAAACAGACTCGAGCTCAACCTCAAGCAATACGGCGTTCTTGCGCCGAATGCACCTGAATACACTCACGGCAAGGATGTTGCAATGTGTCTTGTTGTTCCCATTCTCGCCCACGGTCTTTATGACTATTGCTGCTCCGTTGATTCCTTCTATGCACAGGTCGTTTTCTACGGCTTCCTTATCTTTATGTATTTCTTCTGCTTCAGAAGAATCAAGAGAATGTCAAGTATGGATATGGACGACAACCGCTTTGCAAGTGCAATGGTCGCTATGAAGCATCCGGAATATCTCAACCTCCTCAGAGAGCGCAACAGGCAGCAGCTTGAAGAACAGGCAAGACAGCAGGCCTTACGTTACAGTCAGCAGCCTCAGTATGCGGTAAATCCTCTTTACAACACTCCCGTTCCTCAGCAGACTGAAGACGATACCTCCGAAGCACCTGAACAGCAATAAAAACCAAGGAGAGAGTTCACAGTAAGCTCTCTCCTTTAATTATTTCGCCCTGATTAAGATGGCAGGCAATAAGAGACCTGCCTCTTCTTTTATCCCCGGTAAGCTTTACCGCTCTCACAGAAAAATCAAAATATGTGCGATAATAATAAATCAGCTTATTTGTATCACAGCAACATGAATACACCGTGTATTCGTCTCTGCCGTAAACATCCTTAACAGTACCCTTTGGCATGGATACCGCCTCGAGCAGATGAAAAAACTGCATAAGATTTCTGCTGCTGTCTCCCTCATCGGTCAGCTTTTCCTTAACAAAAAATGCACGCACAAACCTTGACATCGAAGACATATCCCCCGGCAGCCCGAGTGCACCCATACCCTTGCTGTAAGTTGTGAACCGAAAATCCGGGCTAAGGCGGTTTTCGGGCAGATATTCAGAAAGCTGCATATAATTATTAAGATTAAACAGCTGCAAAGGCAATTCTGGACTGTTGGTAAGTATATTACCGCTGTTTTCCCACACCCTTACCTCTTCACCGTCACATTCAACGGCTATTGAGCTCTTTCTGTCACTTATCAGCCAGTGAAGCGGAGACGGCGGATATTCCTCACTGAAGGCTTCATCAGTTATATTAGTGTGAAGCAATAGGGTTTTACACTCATCTACGCTTTCACACTGACAAAGAATCCACGGTATCAGCTCAAAGGAAGCAATATTGTCTGTGCCGAGCTTTTCTTTGCAATATTTTGCCTGAGGAAAGCTCAGAGCCGCGACGCTGAGCCCTTTTTCATTGGTCGCCTCATAATAAAGCGGTATCTCTCTCTGAATTATGCCCATACCAATCATGGCGTAATGGTCAGAAAGCTCCTTATGACACCTGAAAAGGAAAGGAAATTTCTGAGGGGTTATTATCACCCTTTCATCCAGGGTATATTCAAGGTCAAGATTTCTGCCAAAAAAATGTGTGCCGAGACCGACACTCACTGCCGTACACATATTATCACCTCTGGGTGAGTATTGACAGAAAGCAAGAGGGATAAACAAAAAGTCTTCTGATTTTTGTTACGGTGAAGCCGATGTTTATAAAAAGGCGGAGGAAAAGGCGAGGGGTGGCTCCCTGCCGCAGACTTACCGGCATAAGTCTGCGGTGCTTAAGTCACCGTCATTTCAAAAAATGTCGGTGGATTAAGAAAAAAGCGTACCCGAAAGGTACGCTTTTTAAGGGAGCCGCCTCCCCCGCGGGAAAGCACGGACTTAATTATTTTATGCTGTCTGTTGCCGCCTTAAGGCTTTCAAGAGCCTTGACTATTGTCTCTCTCGGGCAGGCAAGAACTACTCTCTGGAACTGCTCTGCAATTTCACCGAAGATGTCACCCGCATCAAGCCAAAGCTTTGCCTTGTTTATGATAAGGTCATTGAGCTCTTCCTTTGAAAGTCCGAGCCCCGAGCAATCAAGCCATGCAAAATATGTTCCCTCGGGCTCAACGAGTCTGATTTCGGGAATGTTTTCTTCAAGGAAGCTGCGGACGAAGCTGAGGTTTTCGCCTATGTATTTCCAGCAGGCTTCATACCATTCGTCGCCACCGTTATATGCCGCCTTGCAGGCAACAACACCCATATTATTAGGCACGGTATAACCGCTGACATCGATTTCTTTTCTGAATTTTGCTCTTGCTTCTTCACCGGGGATAAAAATACTCGAGGTCTGAAGGCCCGCAATGTTAAAGGTCTTACTGGGTGCGGTGCACATAACTGTTCTGTCGCAAAGCTCGGGCACGGTTTTAATGAATATATGATGAGGATGTCCCTCATAGGTAAAGTCGCAATGTATTTCATCGGAAACAACATAGAGGTTATATTTAAGGCAGATTTCACCTAATTTTTTAAGCTCCTCCTGTGTCCATACACGGCAGACAGGGTTATGAGGACTGCAGAGAATAAAAAGCTTTACGTTGTTGTCGCGCACCTTATTTTCAAAATCCTCAAAATCGATAGTGTATTTTCCGTCTTTATACACGAGAGGGCTTTCGACAATTTTACGGTCGTTATTTCTAATAACGTTATAGAACGGATAATAGACAGGAGGCTGAATAATAACGCCGTCGCCCTTTTCACTATAGGCGCGCACCGCAGTTGCAAGAGCGTAAACCACACCCGGAGTATTAACGAGCCACTCCTTTTCGGGAACCCATGAAAAATGTCTCTCAAACCAACCTGCAACCGCCTCATAGAAATCATCCTTAAGGTCACTGTAGCCGAAGATCCCGTGGTTCACCGAATTCTGAAGTGCTTCAAGAACGCATTCGGGGGCCTTGAAATCCATATCTGCAACCCACATGGGAAGCACGTCCTCGGGCAGACCGTTTTCCAAAGCAAAATCGTGCTTAAGACTGTTTGTATTTTTTCTGTCTATAACTGTATCAAATCTTTTATCCATCTTTTTCGTCCTTTCTTTAATTACATACATTTTTAGTATATCACCTGAAATAAAAAATATCAACTATGGACTTTTGAAAAATTCAGTGGTAAAATATATCTATAATCTTTTATGAAAGGGTGTTATCTGTGAAAATAGCAGTCACACACGAAATGGGCAGCATTTTTCAGCATTTCGGTCACACGAAGCAATTTAAGCTCTATGAAACCGAAGGCTCTGAAATCAAAAAAATCAGTTTTCTCAACACTGACGGTAGCGGACACGGAGCCCTCGCAGGATTTTTAAAAGAAAACGGCGTTGATGTTCTTATCTGCGGCGGTATTGGCGGCGGTGCACAGACAGCACTCAAGGATGCGGGCATAAGATTATACGGCGGTGTTCAGGGCAGTGCTGATGCGGCGGTTGTTGCTTTCCTTAAGAGTGAGCTTATCTACAACCCCAACGTAAAATGCAATCATCACGACCATGACCACAGTGAGGGTCACACCTGCGGTGAGCACCACTGCCATTGAGAGTAGTAAGCAGCAAGTAGTAAGTAGTAAGGGAAGGCGGTCTTCCGACCGCCTTTTAGGTTTTATGCCACAAGTTGCCAACAAACAAAGGTCACAAAGCTAACCGCTCTGTGACCTTTAATATTTAATCTGCAACTCTGAAACCGCAAAGCGGTTTCCCTTGCTGCTTGCTACTTACTACTTGCTACTTATTTAACGTCGTAATCAAGCTTGAACTGCTCGCCGCAGCCGTAGTTTTCGTAAACGTAGTCGATATCCTTATCGCCTCTGCCTGAAAGACAGGCGAGGATTGAACCGCTCTTGTGCTCCTTAGCGTATCTGATTGCATAAGCAACTGCGTGAGCACTTTCGATAGCGGGGATAATACCCTCGTATCTGCAAAGAAGGAAGAAGGCTTCCATAGCTTCCTCGTCGGAAACGGTTTCGTAATTTACTCTGCCTGTGTCACGAAGGTAAGCGTGCTCGGGTCCTACACCGGGATAGTCAAGACCTGAAGCGATTGAATATACGGGAAGAGGCTCGCCATTTTCGTCCTGAAGAAGGTAGCTTTCAAAGCCGTGAAGTCTGCCCTTTGTGCCGAACTTCATTGTAGCGGCGTGGTCGCCAATCTTTTCACCCCTGCCGAGCGGCTCGATGCCGTAAATATCAACGGGGTCAGCAAGGAAGGGTGTGAACATACCAAGGGAGTTTGAGCCGCCACCTACACAGGCACATACGGCATCAGGCATAATACCCGTCATTTCGAGGAACTGCTCTCTTGCTTCAATGCCGATAACCGACTGGAAGTCTCGTACCATCTTCGGGAAGGGATGGGGACCGAGAGCTGAGCCGATGCAGTAGATTGCATGGTCGTACTCCTTAAGATATGCTTCGAAAGCGGCATCAACAGCCTCCTTGAGAGTTTTGAGACCGTGAGTTACGGGGACAACATTAGCGCCGAGCATCTTCATTCTTATTACGTTGGGATGCTGCTTTGCAATATCAACCTCACCCATATATACGTCGCATTCAAGACCGAAGTAAGCGGCTGCGGTTGCTATTGCAACGCCGTGCTGACCTGCACCTGTTTCTGCGATAAGCTTTTTCTTGCCCATATATTTTGCGAGAAGGCCTTCACCCATACAGTGATTGAGCTTGTGAGCACCTGTGTGGTTGAGGTCCTCACGCTTAAGGTAAATCTGGCAGTTGCCGAAAAGCTTTGAAAGTCTTTCACAGTGATAAACGGGAGTGGGTCTGCCCTGAAATTCCTTTCTTATTCTGCGAAGCTCATTGATAAACTGAGCTGAATGGCAGATTGCTTCATAAGCATCATCTGCTTCCTTAAATGCAGGCTCAAGCTCGGGAGGAAGGAATGCACCGCCGAACTGTCCGAAGTAGCCGTCCTTTGAGGGAAACTGCTTGAGGTAATTTTCAAAATCTCTGTAGTTATTCATTTTTATATCTCCTTCTTGCTTGCTTTTTTCTTATTTTTTATTACCAAACCCGCTATTGCGATAACAGCAACAGTCATAATACTTATTTTGATAATATTATTTCTTTTTGCGTAATGGTGAAACGGGGAAATTTTAAGCGTTTTTATTATTTCTTCGATATAATGCAGATGCTCATCACTGCGTGTTATAAATGTAATTCTTTTATAGTCATATCCGCCGTCATCCAGGAAATAGTAATGTATCTGAATGTTTTCGTCGCCGTAAATGATTTCGGAGCGGTGGAATATAAAGACATTGCCGTTTATTTTGATTTCTTCGGCTGCTCCATCTACAAGCGTGTAGGAAAAATCATCTGTCTTTTTCAGTCCGTGACAAATATAGCCGTCTGTGGGAGTGTCGGGATAGTGTAAGAGAGTGAGAGAGTCCTGCCAGATAGTAACTTCAAAAAGATAATCCTCTGTGTGCCAATAATCTATGTAGCCGTTTTCATTTGCAAAATCCGTATCCTGAATCAGTCCGTCAGGTACAGAAAAGCGAAAGCCTGCATTTTTATATTCACTTGCCGCAAGTACAGGTGACGCAAAGAATATAATTAATAAAATGAAAAGAATCAACCGAATGAAAAACTTTTTCATAATATAAACCCTCTTTTTTCGAATATAAATAAAATAAACCTGCTCCAATAAGGAACAGGTTAAACTGCTTTGCCACCTAATATGGATTATCACGTACCATCATACGCTCTCTGCTGTAACGGTCAGAGCTCCGTCGACGCCTACTGAAATTTCGGGCCGCCCTCACAAGTCCATTCACATCGGATTTTGCTGTCACATTCCACCGTCCGTGACTCTCTGTAAGCTTTATCGTGATGCTACTACTCTTGTTCATCGGTTTAGTTTATTAAAGAATAAAGTTATGATAAAACAATTTTTTTGTTTTGTCAATAGCTTTTACGTAAAAAAATCCGTACCTTTAAAAAGGTACGGAAAGAATTTATTTAATGCCGCGGATAAGCTCATAGTAGAATTCGATGCATTTGAGATAATCCTTCACGGGAAGTCTCTCGTCAGCACCGTGTACGGTACCGAAAAGCTCGTCGTTGAGGCGGAAGGCACCGAAGCGATAAATCTCACTGCAGACAGAAGAGAAGTGCCTTGAATCGGTACCTGCGTTGAGAATAAAGGGGGAAACACCCACATCGGGGAACACCTTTTTTACCGTACGCTTTACAAGCTCAAAGCTTTCAGTTTCAAAATCTGAAATACGGGGCGGATCGGAGCGCTTGATTTCTTCAATTTCAATTCCGTCACCAACAACCTTCTTTATGTGTGCAATAACGCTGTCAACAGTGTCGTGGGGTGCAATCTTAAGGCTGAGTACGGCAGAGGCCGTATCGGGCACAGAGCCTTTTTCGTTGCCTGCTTCAATTTTTGTAATGTTAACGGCTGAGCGTATCATAGCGGCAGTATCCGCATTGGTTTCCATAAACTTTTTAACTGCGGGCTTGAAAATCTTTATGTTTTTAAGCACTGCACTTACGGGTCCGTCGATGTAGGGGGCAAAGCTTCTGAGCATTTCCTCGAGGACGGGAGTTATAACTGCCGGCATGGGATTCTTTTCAAGAGCATTGAGAGCGCGTATAAGCTTTACGGGAGCCGATACCTTTTCCGATGCGGATGCCTTTGCTCCGTGAGCGGCGGTTTTGCTTTTTGCGGTCAGCTTAAGCTTTGCCCAGCCTTTCTCGCTCATAGCAACCATGGCGAAGGGAGTTTTTATACCCATGGGAAGATTTGACATAATTGCTCCGCCTTCATCGAGAATAAAGCGGGGCTTTATTTTGTTTTCCTTGAACCATTCTACGATTTCGGGCATGGTTTTGCCTGCAACCTCTTCGCAGTCGCTAGATGCAAAGTATATGTCTCTTTCAGGTGTGAAGCCTTCGTTTATGAGAGCCTCCCAAGCCTCAAAAATACCGCCGATAAGACATTTGGTGTCTATTGTACCTCTGCCCCATATACAGTCGTCGTGAATTTCTGCTTCAAAGGCAGGATGCTTCCAATCCTGACCTTCCTCCGACACAACATCGTGGTGTGCCATAAGTATAACCGGGTCAAGCCTTCCGTTTTTACCCTCCCATTTTAAGAGAATGCCTTTTTTACCGGCACGCAGATCCTTTACAGTGCCGTAAACGGCGGGGTAGCTTTCTCTGAGAAGAGCATAGAATTCATCAAATTCCGATTTAAAGGTATCTTCGCCTTTATTTGATATGGTCTTTTTTCTTATCATATCCTGAAAGCGTGAGACTGCTTGTTCTTTATTTATTTCCTTCATTTAATCACTCCTGATAGATATTATATTACTGTCAGGCGGAATAGTCAAGAAAAAAGGACATCCCGAAGGATGCCCTAAGAATTATTTAATTTTGAGTGACTTGACTGCACTGTAGTTACTGTAAACATATTTGCCGTCAACCTTTGTGTAAGCTCTGACCTTGAAATAATAGGTCTTTCCGCTTTCAAAGCCGGTTTGGTAGATTTTTTCCGTATCTGCTTTGTAGTTGGCGATCTTTGTAAAGCCGCTTGACTTATTTGTTGAGTAGAACACCTGATAACCACTTTCGCCTGAGATGTCTTCCCATGCTGCGGTGAGTCTTCCTTTGGCAGTTGATGCCACTCTGAGAGCGGGAGCATCAAGAAGAGGAGTTTTTAAAGTAAAAGTGGTATAGGTTGAAGCCCAGATATCCTTTGAATCATAGGTGATGCAGGGCTTGACTGCAAAGGTATAGCTTGTATTCGGCTTCATTGCTCTTACGTTGTAGCTGAGCTCCTCTGTTGTTGCGAGAATCTTCCAGCCCGTTGAGGTCTTGCGATAGAATCTGTATTTGGTTGCACCTGTACACTTGCTCCAGGATATTGTTGCTGTCTTTGTGGTTATGTTTGATGCCTTTATAGTTGTGGGAGGAAGAGGCTTTGTGTAGGTTGACCTTGTTTTGTAGCTACCTGCATAAACCTTTGTGCTTCCGTCAAGCACATAAGCCTTGACTGCATATCTGTATCTTGTTCCTGATTCAAGATTCTTATGGGTATATGTGAGTGAGGTTGTGTAGGTAAGGTGCTTCCATGTGCCCTTACTGTAATCGTAAAGATAAATTTTGTAGCCCTCTGCACCTGTTACCTTTTTCCAGGTGAGTTTCACTGAATTCTTGGTTTCTGAAACGGTAATGCTTGAGGTTTTGCCGAGAACAAGCTTTGAGCCTGCATTGGCTACCGTTTTCTTTTCTCCGCAGTCGTTATCGCAAAGAGCAGTCTTTGTGCCGTCTTCAAGATAGGTTGCATTATTGTCTGAGGTATAAACGGTGAATGAGTGACCTGTAGCGATATAGTCAATAACGATTGTGTATTCACATTTATCACACTTGATTTTGTCATAGCCGTTTTCAGTGCAGGTTTTATCCTTGCTTTCAACAACTCTCTTGACCTGATGCTTACATACACCGTATTTACCGTCGGCAAACATGGTGGGCTCATAACCGAAAGCACAGAATTCTTCCTTAAGGGGAGCAGTGAACTTACCGCCGCTGATAGAGATGTTTGCTTCCTCGATTGTGTCTGAGGTTGCAACGAAATCGATATCAAAGCTGCCGTTTTCGATAACAAGGGCTGCCTTTTCCTGCCAGTCATCTGCGGTTACTCTGCTGTGAGCACCGTATTCAACTGCGCCCTCTACCTTACCTGTGAAGGTTTCGTCAAAGGTTACGCTCAGGCCTTCATCATATACGCCGAACATACCGTACCAGATATCGAAGGCTACTGTATCCTCATCACCGAGAATTTCTGTTTCGCCCTTAACAACGGTATCGCCGAAGTTATTTGAAAGGGTGTACTGATTAAGCTCGCTCTGTGTACCGTCAAGGATAATATCCTCAAGGGTAAGGTCAGCATAGTTCTGCACGAGCATTTTTGTTTTGGTTGATGAGATAACACCGTTTTTAAGTGTTACATCCGCTCCCTTGTGAAGCTGGAAGGAAAGGGTTGCTGTTCCTGTTGAGCCAACCTGATTTCCGTCTGCGTAGTAGGTGAAGCCGCCGAAGTCAATAATAATGTTCTGTCCTTCTCTGACGATGATACCGTTACCTGTTGCATCTGAAATGAGGGTAACTGTTGTTTCGGTTCCGTCTGCAGGCACTGCCGCAACTGCATCTTCAAGAGTAGCATATTCGATGTCACCGATTTTTGCGGTGTTTCTGATTTCAGCTACACCGTATTCCTTTACGCCGAAGGTAAAGGGAGTGTAACCGTCTGCACAGTGGTTCTTGTTAACAAGTCGGAGGCCAAGCGGTCTTAGGAAGACAAAGGGCTATGACAACTCCTT
>JAZSQD010000083.1:0-16542 GCA_045537815.1 Acutalibacteraceae bacterium | reverse complement strand
AGTGGATAACTAATTATACAACACTGCAAGATGTTAAAATTTCCAAAACAGAAAAATAAATAAAAATATTGGCAAAACTTCGGGTAAAAATAATGTAATATTCAAAAAAATATTTACTTTTCTTTAAAAAAACTATACTATATAGAGTAGTTTAAGATAAAGGAGAAGTGCCGTGAATATTCTGCCTATGACAAAAGAGCACCTCAGCAAGGTTGCAGAGCTTGAAAAAGAATGCTTTTCTCAGCCCTGGAGTGAAGAAGGACTCGGAGCAGAGCTTACAAAGAGCGAAGCAAGATTTTTCGTCTGTGAAGCTGAAGGCGAGGTTGCGGGGTATATGGGTATGCACATTATCCTTGACGAATGCTATATAACCAACGTGGCGGTTTTTCCGAAGGCAAGAAGAAAGGGTGTGGGTGAGGCACTTGTAAAAAATGCCGTAGCCGTTGCCTCGGAGGAAAGCTGCAGCTTTATTTCTCTCGAGGTAAGGGTCAGCAACGCCTCTGCCATTGCTCTTTATGAAAAAACGGGCTTTGTTGCCGTAGGGGAAAGGAAGAACTTTTATTCTTCACCGACGGAAAACGGACTTATTATGACAAAGGAATTAAGGTGAAACAAATGAGAATTTTAGCTATAGAATCCTCCTGCGACGAAACTGCCGCCAGTGTGGTTGAGGACGGCAGAAGGGTGCTTTCAAATGTGGTTGCCTCTCAGGTTGAGGAGCATAAGATTTACGGCGGTGTTGTGCCCGAGATAGCATCAAGACGCCACGCCGAGGCTATAAGCTCAGTGGTCAGCAAGGCTCTTTCAGACTGTGATATGACCCTTAAGGATATAGATGCAATCGCCGTCACCTATGCGCCCGGTCTTATAGGTGCGCTTCTTGTGGGTGTCAACTACGCCAAGGGACTTGCCTATTCGGCAGGACTGCCTCTTATTGCCGTTCATCATCTGCGCTCACATATTGCGGCAAACTATATAACTCACCGGGAGCTTAAGCCCCCCTTTATGTGCCTTGTTGTCAGCGGCGGCAACACTGCCATAATCGAGGTCAGGGACTATACCGACTTTAAAATTATCGGCCGTACCCGTGACGATGCGGCGGGTGAAGCACTCGATAAGGCGGCGCGCACCATGGGCATTGCCTACCCGGGCGGACTCAATATGGACAGACTCGCAAAGGACGGAGACTGTACCGCTTTTAAATTCCCCACGCCGAAGGTGGAAAACTGCCCCTATGATTTCAGCTTTTCGGGGCTTAAAACCTCGGTTATAAACACAATTCACAACGCTCAGCAGAAGGGTATTGAAATTAACAGGGCAGATCTGGGCGCATCCTTCCAGAAGGCGGTTTCGGGCTGTCTTTGTAAAAACACCCTCAAGGCAATGGAGGATTACGGTTATAAGACACTCGTTGTTGCCGGCGGTGTTTCTGCAAACTCTGTTTTGAGAAAAGACCTTAAAGATATGTGCGAAAGAAATAACTTCATCCTTTATCTTCCCGAGCTTTCACTTTGCGGTGACAATGCGGCTATGGTGGGCTCTCAGGGCTATTATGAATACCTCAGCGGAAATACCGCAGCCCTTGAGCTTAACGCATTTGCAGGCAAGAGTATAGAGGAATAAAAAAGCACCCTCGGGGGTGCTTTTTTAATGCAGAAAATTTATTTTCTGCAATTCATGCGAAGCAATTCATGACAGAGTCAATTCATGCCGTCAGGCAATTCATTCTATGAGCCTTGCCGACAAATACACATATATTTAAATCCGTAGGGTCGATTCACGAATCGACCGCAACCTTACCGACAAAGGTATTTTACGGTTTGCCTTAACAGGGAGACCACGCAGGGTCTCCCCTACGTACTTGCCGTGTCCGATCTTTTTTGTACGTCCGAGCCGCGTGCCTCTTATATAGGCTGTTAAACTTATCTGATTCACTCGTCTGCTTCTTATCAGCCGTATATTCTGACAGTCAATAGCCGCTAAAGGGTGATTTGCGTAAAAGAATGCCTCCGACCTTCTGCAGTTTATACTTCTAACTTATGCGATAAATCTTACTGAATGCAATCTTTTGCTTTTTCTCCCCACAATTAAGTAAAGCAGTACATTAATCAGAAGACCTTACCCGCTGCGGAATCAACGGACGCAGGGCGGGTATAACCTATCGGAAAAGCAGAGCATTGCGCACATCTGATTGTTTGGTAAAGGAACACTGTTGTGCGCTGCCGAGGCTTGTTGATGAAGGCGGACTATATGTTAATTTAAATATGCTCGCCGTGTCTACAAAAAAAGAGCGTTTTGCATCCTTTGTCGCTCCGGACAAAGGATGTGCCAAGCGGCATGAGCGCTACACGAGTAGAAGATATATCAAGCATAAAGGTGAAAAAGACAGACTATCCCTTTCAAGAAGGTAAAAAAAGGCGGGATTAACAATCCCGCCAAGTATTATATCTTTTTATATGTCTCAACCCAGGCTTTAACCTTCTCCTCGTCATATTCCTCGGGCATTCTGCTTGTGACCTCGGGAAGATGAACAAGGGTTTTGAAGTTTCTGATAATTTCGGGTGTGAGCTTAAGGATGGGCCCTGCCTTTGAAATTATATAGAAAATCTGCTTTGTCGGGATATTGATATCGCCGTTTCCGCAGGCAAGAAGCTCAGCGGAAAGGATGTTTTCTTCAAGGAAATAGTCAACGAGAGAGCCGTCAACAAAGGTAAAGAAATCCTTGAGCTTTGCTACGATCACATAATCCTTGGCAAGAGAGGTAAAGTATCTGTACTGATACTTCCAGAGAGCTTTTTTATCGGTTTTGCCATCAGCTTCAATTATTGCTTCGGCGAGGATTTTGCCTGCATTCATACTGAGATTTATACCGCTTCCGTTAAGGGGTACGGTCATGGCGGCACTGTCACCTACAGCCGCATAGCCGTCTGCAACTATCATCGGGAGCATTTTTGCTATGGGGATATCTCTCACACATCCGCCGCGGATAATTTCATCTGTAATAAAGGGATAATCCTTTTTATAGCTTTCGAGTGCAGCCCTGATTTCTTCCTCGGTAAGCTCGCCTGCGGCACCGAATTTGCCTAAAAGTATGTCGGTGTAATCCTCCTCAAAGATAGTCCAGTCGAGACCGGGTCTGTTCATATGGAAAAGGTCCATAACATAGGAGGGCTCGATATTTACGGGCTCACTGTTTTTATAGTAGGCTCTGTAAACGTGGAAAATATCCTTTTTTTCAATCTCTCTCTGAATATCGCAGTAGGCAGGAAGATTGCGCCTGACGGGGGAATACATACCCGCCGCGTCAATAACAAGGTCAGCATATACCTTTTCCTGTGCACCGTCCTTTGTGATTTTAAGGCCGGTGATTTTTCTGTTGGTGAAGGTAACACCTGTAATTTCAGCGCCGAAAACGAATTTTACACCTGCCTCGTCGGCAAGAGAAAGAAGGTAGGAATAAAGCACCTTTCTGTCCATAACTCTTGCGTCTTCTTTATAGGCGACCTCGACTTTAACGTTACCCTTGGGGTTTCTGAAGGCCTGTCTTGCTCCGAAGCGGTAAAGGCTTTCGTCGGGGCGGGGGATATCAGAGCCGTCAAAGGCGGTCATATCCAGATAATCGTGCCAGTCGTGGCCGAGCTGTGCTCTCTGCTGTCTTTCATAAACAGTAACGTCATAGCCTGCCCTTGCAAGATGATATGAAGCGGTAAGTCCGCCGTGGCCCGCACCTGCAACTATAATTTTCTTCATTGCTTTTCTCCTTATATCAGTTAAATTTATATACCTTGCCTTTTTCTGCGTTGAAGGCTGTTACGCCGTCTGCGAAGGAGGTTTCGGCTTCCTTGCCCTCTTCGTCATAAACGATAATTGCCTTGCCGTCATATTTCAGCTTACATTCACCGCCGCAAAGGGATTTAACGGTGCCCTCTCTGAGTCTGCCGTTGTTCCATTTCATTGAAAGCTCAATATTGCCTCTTGCACGAAGACCGGAGATTTCGCCCTCCTTCCAGGAATCGGGAAGAGCGGGGAGAACGGCAATATAATCCTTATGGCTCTGAAGAAGCATCTCACACACACCTGCAACATAACCGAAGTTGCCGTCAATCTGGAAGGGAGGATGAGTGCCGAAAAGGTTTTTAAGGATAGTTTTTTTGATGATGTTGGTGATTATTTCGTCACATTCGTTGCCCTTGCCGAGTCTTGCATAAGAAAGAAGTCTTACTGCAAGTCCCCAGCCCGTGCTCTTTTTGCCTCTGTCCTCAAGTGAGGTGAGAGCAGCCTTATAATGCTCTTTGTTATCGGTGTCAATCTGTCTGAAGGGATAAAGTGTGAGAAGGTGGGAAAGGTGGCGGTGCTTCATCTGTACACCGTGGCTGAATTTTCCTCTGAAGCGGAAGGAGTCCTCCTCAAACCATTCCTTAATCTGGCCCCATTTGCCGATGTTGACGGGGCAAAGACGTGTAATCTGATTTTTTACGGTTTGAGCAAGTGAAAAATTGACTTCATCCGCAAAGCCCTTTTCTGTCATTACCTCACAGGCCTTGAGATAATCCTCATAGAGATTATAAACAATGGATTGGTCATAGGTGTTGCCTGCGCTTACAGGGCCGTGCTCGGGTGAATAGCCGGGGGATGCAACAAGCCTGCCGCTCTTTGAGTCTTCACAGAGAAGCTGAGTCCACATAAGCACACATTCTTCCATAGTGGGGAAGATGCTGTTTCTGAGCATATCAATATCGAGGGTATAGAGATAGTAGTCAAACATGTTCTGGGTTGCCCATGCACCGTTGGTGGGAGCCCAGCCCCAACGCCATTCACTGCCGGGGCCGACAAAGCCGAGGGGGGTGACCATGGTGTGTATCATCCAGCCCGTTGCCTTTTCGGGATCACCGTCACCTATGCCGAGTGTCTTGTGAGCGATGATTCTGCCCGGCTTCTTAAGACTGTTGACAAATTCGATGAAGGGGATGGCAGTTTCGGCAAGGTTAGCCGTATATGCCGCCCAATAGTTCATCTGGACATTTATATTGAAGTGATAGTCACAGCACCAGGGCGGATTGTTTTTTGCGTTCCATATACCCTGAAGATTAGCGGGCAGTGAGCCCTCACGTGAGGATGAGATGAGAAGATATCTGCCGTATTGGAAAAGCAGAGTGAGAAGATTTCTCTTATATTCGTTCTTTTTGCAAAAGCGGTCAAGCATAAAGCTTGTGGGGTAAACAAATTCCTGCTCACCGAGTGAGAAGCTGACTCTTTTATAAAGAGGCTGATAGTCGTCAAGGTGTCTTCTGTAAAGCTCGGGGAAGGTGAATTCACTTGCTTTTTCAACCGCTTCGGCAGCTTTCTTTAAGGGGTCGCTGCCGTCACAGTAATCGGGGAAGCGGTTTATGTAGTCAGTGGCAAGGCTCATAATAAAAACTGCGCTCTTTGCATTTCTGACCGTAATTTTGCCGTCCTCGGTCACTCCGATGTCACCGCCGTCGGGGATGATTTTCAGGCAGCAGCCGTATTTCATGCTGTTTTTATCCTTGCCCTCTTTTGCACCGAGGCCGTCGTTTGCCGTAACATTACCCTCGAGAAAAATCATATTACCCTCAGAACGCGGTGTACCCTTCTGCTCTGAAACAATATATGCGTCAAAGTCTATAAGGGGAGGCTCTTTTTCCTCGTCCTTGGTTGAGGCTTCAATTCTTCCCACAAAGACATTGTCGGGATATGATACGAAGTAGTGTCTTGTATAGGAATCCTTTTCTATCTGATAGGTGACCATTGCCGAAGCGGTATCGAGGTCAAGGTCGCGCAGATATTTATCGGTTTCTTCCTTGTGAGCAAACTGAATATAAAGGTTGCAGAAGCTCTGGTAAGCACCGAAGCCTGTCATATCACCCTGAAGCTTTGTCATTTCTGAGGTAGCCTTTGCCGTTTCTCCTCTGTCAAGAAGAGCCTGAATTTCTCTGAAGGCCTTGCCCTTGTCGCCCTCGGCAACACCGCCGTTGAAGCCTTCCACATCTCTGCCGCCTGACCAGAGGGTTTTTTCGTTAAAATGGATAAGCTCACACTGCTTGCCGCCAAAAACCTTGGCACCGATTTTGCCGTTGCCTAAGGGAAGCGCTTCGTTTTCCCAGCCGAGATAGCTCATATGAGCGGGGTCTTTATAGCATAAAAACATAATTTACACTCCTAAATATAATATAACTCATACATTATAGCTTTTTTTGATGATAATTGTCAACAAAAAACGGCTCAACGGGGGCAGTTTTTCCGTCGTAAAGTAAAAAGAGAAAAATGTGAACAAAAAAATTGATTTTTTACATAAGATATGATATTATACATTATGTATATTTATAATCAATCGGTGAAAGGATTTTTTTATGCAATATAATTATCTGGTAACAGTTCTCGTCACCCAGATTTTTGACGGTGAAAAGGAAGTTATCGAAATGACAACTCACGCCTGTCTTGTCTTTGACGGTGACGGCTATACTCTCAGCTACAGAGAGGAAAGTCAGGAAGAGGGCGAGATTAATACCGTTATCAGAGTTGACGGCAACAAAATAATAAGCGTCAGCCGTGAGGCCTCGGTCAATTCACGCTACACTATTGAAGAGGGCGTAAGACACCTTTCACATCATGTTGCACCCTTCGGTTCCTTTTCCGTGGGTATCAGCACAAAAAGTGTTGAGTCAGATATGAACGAAGAGGGCGGCAGACTTGATTTCAGATATATTACCGATATATCAGGTCAGGCGGCAGGCGACGTGGAATTTAAAATTAAGGTTGTAAGAAAAAAGTAAGGCTCTGCTCTGAGTAGTCAGTAGTCAGTAGTCAGTAGTCAGGGGAACGCCTACGGCGTTTATTGAACAACCTGACTGCATCTAATCAGATACACAGAAAAGAGGATAAAAAATGTCAGTAACAGTGAATAAAGCACAAAATCAGATAAGACAGATAATCGGTGCTGCAATAGAAAAAGCAAAGGCTCAGGGTCTTCTGCCCGATACCGATGCGGCAGAGTTTTCCGTTGAGGTTCCCGCCGACAGACAGAACGGTGATTATTCCACCAATGCGGCTATGGTCAACGCAAGAGCCTTCCGTCTTCCCCCGAGAAAGATTGCCGAAGCAATAGTTGAAAACACTGACCTCAAAGACACATATTTTGAAAGACTTGAGATTGCAGGCCCCGGCTTTATCAACTTCTTCCTTTGCGATATATATTATGCCGACGTGCTTTTTGAAATAAGAGATGCAGGCGACAGCTACGGCAGAAGCGATTACGGCAAGGGTAAAAAAATTAATGTTGAATTCGTTTCCGCTAACCCCACGGGACCTATGCATATGGGTAACGCAAGAGGCGGTGCTCTCGGTGACTGCCTTGCTGCAGTGCTCGATTACGCAGGCTATGAGGTTTCAAGAGAGTTTTATGTCAACGATGCAGGTAATCAGATTGATAAGTTTGCTCTTTCACTTGATATACGCTATCAGCAGCTTCTCGGTGTTGATATTGAGCTTCCCGAGGATAGCTATCACGGCGAGGACATTATCGAAAGAGCCACTGAGTTCAAGTCAGAATACGGTGACAGCTATCTGACAAAAAGTGAAGCCGAAAGAAGAAAGGCTCTCGTTGAGTTTGCACTTCCGAGAAACCTTGAAAACATGAAAAAGGCTATGGAAAAATACCGTATCGATTACGATTTATGGTTCAGCGAGCTTACACTTCATAAGGGCGGCGAGCTTGAGGAAACCATCGATATTCTCCGCGAGGGCGGTCACACCTACGAAAAGGACGGCGCTCTCTGGTATAAAAACAAGGACATTCAGACTGAGATGCTCTTAAGTCAGGGCAAGACTCAGGATTATATCGATAAGCTCGAATTGAAGGATGATGTTCTTATCAGAGCAAACGGCAACCCCACCTATTTTGCCGCTGACATTGCCTATCACAGAAATAAGCTTCAGAAAAGAGGCTTCGATAAGGCTATAGATGTATGGGGAGCTGACCACCACGGTCACGTGGCAAGAATGATGGTGCTATGAGGGCTGTGGGTATCGACCCCGACAGACTCGACATACTTCTTATGCAGTTTGTCCGTCTTGTGCGTGACGGCGAGGTTGTAAGAATGAGCAAGAGAACGGGTAAGGCAATTACTCTCGTTGACCTTCTCAACGAGGTGCCCATCGATGCAGTCCGCTTCCTCTTTAATATGAGAGAGCCCGGCTCACTTATGGATTTTGACCTTGACCTTGCAGTTGAGCAGAGCTCACAGAACCCGGTTTACTACTGCCAGTATGCACACGCAAGAATCTGCAGTATTATTTCAAAGCTTGAAGCTGAAGGCAAAACCGCCCGTGACTGCACTGCCGAGGAGCTTATGCTTCTCACCGCTCCCGAGGAAAGAGAGCTTATCCGCTTCCTTTCAAGCCTCGGCGATGTTATTATCAATGCCGCTAAGAATTATGACCCGGCAAAGGTTACACATTACGCTATTGACCTTGCAACCTGCTTCCACAAGTTTTATAACAACTGCCGTGTAGGTGTTGAGGATGAAAGCCTTATGCAGGCAAGAATTTTCCTTTGCCTTTGCGTCAGAGACACAATGAAGAGCATCCTTAATATGCTCAGAGTTGATGCACCCGAAAGAATGTAATGTATTTCTGACAAAAAAAGCAAATACTAATTAACACATATTCAGTCGGATTACCGCCGACTTAAGTAGATTTAAGTTTTATAACCTAAAATTATAAAAAAGAAGAAAGATAGGAGAAACCACTATGAATAAAGAAAAAATTCTTGTAGTTGACGACGATACCAGCATATGCGAGCTGCTCAGAGTATATCTTGAAAAGGAGGAGTATCAGGTTGTTATTGCCAATGACGGTCTGAGTGCCGTTACCGCCTTTAAAGAAGAAAACCCCAGCCTTGTGCTTCTCGATATTATGCTTCCCAAGCTTGACGGCTGGCAGGTGTGCAGAGAAATCAGAAAATTTTCTGAAACTCCCATTATTATGCTCACTGCCAAGGGCGAGGTTTTTGACAGAGTTCTCGGCCTTGAGCTCGGTGCTGACGACTATGTTGTAAAGCCCTTTGAAACCAAGGAAATCGTTGCAAGAATCAAGGCGGTTCTCCGCCGCAGTGCTTCAAGTGTTGCCGAAGAGCTAAAGGAGGTTCACTATGATAAGCTTTCCATTAACCTGACAAATTATGAGCTCAGAGTTAACGGAGTGCAGGTCGATACACCCCCTAAAGAAATGGAGCTTATTTTCCACCTTGCAAAGAATGCCAACAGAGTATTTACAAGAGACCAGCTTCTGGATGAGGTTTGGGGCTACGATTACTACGGCGACAGCAGAACCGTTGACGTTCACGTTAAGCGCCTTCGTGAAAAGCTTACGGGAGTTTCTGATAAATGGGAGCTTCGTACCGTATGGGGCGTAGGCTATAAATTTGAAACAAAGGAATAATAAACAGGCAGAAGTCGGACAGAAGGTTCGGCTTTTGTCCGTGAAAGGCGGATTGAAATGAAAAAGAAAATCCGAAAAAAAAGAAGGGGCAGTCTTTTCAGAAAATACTTCGGTGTTTCAGCTCTTGTTGTGCTTGTAGGCTTTATTCTCATAGGCTTTACAATGCTGCTTTTTAATGCGGCTCAATGGTGGCAGGATAAAACCGATGCACTTGCAAGAAATGCCAACAATATTGCAGTCAACTATTCTGAGCTGACCTTGTCAGACTTAAGCGAAGAGGAAACGGATGCGGTTCTTGTGGGCATGCTCGAAACGACTCACAGAGCAACTCTTTCGGAATATTATATCACCGATCCTGAGGGAAATGTGCTTTATTGCAGCGACAGTGAAAAAGGAAATGCGGAAGCCTGTCGGGAACACAAGAATATGACGGTTTCGGCTGAGCATATTTCCAGAGCTGTCGACGGAGGATTTATCGATTACACAACCGAGGATGAATTCGGTATGGGGAAATTTGTTGTAGGTGTTCCTGTTGAAAGGGACAGCGAGCTTATCGGTGTGATTTTTGCGGTTGAAGATGCGGTTACGGGCTTTCTTCCCTATGTATCGGGTATCGCAAAGGCAATTTTTTACACAATACTCTTTGCCCTGGCGGTTGTATCCGTAATGATTTTCTTCATCACCCGCGGAATTGCAAGGCCTCTTGAAGAAATGCAGGAGGTTACCGTTCACTATGCCAAGGGTGAATTTGAGCATAAGGCAAACGAAAACTATAAAAAGGGTGACTTTGCCGATTTTGCAAAGGCTCTTAATAAAATGGGCAGCGAGCTTGCAGTTACGGAAGAATCAAGAAAGAGCTTTGTTGCCAATGTTTCCCATGAGCTTAAGACACCTATGACCTCGATAGTGGGCTTCGTTGACGGAATTCTTGACGGAACGATACCTCCCGAGGAGGAAAAGAAATATCTCTCAATAGTTTCAAATGAAGCCAAGAGACTTTCAAGAATGGTTGTTTCAATGCTTAATCTTTCCAAAATCGAGGCAGGCGAAATAGAGCTTTCACCGAAGGTTTACGATGTTTCCTCTCAGATTTTTGAAACTCTTCTTAATTTTGAAAAGAGAATAGACGAAAAGAGGATCAGTATAGAAGGCTTTGAAGAAATGGGAAGCGTAAAGCTCAGAGGTGACAGAGACCTTATTCAGCAGGTTATATATAATCTGCTCGACAATGCGGTCAAGTTCACGCCCGAAAACGGAACCATTCACCTGTATGCCTCAAATGACTCAGAAACCACCGTGGTAAGAATCCGCAACTCAGGTGCAGGCGTTAAGCAGGAAGAGATTTCCCGTATTTTTGAACGCTTTTATAAGGTGGATAAGTCCCGTTCCTTTGACACAAAGGGTGTGGGCCTCGGCCTTTATATTGTTAAAACCATTATCAATATGCACGACGGCGATATCACCGCAAGCAGTAAAAGCGGAGAATATACCGAGTTTATGTTTGAAATTCCTTATTTTGAATAGAAGATAAATTTAAACTTTTTTTAAATTATCCTCTGTATTCTTTATACACAGCTTATCAACCAAGGAGTAACGCTATTATGAATGAAAATAATCTCAATAATTATCCGTCAGCTCATCCCGACGAAAATGCAGCAGACGGCTTTGCATCCGAAAAGAGACCCGAGGTGAAGGACGGCTTTTCTGACAGTGAAGCTTCATCGGTGCCTTCAGAGGAAATCGTAACAGCTCCCGCAGAGCCGGTTTATGCGCCTTCAACCTATAACCCGTACAGTGCCTCATCTGCCCCGGGCGGATACTATTACTCACAGAATCATTATCAGCCTCCCTACGGTGCTCCTGCGCAGCAGACACCTCCTGATTTGCAGGAGCCTGCACCTACAGGCAAAAAGGGCGGTAATGTGCTTATGTGGCTGCTTATTGCAATATGTATAGTTGTAGCCGGCACAGGACTTGCCATAGGCTTTATGAACTATGATACTGTTTCACCTGACACCGACGCAACTAAGGAAACAACCTCGGCGCAGGGCGGTCAGGCTTCTGATAATGCTGACAACGGCACCCAGAATAACGGCGGCTCACAGGTTTCTGACAGTATGGGTGTTTCAACCACCGCACCGCAGCAGGGTACGGTTAACTCAATTTATGTTGCCGATAAGGTGCGCCCCAGCGTTGTAGGTGTTATGACATATATTGACGGCAAGCTTCACGGCGAAGGCTCAGGCGTTCTTATGAGTGAAAAGGACGGTTGGACTTATATTGTAACTTGCGCTCATGTTATCAGTGACAGCGGAGTTGAATATGCAATTCTTCTTCTTGACGGAACAACCATTGCCGCTGAGCTTGTAGCCTATGACGAGAGAACCGACATCGGTGTTGTCAAGGTCAATAAAACAGGTCTTCCCCTTGCGGAATTCGGTGACTCAACAACTCTTAAAATCGGTGAGCCCATTTATGCCATCGGTAATCCGGGCGGCTCAGAATATTTCGGCTCAATCACCGACGGTATAGTTTCTGCTATCGACCGTTCCGTAACATCAAAATATACAATGACCTGCATTCAGCATAATGCGGCCATCAATCCGGGTAACTCGGGCGGTGCACTTGTCAACTCATCAGGTCAGATTATAGGCATTAACTCCTCAAAAATCGCAAGCACGGAATTTGAGGGCATGGGCTTCGCAGTTCCCACATCAATCGCAAGCCCCGTTGTTGATGCACTAATCAATTACGGCTATGTGCCCAACAGACCCAAGCTCGGCATCGAATACGCTCCCGTGAGTGAATATCAGCTTTACAGTCTTATCGTTTCCATAAAGGGACTTCCTCAGGGCTCACTCGTTATTGCCGGCATTTCTGAAGACAGCAGTCTTAAAAACACAGACGTTCAGGAGGGTGACCTCATCACTGCCGTTAACGGAAAAAAGATGGAAAATTCAAGCGTTCTTCTCGACCTTATCGAAACAGGTGCAGTAGGTGATACTCTTACTCTTACAATCTGCCGTATCGAAAACCGCACCTATAAGATAACTGAATTTGATGTTACCATAACTCTTGTTGAAGACAAGGGCTCGGTACCCTCAGAGGATGAGGAGCCCACAACTCGGCCTCAGCCCGATTTCTTCGGTGAATATTTCGGTTGGTAATCACATCAGGCAAAAAAGAAGTAAGGCTTCTTCGAGCTTTGCATAATGATTATATAAGCTATCAACGGGCAGGGGATTATTTCCCTTGCCCTCTTTTATTGTGAAAGCGGGTTTATGTAAGCTTTGGCTGAACCATTGAGAAAAGCCCTCCTGAAGCTCGGCATTTCTGTAGGTACAGCTGCAGGAATCGGCAAGGATTTTTGCCATCATCACACTCTGAGGGTTATCGCCGTGCCTTAAAAGAAGTCTGTCTCCGCTTTCGAGAGAAAGACAGCTGCGGAAGCTTTTGTTTCTGCAAAGACGGGTCAGAGCTTTTGTTTCCGCTTCACTTTCTTTATACTGACCCGTGATATTTCGCTCAGGGAAATCGGAGGTCGGAAAGAAATTCTTTTTTAAATCAACCCCCATAGCGTTTCCGTCTGCGAAGCCCGTTTCGGCGGTGCGTAAGGAGGCATAATGCCTGAGTGATTTTGCTCCCTCAAAGCCCTTGAGATAAATCTCACAGCCGTCGGGGTTAACGCAGGGGATAAGGGTAACTCCCAGGTGTGTGAGGGCTCTTTTTACATCAACTCCCCACAGCTGTCTGCCGTATTTTACACACCGTGACAGGCTTTCGGCAAAAAGAAGAAGCATATTGACCGTTATCATCTCACTGCCGCAAAAGCCGCCCGCAATAATAACAGAATTACGCCGATTGCCAAGAGAAAGGGAAAAAATGCCTCTGCCGACGGCGGTTCTGCCCTGAATTTCTGCATTTAAAAAAGGAAAATCCCTGATAAGCTCTTCTATATAGAATAAATATGTGGTATAATCTGTGGGTACGGGCTTTATTATACTGTTCATTTTTATCACCTTACAGATATATATAAGCCTGATATTAAAAATATTACCCGGGAGATTTAGCTTATGAAAGAAACAACACTTAACCGAAAGGATATCTTCGACGGAAAAATAATAAATGTTCATGTGGATGATGTGGAGCTTGAAGACGGCACTACATCCTTTCGTGAGATAGTGGAGCACAGCGGCGGTGTATGTGTTGCCGCCCTTACAGATAACAAAGAGCTTTTCTTTGTCAGACAGTTCCGTTATCCTTTTAAAAGAGAACTGCTTGAGCTTCCTGCAGGTAAGCTTGAAAAGGGTGAAATTCCCCTTGAGGCAGGTCTTCGTGAGCTTGAGGAGGAGTGCGGTCTGAGAGCTGACAGAGTGATTGATATGGGTCAGATTTACCCGACTGTGGCCTATTGCAGTGAGATAATATATCTTTTTGCCGCTACGGGTCTTCATCCCGTGATTCAGCATCTGGACGAAGGAGAATTTCTTTCTGTAGAAAAAATACCCCTTGAAAAAGCGGCGAGGATGGTGCTTGACGGTGAAATACACGATGCGAAAACAGTAGCACTTATCTTAAAGCTTGATAAAGCTGTCAGGGAAGGAAAAATATGATGAAAAGATTTATTGTTGCTTCCGCTTCGCCGAGAAGACGTGAGCTTATGGAAAAAGCAGGCTATGAATTTGAGATAATACCCTCCGATGCATCGGAAGAAATAGCACAGGACCTGAGCGTAACCGAGGCGGTGAGTCTTCTTGCCGAAAGAAAGGCACTGTCGGTTCTTGAAGCAAACCCGGATGCAGTTGTACTCGGCTGTGATACAGTTGTGGCTCTTGACGGAAAAATTCTCGGTAAGCCCAAAAACAGAGCCGAAGCAAAAGAAATGCTCCGCTTCCTTTCGGGAAGAGAGCACACGGTTGTAACTGCGGTATGTATCGCTGACAAAGATAGAAAAGAAACCTTTTTTAACGAAACCTTTGTTGAGTTTTATGAGCTGTCGGAAAAGACAGTGGAAAGCTATGCTTCAAGTGGCGAAAGCGATGACAAGGCAGGTGCTTACGGCATTCAGGGGCTCGGTGCGGCACTTGTGAAAGGAATAAGAGGCGATTATTTCTCGGTTATGGGGCTTCCCTTGGCTCAGTGTGTGCGAGTGCTTGACGGCTTCGGCGTGCAGGGGACTGTTAAAATTTGAAGGGTGGGCAACGGCTCCCTTGCAGGGCAACCTCTCGAGGCTGCCCTGCACTTTTTTGCCCCAAAGGCAAAAAAGGAAGGGGTGCACCAATCGGGTACACCCCTTCAGGGAGCCGCCTCCCCGTTACATCAACTTTTATTTAATCCGCAAGCCCCGAAGCCGTTCCTTTATCTCCGCGTCCACTCTGAGGCTTTCGCAGGCCTTGCTGATTGCCTTGTTATGCACCCGCTTGTCCAGCTTTTTTTCGCTGAAAAAGGGGAGAGTGCTGTCGGGCTGCTTGCACAGTGCCGTGGCGAAAAACCAGGCACACATCATTTTTACATAATATTCTTCGCTTTTTACATCTGCAACAAGCTGAAGTATATCAGTTGAAAAATTGGCGTCAAGATAAAAATCCATCAGGCATTTAACGGCAAATCTCACAGTATATGTATGCCCGCTGTGAAGCCATCGGAGAATTTTATTCATTAGCTCATCGGGCCTTTTTCCGAGCACCTTAGGGTTCATACCGTCGCAGGTTGCCCAATTATCGACATAGGGCAAAAAGCGGTCAAGCTCCCTGATGCAAAGGTCAAAGTCTTTGATATTTGCAATGAGAAAGGCGTGAAGGTTATTTTCTTCATAATATTTATGAGGAAGACTTTTCATAAACTTATCTGCCTGTGTATCGGTCATGGCTTTAGCTGTTTTGCGAAGCATAGGAGCTCTGACACCTATGATTTTTTCTTTGTCAACCGTGGGCATAAGCCTTGAATGAAAATCGCGGTAGGATTCATCCTGCATGGAAAAAAGAAGCTCTGTCACGTTCATATCTCAATCTCCAGACCTACTCTGAGCTGCTCTGCTTTTTCACCGAGGGCTTCCTTGAGTATGGCAAATGCTTTATCACCCGTGCAGTGACCGGTGTAGATTTTTTCTATGCCGGTTTCTTTTATTCTCGCAGCCAGAGACCTGACCTCGTTTTCGCTTGAGCGGTAAAGGTGAAAGCCGCCGATAAGTGCATATATCTTTTCCTCGGGGAAGACCTCCGTAACCTCTTTAATTATGTTATCCGCACCGCCGTGAGAGCAGCTGTTAAATATAACCAAGCCCTTATCTGTGCGAAGGACAAGGCTTTGCTCATGGGCGAAGCTGTCGTGGGTGAGCCTGCCGTCTTTTGTGACAAGCATACCTGCTTTTTTGCCGATGAGGTTAAGGTCGGGCGTAGAGTGGGGCAGAAGGTAAGCGTTTTCGCAAAGCTCGGTTTTTTCGCTGACAAATTTTATTCGGTCAGCAAAGCTTTTGAGTATAGCCCTTTTTATTCCTATATATTTGATAAAAATTAAGCGTCTGCCAAAGCATTTTTCCTTACACTCTTTTCTGAGATAAAAGTCGGCCTTTTTATTGACTGCAAAAAAGTCGCTCATTCCGTCAGAATGGTCATAGTGCGCGTGCGAAAGAACACCGTAATGGGTTTCACAAAGGTCAATGCCGAGCTTTTCGGCGTTTTTTGCAAATCTTCCCGATGCGCCCGTGTCGAGAAGAATGTTCTTTCCCATGTGGTTTATAAAAATCGAAAGACCCCATTCACTGCGGCAGTCACCGTGAGAGATATTATCTATAAGCACAGTAGCTTTCATATTTTCCCAACCTTTCTTTTTTTATATTATATAATTGTCAGGTTACGGATGTAAAGGTTTTATATTAAAAAAGAAGTTGAATTTACCGGGTTTTTCAGGTAAAAATAAAAAAAGAGTGTAAAATTTGTATATTACTATTGAGTAAAATAAAATTTTGCGGTATAATGTTATATCTATAATTGTGTCATTATGTCCTCAGACGAGGATTCTCAGATGCGAAAGGAGAACAAAAATGCTTTTTTCACAGGATATAGGAATAGATTTAGGAACAGC
>JAZSQD010000006.1:0-25688 GCA_045537815.1 Acutalibacteraceae bacterium | reverse complement strand
AGCGCCGGGCAATTTTGACCGCTGCGCCATCCTCGCCTCGCTTCATCCTCCGCCGGAGGCGCTTCGGCGACGATGCCTTTCAGGGACGGCGAGATTAAATGTAAAGATAAAATACGGTTTATGTTCATAGGTCGCCGTGGTCGTCAACCGCTACGGAAAACATCTTTTATAAATATTGATAAAACTGTCAAAATTGAAGCCTTGCCCGCTGCGGAAACTGCAGTCGCAGGCGGAATGAACATTATTGAAAACATCAACCTTTCGCCATCGTCAGCATCTGCGCCTTCGGTTTGATTAAACCTTGGTGTTGGGTAAAAGCACTGCTTGACCGCTGCGGAGACTGCTGTTGAAGGCGGACTACGTCTTTCGGAAAATCGATAACCTTACGACTTCCAAAAAGAGCATTTTGCTTCCTTTGTTGCTCAGGACAAAGGAAGTGCCCGAGCGGCATGAGCGTATCACGACTGACCGTTTTATTAAGTATAAAGGTTAAAGTAGTGCTTTTAAGGTTAGAAGGGTTTAGGCGGTTGAGGGGGTCAGAACCCTTCCGTCACTGCGTGCCACTTGCCTCTTGTGGTTCCCAAAATTGCCTTTCGGCTTGGAGCGCCGGGCAATTTTGACCGCTGCGCCATCCTCGCCTCGCTTCATCCTCCGCCGGAGGCGCTTCGGCGACGATGCCTTTCAGGGACGGCGAGATTAAATGTAAAGATAAAATACGGTTTATGTTCATAGGTCGCCGTGGGCGTCGACCTCTACAACAACACCCACCTTGAACAAAGAAACAAATCGACATCAGACTTCGATATATCCGCCTGCAGCGGATTCGATATAGCTACGCTTCGATATATTTACCTTGCGGTAAATTCGATATGTTTGCGTTGCAAACGAGAGTAAACCAAATTCTTTAAACTGCCGACTTACTTTAAAGATGCTTCTAGGCGATAAATCGGCTGACCTAAGTCTGAAAATCTCTTTTCATACTCGGTGACGATGTTGCCTTCAAAGTTACTGTTGTGAAGGTCGAGACTGACATTTTTGATTTTGTAATCTGCCGCGGAAAACTCCTCTATCGAAAACTCAAAGAAGTGCATATTATCGGTTTTCTGATAGATTTCTCCGCCTTCCTTGAGAAGCTTGCGGTAAATGTCAAGGAAATACCTGTGGGTCAGGCGGTGCCTTGCATATTTAGCCTTGGGGAAGGGGCAGGAGAAGTTGAGATAAATAAGCTCAACACTGCTTTTCGGTATATAAGAGGGGAGATATTCTGCACTGCACGCCATAAAGCGCACATTGGGAAGCTCCTCCTTCTTTGCTTTTTCGCAGGCGGCTACAATAACGTTTTTTACCTTTTCAATGGCTATAAAGTTAATGTCGGGGTTCTGCTTCGCTTTTTCGGTTACGAACTGTCCCTTTCCGCAGCCTATTTCAAGGTGAAGGGGGTTATTGTTACCGAAAATTTTCTCGACAGAAATAAGCTTTTCAATTTCGTCAGCCTTGCTGAAGTCTCTGTTTTCAAGCTCTGTGGGGATAAGATATTCCTCACAGCCGTCAAGTCTTTCATCAAGGTATTTCTTTTTTCTCATTCGCATAGGGACATACCTCTCAGTCGATATTTGCCACGCAGTCAAAGGCACCCATTGTTGCATCTGCAATTCTGCCCACCCTGAGACTGTCACCGATATTATAGGCGTTGAAGCCTTCCTTTTTCAGTTCTTCATAAAGACTGCTGTCGCTCTTGGCACCGAGAGAAAGTACAACGCTGTCTGTAGGTATTTCCTTGCGGTTACCTTTTTTATCTTCGGTTACTATGTAACAATCCTTTATTTCAAGGAGCTTGTGTGAGGTGTAATATTCTGTACCCTTCTTATCGAGGCGGGGCTTGATGTCATCAAGATGCTGCATCCATCCGCCGGGGGAGAGGCTATCAGCCATTTCAACGATACATACACTGTTGCCCTGATCTGTGAGAAGCTCTGCAGTTTCAAGACCTGTCATACCGCTTCCTATTACGGCAACCTTTTCATCGGAAAGCTTAACTGTGCCGTTGAGGATTTCTGTGGTGGTATATACGTTTTTCCTGTCGTAGCCGACGATGAATTTGGGTTTGACTGCATAAGCGCCGGTAGCGCAGATAACAGCATAGGGCATCATTTCGGAAAGAAGCTCCTTTGTTGCCTCGGTACCGAGCTTTATTTCAACACCTGCTTTTTTGCAGGCAGTGTGAAGGTCCTCGATGCACCAGTAAAGCTTATCCTTGTGAGGCGGCTTTACCGCAAGGTCAACCTGACCGCCGAGTCTGTCGCTCTTTTCAAATACTGTTACCTTAAAGCCACGCTTAGCCATAAGCTCTGCGGCGGTGAGACCTGCGGGGCCTGAGCCGATAACTGCAACAATTCTGCCGTTGCCGTTTTCCTTGAGCTTATGGCCTTCTCTGCCGACGAAGGGGTTGACAGCACAGTGACCGTGACCGCCGGTGTAGGCGTTATTCTGCATGCTTTCGATGCAGTAAAGGCAGCAGATACATCTCTTGACGTCCTCGCTTCTGCCCTCCTTAACCTTGTTTGCCCAATGGGGGTCAGCTATATGAGGTCTGCCGAGGGAAATCATATCCTGAGTACCCTCCTGAAGCTGAGCCTCTGCCTGCTCGGGGCTTCTGATAAGATTAGCGGCGATAACGGGGATTGACACCTCATTTTTGACCGCCGCAGCCATAAACTTTCTCCAGCCGCACTCAAAGGAGGTAGGCTCAAGCCAGAAGTTAAAGGTGTCATAACCGCCTGAGGAAATATCGAGGGCATCGACACCTGCCTGCTCAAGCTTTTTTGCCATTCTTATGCCGTCATTAAGAGAGTAGCCTCTTTCGGGCTTGCCTATGTAGCTGTAACACTCGTCAACGGTAAGACGGACAATAATCGGGAAATTCTTACCGCACTCCCTTCTTATGCCTGCGATAATTTCAAGAAGGAATCTCATACGGTTTTCAAGAGAGCCGCCGTATTCGTCTGTTCTGCGGTTTGTATGCGGTGAAAGGAACTGCTGAATAAGATAGCCGTGAGAGGCGTGGAGCATAACGCCGTCACAGCCTGATTTTTTTACTCTGACTGCACCGTCGATGAAATCCTGAATGAGGCCTTTTATTTCATTTTTTCTCAGGGCTCTGTTTTTGCCGTCGGCAAAGTATACGTTTTCACATTTAGAGGGAGAAACAACTCTCGGTACGATGTGATGCTTCATCAGAAGCTTGCCTGCGGGAACTACCTTATATAGCATATCCTCAAAGCGAGGGATGAGCTTTTCACCTAAGATGCTCATAGGCAGTGTATCCATAAGCAGAGCCATATTCTGTCTGCCCGGGTGATGGAGCTGAACAAATATCTTTGAGCCGTGCTTATGTATACGTGAGGCAAGCTCCCTCATTTTTTCTATCTGATAGTCGTGGCTCATACCAAGCTGCTTAAAGGCGGAGCCGCCGGTACGGTCGTTGACACGGGTGATCTCGGTGAAAATAAGACCGGTGCCGCCCTTTGCTCTTTCCTCGTAATAATCCATAAGCTGATCGGTTGCCTTACCGTCTATCTGGCCGAAGCCCATAAGCATAGGAGCCATACATATTCTGTTTTTGATTTCAACGTTACCGATTTTTATCGGAGTAAAAAGCTTTTCGTACTTCATAAAAATCTCCTCCCTTTGGATTTCTGCTACTATTTTAGCATTTAAAATCTAAAAAGGCAACAGTTTATTGACTTTATTGACCGATTGGATTATGATGTAATTAAAGTATTTAAAAGGGGAGAAAAATATGATTACATCAAAGAAAATTGTGCTTACCGGTGCTGACAGCGGTATCGGACTTGAGGTGCTCAAGCTTCTCGCAAAGGACGGTACAAATAAGATTCTTGCCGTTGACATCAACTGCGAGAATATGAGCAAAATCGGTGATAACGTAATTCCTATGCAGATTGACGTTTCATCACAGGCAGCAGTTGACGAAATCTTCGAAAAGGCAGAGGCGGAGCTTGGCAAGATAGATATTTTCTATGCCAATGCAGGTTATCCCTATTATGAGCTTATGGATTACACCGATTGGGACAGAACTGCAAGAATGTTTGAAACAAACGTCTATTCACCGATTTATTCCTATCAGAAGTATGTTAAGCACCTTGACGGCAGACAGGGACAGTTTGCAATCACCATTTCAGCAATCGGAAAAATGGCTATGCCCGGCTTTACAGCATACTCCGCTTCAAAGTTTGCTATGGAGGGCTTCCAGCAGGGTATCAGGTTTGAAATTCCCAAGAATGTGACTCTTACCTGTCTTTATCCCATAGCTACGGATACAAATTTCTTTAAGGCGGCCAACGAGGTTGAGTTTGAAAGACCCTTCCCGGTGCAGAGCCCTGCAGTTGTTGCAAGGAAAATGGTAGCGGGACTTGAAAAGGGAAAGAAAAGTGTCAACCCCAGCTTCCTTTTCACTCTGTCGGGCGTACTCTTTGCAGTTATGCCTCCCATAAAGAAAACATATCTTGCTCTTGAAAAGGGTAAATTGAAGAGATTTGCAGAAAAAATCGGTAAAAAATTATAATGTTAAATACATAGAACAAGGGGCTGTAAAAAAGTCCTGCAAAGGCTAAAAAAACAAAATAAATTTAATTAACAAAACCGTTGTAAAAGCATGAGATAAAGCTTTACAACGGTTTTTTTACTGTTATGTTTTATTAAATCTGACTTTTTTAACTATCTCCCGAAAGAGATAAAGCTGTCAATTAAGCAGATTTTATAAGGAAAATTCCTGACTACTGGCTACTAATCCCTCGGCCCCTGTCCCTACATATCATAGGGGTATTTGTCGGTCAGGTTTGCGGACACGGCACGCCGTATCCCTACGGTTGAAAGGAATGAATTGGCTACGCCATGAATTGACCTTGTCATGAATTGCCTATGGCATGAATTGGCTTACGCCATTAAACGCCCATCGGGCGTTCCCATGACTACTGACTACTTAAAGGGGGCTGTTCTTATTCGTCGGCAGCTGCCTTGTTTCTGAATTTTGAAACAATCTTATCGAGAGTTCTTTCTGCGATGGGGAAAAGGTATTTTGTCAGAAGAACACCGATAAAGGCGTAGATAACACCTACAACCGCGCCTGCGATAACATCGGTTGTGTAGTGAACGCCGACGTAAATTCTTGTAAAGCCCATAAGGAAGGCGAAGAGGGTAGCGGGTATGCCGCCCTTTCTGTTATAGCAGAGGATTGCAACACCTGCGGCAAAGGCCGATGAGGTGTGACCTGAGGGGAAGGAGTAGCTGTGGGGCATCTTTGTGATGTCGGGGTAAACATACTTGCCCAGAGCCTCGTTCCATTCGCTGAATTTTTCGGGGAAGGTTTCATAAAGATTAAAGGGTCTTTCTCTTGCGAAGATTTCCTTTAAAACAAAGTTGTTGCAAACGAGCATTACACCGAGAGAAGCGAGCATGGCAAAGCCGATCTTACGGTATTTTTTTGTGATGAGAAGAACGAGAGCGATTGCAATGAAAAGAATGCCTTCGTCACCGAGGGTTGTGATGAAATTCATAACCGTGTCGAGTATGGGGGTTCTTTTTGCCTGAATGAATGTGAAAACACTCAGGTCAAAGCCGAGGAAGGAATCGAAAAAGCGGAAGGATTCGGAGGTGATGCAGACCTCAACGGTAGTATCCTTATCTGCAATGATTCTGCCGTCAAAGCTCTTGTCTGATGTGAGGGGGATGATTGTTTCTTCCTCTTCTCCCTCTTCATTTTCTGTGATGAGGAGAAGCTTTCTGATGAAATAGCCCTCGTCTGCGGTAACCTTAAGGGCAAATTCCTCGCCTGCGGGGATATCCTTTTCGGTTTCTGCGGTGCCGTCGAGAAGCACCTCTGCGTTTTTATCTGCGTCGATTTCAATGTGACAGCTTGCGGTCGATGTTGCCATAACAGGAACTGAAAGCGATGTAAAAAGCAGCACAGATACAAGAAGCATCAGAAGTGTTTTGAGTGTTCTGTTTTTATTAGTCATAATTAACCTTCTTTCTTTGGTTGTTTATTTAAAGCACGTGGCTGAAAATACAAATCAGATTATTTTATGCTTTATATCATATTTTCCGTCTTTGACAGATATAACACAGTATTGTCCGTTGCACAAAGCACCCGGGTTAACGGCGCAGACTCCCGTGGCGGTGTCATATGTAGCCATAGGGATGTGAGTGTGACCGTAAAGGGCAATATCTGCCTTGACACCTGCGGCAAAGTTGCAAAGGTCACGAAGAGTTACCTTGACGCTGAAGCGGTGACCGTGACATGCCATAAGGGTTATTCCCTCGATGTGCTTATACGCCTCGGTGTCAAAGGAGGAATAGCCGTCACAGTTTCCGCTGACGCAGATGAATTTTATGTCGGGGAAGGCTGTGATTGCCGGGGTGATATCATCTTCTCCGTCACCGAGGAAAAAGACGGTTTTGCATTGCTTTTCTCTTTCGATAACTGTGGCGATGAAGGCTCTGTTTTTGTGGGAATCGCTCAGAACAAGGATATCCATTCATAAATCACCGCCTGTTTTAATATAATATATCACTATACTATCACAAAGCAGGAGGTTTTTCAATGGATAATGAAACAAAACTTTCTTCCGAAAAGATAAACAGTATTATGAAAGAGGCTTCAGAGGGTAAAGCAACCCCCGAAGAGCTCATATCAAAGCATCTTGACGAAAACAGTGCCGCAAAGCTCAAGGGTATTCTCAATGACCCGCAAAAGCTCAGAAGTATAATGGAATCACCGATGGCAAAGAAGCTTTTTGCCGCTATGTCGGGCAAGAAGGAAGAGGAATAATCCATGGATTTGTCGGACATAACGCCCGATACTCTGAACGGGATACTGTCGTCGCTGTCTCAGGAGGATACGGAAAACATAGCAAGGCTTGCATCTGAGCTTTTTTCGTCGCAGGAGGGTCAGGAAAAGAAGGACGAACACATAGAGGATACGGGCTTCAATTTTGATATGAACACGGTTATGAAAATTGCGTCGGTGATAAACACAATCTCAAATCAGCCCGAGGACCCGGGATGCCGTCTTCTGAGAGACCTGAGACCTATGCTGAGTGCCGACAGACAGCAGAAGGTGGATAAGGCGATACAGATAATGAAAATAATGTCTCTGATGCCTCTTATCAAGGAGCTGAATCTTCAATGAAGGATTTTTGGTGTAAAGATACGGCATACGGCCCTGAAAAGCAAAGCGACAGAAGGAGTGATGAGGCACTTCTTTTGCCGCTTATTATACTTTTACTGCAGCAGGAAAAAAACCGTATGCTTATAATGGCACTTTTATATATTCTCTCTTGACAAAACAAAGGTGTTTTATTATTATATTCGGTGTTACTGAATAAGGAGGTATATATAATGCAGTATTCATATAAGCCCCACGGGGTTTGCTCAAAAAAGATTGATTTTGAAATCGTGGACGGAAAGGTTACAAATGTCCGCTTCACAGGCGGATGCGGCGGTAACACTCAGGGTGTGGCTGCTCTTGCCGAGGGTATGGATGCAAAGGAGCTTATCACAAGACTCGGGGGTATCCGTTGCGGCTTTAAGGGTACATCCTGCCCTGACCAGCTTGCAAATGCAGTTAAAGAAGCAGTAAAATAACAGAAAAGAAGTGTAAAAAATGACAGGTGTGCTTGTCAATGTGGCTACGGTAATAATCGGCAGTCTCATCGGCCTTGTTTTTAAAAGGGGAATATCGCAAAAATTCACCGATGCGGTTATGACAGGTATAGGTCTGTGCACTCTGCTTATAGGTGTTCAGGGTATGCTTAAGGGTGAAAGCATCCTTGTTATCATCGTTTCGATGGTTTTTGGTGCGATAGTCGGTACTGCTATGAATATAGACGGAAATCTCACCAGGGCAGGGGATTTTCTTTCAGGAAAGTTCAGCAGGAAAGCCTCGGGAAAAACGAATTTTGCAGAAGGCTTCGTTACCGCTTCTCTTGTTTTCTGTGTGGGCTCAATGACTATAGTCGGCTCACTTGAATCAGGCCTCAGCGGTGATAACACAACCATTTATACCAAAAGTCTGCTGGACTTTTTTTCGTCGATGATGCTCAGCGCATCTCTCGGCACGGGGGTTATCTTTGCGGCGGCGTTTGTGCTGATTTTTCAGGGGTCTCTTGTGCTTCTGGCAGAGGTTATTGCTCCGGTGCTCAGTGAGGGTGCTGTCAGCGAGATTATATGTGTGGGCTCACTTCTGATTTTTGCTCTCGGCCTTAATCTTACGGGTATCGGGAAGCTTAAGGTGGCAAATTATCTGCCTGCAATCCTTTTTGCGCCGATTGTATATTACGGCTTTGAGCTGCTTGCGAGCTATATTCCCGCTCTTCAATAAATAATAAAATCAAAGAGGTAAAAATGAAAAACAGTAAATTAACGGGCCCCGTATTGCTGATAATTGCGGCATTTATATGGGGCAGTGCCTTCGTGGCTCAGTCAGAGGGCGCAAAGTACGTGGGTCCCTTTACATTCCTTTGTCTTAGAAGTTTTCTCGGCTCAGCGGTGCTTCTGCCGGTGATTCTTTTCATCGACGGAGCAGAAAAGAAAAAGGGTAATTATATCAGAAGCACCAAAAAGGACAAAAAAGCCCTTGCTGTCAGCGGAATTATCTGCGGTGTGTTTCTCTTCGGAGCTTCTGCCTGTCAGCAGATAGGTCTTGATAAGGGAACAGAGCCGGGTAAGGCAGGCTTTATCACCGCTCTTTACATACTGCTTGTGCCTGTGTTCTCCCTTTTTATCGGCAAAAAAATACGCCCGCTGATATGGGGCTGTGTGGGGCTGAGCATCGCGGCACTCTATCTTCTTTGTGTCAAGGAGGATAAGAGCATAAGAGCGGCTGACCTTTATGTGCTCTTGTGCGCAGTGCTTTATGCGGTGCATATTCTTGTTATTGATAAGGTTGCTCCCAATGTCAACGGCGTTAAGCTTTCGGCTATGCAGTTCCTTGTTGCGGGGGTTATAAGCCTTGTGCCCGCTCTCGTTTTTGAAGAAATCAGCCTTGAAGCAATAAAGACAGCGGCAACAAGCATCGCTTATGCGGGCGTAATGTCAAGCGGTGTAGCGTTCACCTTCCAGATAATCGCACAAAAAAGGACAGAGCCAACTCTCGCGTCAATGATAATGAGCCTCGAGTCGGTTTTTGCAGTGCTGACCTCACTTGTGCTTTTGGGTCAGGTGCCCACCCTCAGAGAGGGGATAGGCTGTGCGCTTATGTTCGTTGCAATAATTGCAGCGCAGCTGCCCGAAAAGAAAAAGATAAACGTATAAACAAAAATGCAGTCAACTGTTTGAAGCTGACTGCATTCTTTTTTCTTTGTGATTATGCCTCGGGTGCTTCTTCGGGAGCTTCTTCCTTGGAGCCTCCGAAGTATTCACTGAAAAGCTCTACAAGGAAATTGAAGATAGCGGTGAGCATATCGATTACTTCTCTGATTGACATAATGTTTTCTCCTTTCGTGAAAGATTTATATAAGTTTTATTATGCTTGTAATTCTGCGGCTGCGGCTCGCTTTGCCTGAAGCTGTCTTTCAACCTCTGCTGTGTGGCTCGGGTCATCCTTAAGGAAGAGGATAACGATAAGGTAAAGAGCGGCGCCGATGGCGGGACCTAAAATGAACTGATGCCAACGGTATTTAAGGAAATTCTTTGACTTCTGAGCGCGAACAAGAGCGGCACCCTGAAGATATTCGCCGTCGGGGCCCTTTATTTTTTCCTGGAAGCCCATAAAGCTGAGCATTGTGCCCTGAATGAACTTGGGAATAGCGCCTGTAAGCTTTGAAACAAAGTTTTGCATTGAGAAGGTGATGCCCTCTGTTCTTTCGCCTGTTTTGAGCTCCATTTCATCAACGGCATTTGTGAGAAGTGAGCGCTCTGCGATAGCCTTCATATTGGTAAGAATCTGTGATGAGCCGATAAGAGCCATAGTCATAAGAAGAGGACCGATGTTCTTATATCTTTCGTTCATACCTATCGCAAAGGCCAGAACTCTTGCGATGATGTTTGCGGCTTCTGCGAGAACGAGAAGCTTTTTATCGCTGCCCAGCTTCTTGATAACGGGAACTGCGAAGAAGTTGAGAATTGCACCGGGAATACCCATGATGTAGCCGTAGAAGGTCATCGCCATATCTCCGCCGATTTGTGTGCCGAAAAGATTGTATGAAATACCTTCACTCTGGAAGAAGTATTCCCATGCGAGGGTGAGTGAAAAGCTCTGGGCGACTCTTGCAAGGCAGATGATTATAAGAGTTCTGTTGTATCTGAGATTCCATATGGTTCTGAGCAAGGCCTTGAGGCTTTCAATGCCCTTTTCCTGATTGTCGCCGCCTGTTGTGTCGACAACCTTTTCCTTCATACGGTAAGCAAGCATTGCAATCAACATACCGCCGAAGCCGAATATAACTGCAAAAAGAAGGTAAGCATTCTTTTCACTCATTTTCGGGGTTTCTCCGCCTACAAGCATATCCTTAAACACAGGGAAAAGACCTGCAATTGTTCCGCCTGCACCTGCGGAAATGCTTATCCACTGAATAACACGGCGTCTTTCGTCTGAGTCAGGGCTTGAAAGTGAAGATATGCCCCAGATTGCAGTATCCTGAAAAGAATAAAGTGTATCGAAAAGTACATAAAGAATCATTATGTAAGCGATGACCTGCGTTTCGCTCAGACCGAGATCTACGAACATAAGGGTTATGAAAATACCTATAAGAGGCGGCGTCCACAGAAGGAAGGGACGCAGCTTATAGCCGGGCTTATGTCTTCTGTGGTCCATAAGTGAGCCGACAAGGGGGTCGTTGATGGCATCCCAGAGGGTGCTGACACCGGTAATTATACCTGTCTTTTTTGACTCAATGCCGAGAACTGTGTTGAGATAAACGAAAAGTCTGCCAAGGAAGCTGTAAGCCATATTCTGACCGGTAAGGCCGAGAGCGTGGCTTAAAAGCCGTCGGTTGGAAACCTTTACGTCAGTTTCTTCGTTGGTGAAAAGAAAAAACTTTTTCATATTAATATCCTCTCCAATATTTTTATCCTTTTAACCGATTATACATTAAACATTCGCAAAAAGCAACTTGTTTAAAAAATAAAATACAGGTGCCGATAAGGACACCTGTAAAACAGCTGTTATTTATGCCTTGGGGTATTCCTGAGGCTCATAGGGCTTTGTGAAAAAGTCATCCTGAGGGTTGAAGTCATAGTTGGGCATATTTTCATAATCGCTCTTCTTGGGCTCGGCGGGTGCTTTGGGAGCTAAGGGAGCTGCGGGAGCTTGAGGTGCAACGGGTGTCACGTTAGGCACGGACACTGTTGAAATGGGAGGAGCGGGTGCATAGAAGGTCTGAGGGGGATAGGGCTGATAAACGGGCTGCTGAAGAGGGATGAAGTTTGCCTGAGCGGGTGCAGAGGCACTATCTTCAACCTTTTCGGGAATACCGTCCTTGCCGCCGTCGAGAATCTGCTGAAGGAGTCTGATAGCCTCGGCAAGACCCTTGAAGATGCCCATAAAGGCAAAGCCTGCCATAATCCAGAGAGACATCCATGCAAAGCCTCTGCTTGAGCTGACGACGAATGCAACAATGCCGGCAACAATGCAGACGATAAGAGAAGCAAAGGCGGCCTTGTTCATATTGATGGCAACCTTGTTACGTCCTGTTTTGCCTACACCGTTTGAAACCTTGATGAGAGCTTCATATTCTTCGTCACTGATTGCGATGGGGGGAGACTTTTTTCCCTTGCCTTCTCTGGCTATGCCCCAGTTTTCAAGGTCTAAATCCTTCTGCTTGTAATATTCCTTGCTTTTTAATGTTTTTAACTCTTTTATTTTGTTTTCAACCTGTGTTAACATTGCGTTCTTCCTTTCGGTCAGTCGCTTAAGCGACAAAATTATCTGTACTAAACAAGATTACCATAAAAATCTGAAATGTTCAATAGTTTATTTTGAAAAAGAATATATTTTAAGGCTCATAGGGTTATATTCACCGGCCTCGCTTCAGTGTTGGCAGAATTTACACTGCTGCAAAAAAGGAAATCCATGTTATAATCAGCAGGACGCGTCGTATTAATTCGGGAGGTGAAGCAAATGAAAAAGCTTCTCAGTGTTTTATTTACGGGCATAATGCTCGTGATGTTTTCTGTTGTCAGCAGTGCGGCATACACTGCAGGCAGGGTTTCAACCTCAGGGGGAAATCTCAACGTGCGCTCAGCGCCCTCAACCTCGTCTTATGTTGTAACTTCTCTTAAAAATTCTTCAGATGTCACTCTCACGGAAAAAAGCGGAGAATGGTATAAGGCCTTATATGCCGACGGAAAAACAGGCTGGCTTCACGGCAGGTATATCACAGCCAACCCCTCAAGCTATGAGGTGACTGTGGCGGTAACCTCGGGAAATCTCAATGTCAGAAAAGGTGCAGGCACATCCTACGGTATCAAAGACCGACTCGTAAAGGGTGAAAAGGCAGTCGTGCTCTCGTCGGATAAGGGCTGGGCAAAAATTCTCTTTGACGGCAACGAGACCGGCTACGTGTCGGAAAAATATCTTGTGAGAAGTCAGAAGAGTAAATATACTCCTGTCAGTCTCTCTGTTCCCTATTATCTTCAGACCGACAGCCGTTGGAAAAATCATCCCATCGGCTCATACGGCGATACCATAGGCACAATAGGCTGCACCACCACGGCTCTTGCCATGACGGAGTCCTATCACAGCGGTACGGCTATAACACCGCCGATGATGGCTTCAAGACTCAGCTATTCTGCCTCAGGCTCACTTTATTGGCCTTCGTATTATCATGTGGAAAACGCAGGGAGTAATTACCTTGAGGTGATTTATAACTCTCTGAGTAAGGGTAAGCCTGTTGTTTTCGGGGCTAAAAAGTCAAACGGCTCTCAGCATTGGGTAACCGTAACGGGCTATAAGGGTAACAGCAACACCCTTTCTGCCTCTGACTTTACCGTCAATGACCCGGGAACAAGAACGGTGACACTTCTTTCTGAGCTGCTTAATAAAAATCCTCTTCCTTACAGAACAGTTTATCGCAAATAACTTGATTATATCTGATTTATGAGCTATACTTTGTAGTATGAAAAGCTGAAGGAGGCATGCTTATGGCTGTTAAAAGTAAAAAGAAAAAAAGAATTCTCATCATCCTTGCGGTGTTGGTATCGGCACTTCTGCTGATAATTCTGCCCTGCAAGCTGATGACTACGGTAGATAATTCTCTTTCCCTTATGAGTCACACCGACAAAGCACCCGTTATGGTGGCACACAGAGGCCTTTCCTCTCTTGCACCCGAAAACTCTTTGCCTGCTTTTGAAATGGCGGCGGAATACGGCTTTGACGGATATGAGCTGGATATTCATACTACCAAGGACGGGGAATGGGTTGTAATCCACGACGATACTGTTGATAAAATGACTGACGGAAGCGGAAACGTTGAGGATTTCACTCTTGAGGAAATCAGAAAGCTCCGTCTGGATACAGGCAACGGTATTGAGGATTACGAGGGTCTTCGTGTACCTACACTCAAGGAGGCTCTTGAGGTTAATCTTCATAAGGATATCTTCCCTGTTATAGAAATCAAAAAGTGCGATGTAAAATATCTGCCCGAGCTTAAAAAGATGCTCGATTACTATTCTCTCAGCGACAGGGCAGTGATTATTTCCTTTGAAAAGGAGTATCTTGAAAAATACAGAGAGTCGGATAAGGATACAGAAATGCTTTATCTTTCCTCTGCTCCCACGGCGGAGGATATAGAATGGTGCGCTAAGCACAGTGCGGGAATAAATTTTTACTACGGCAATCTCTATAAATCCTTAAAGGCACTCAATCTCGCAAAGGAAAAGGGACTCAGAATCGGCGCATGGACAGTAGACAACACTGTTTATGAGGATGTCCTGCTGCTTTCGGGTGTGGAGATTATAACAACAAACAAGCTCTTACCCTGATTATTTATTATTTTTCTCAAGCTTTATTGCCACCACCGTCATATCGTCGGCGGTGGCTTTTTCCTGCCTTAAATGTGCAAGCTTCAATATGTGCATGCTCAGGTCCTCCATACTGTTTGTGCTCCAGGAAAGAAGCTCGTCGCTTATCCAGTCCCAGTTTCCCTGGGTAATTCCGTCAGAAAAAAGAAGAATGATATCACCTGCCTCGGCGGTGAAGGCTGATTTTGAAAAGCTTATGTTTCTGAGTATTCCCAAGGGAAGAGAGGCTCTTTCGAGAGTGGCGATACGGTCACCCTTGCGCACAAGGCTCCCTGTTGCCCCTGCCTTATAAAAGAAGGTTTCACCTGTGAAAAGATTGGTTTCGATTCCGTCGATGCTTGCAAGAGATTCCTCCTCGCTTCTGACAATGAGTGCGGAGTTTATTATTTTCAGGGCGCTTTCAAAGGAAAAGCCGCTGCAAAGAAGCTTTTTCATTATTCCGGCGGTCATACGGCTGTCCACTGCCGCACGCGGGCCTGTGCCCATGCCGTCGCTTATAAGAGCAAAGCCCTTGCTCTCTACTCTTGCGGCTATGCTCACCGTGTCACCGCAAACCGCACCCTCACGGGCTGATTTCTGACTGTAGCCTATCTGAAGACGGTAGGGAAGCTTCTGACGGAAGATGAGAGTGGTTGAGGCTTCGTTGACGGCAATTTCAGGCCTTTCAAACTTACGCGAGGTGACTATGCTTATGATGTTGAGGGCTTTTTTCCAGCTTATGTCAAAGGGGCGGTCGATAAGAAGAAGCTCCACGGTGACAGCCGAGTTTTTATCGGTGAAATATTTAAGAGAGTCCACGGCTACACCGCCTTCTTTCAGGGCGCTTTTCAGAGCCGCAGAGCGTGACGGGTCGTGAATTCTGCCTGCGGTTATTTCGTTTGCAAATTCATTTAGAAAATCACCTACGGAGCTGAACTGGTCTGTCAGAAGACGGCGCATTTCATATAGCTTCATTTTATAAAAGGGGTCGGTATGCTCTTGCTCTTGTGACTGATTTTCCAGACTGTCGCTGACACGGGTGATAATGTCACAGACCTGATAAATGTTATGTGCGGCAGTTTTCAGCCCCTGTGAAGCTGCCGTGTCGGATACGTTATCCTTTACTACTCCTTTTTTTCTCAGATAATCCTGTATTTCTGCGATGAAGGAGGGAGGCATAAGGGCAAAAATCAGACAGCCTGTCAGAAGCTCCCCGAGAAGCACTGCAAAAGCCCTGTCGACGTAAGAAAAAAGAGCGGCAACTGCAGAAAAAACAAAAAAGACAACCGCACTTAAAGCCTGACCGTAGCCTGAAAAAGCACCTGCCGCAAAACCGCCCACAGCCATCATGGGAAAAATACGGCTGTATCCGGGTAAAACCGAAAGAGTTGCACCGATACATATTCCCGATATACTTCCTGCGGTTATGCCCTTGAAGTAAGAAAGAAAAAGTATCGCCGTAAAACAGAAAATCCTCACGGGTGAAAAGCCTTTGAGGGTGAGCCCGCAGCCGCATAAAAGAAAAACGCAGACGGATGTGACAAGATAAAGATTGTCTTTGTTTATTAAGGAGTCGTGACGGATTGGTGAGGGCAATAAAAAGACATTGATGAGCATAAAGGTGAATATGTAGCTCACTGCGGTCTCAGCCGCGAGAAAAATCAGCTGCAGCAGACTGCTTTCTGAAAGGAAAAGGTAAACCGAGGAACACAGGCAAAGAGATACCGTACTGACCGAAGATATGATATGCGGTTTTTTCAGCTTAGGGGCTTGCTTTTGCAATGTGAAAAGAAGAACACTGCTCAAAATAAGCGCACTGCAATACCGAAGGCTCTGAGGAAATGGGAGGCTCAGCCAATATCCGGCAAGACTGCCCGTGAGAGCCGCAAAATGAAACTCGAAGGGCACTGCAATGCAAAAGCATATTCCGAAGGGGGAAAAATCCGACGGGATTTCAGATGAGGAAAACAAAAAGGATGCAACAAAGGCACCGATAAGCCTGAGATATAAGCCGTAATTCTGCGAGGCCTTCTTTTCGGGAAAAAGCTGACGGATGCTCCGACGGGATTTGTGAAGCTCGGTTTCAGACATAAAACCACCCTTTCTTACATTATAGGGTGATTATATTATTGCTGCTTTGCGAAAAAAGTCAGAGTTTGCAGCCTTGCACATTCTATCTGTACTTGAAAGTCAGGATAAGCTGTGGTATAATAACACAAATGAGAAATTATCAGAGGAAACGGAAATGAAGATTCAGGAATCGGCAGAAAACTATCTTGAAACAATACTTATCATAAATAACCGTAACGGCTTCTGCCGTTCTGTTGATATAGCCAACGAGCTGGGGTATTCAAAGCCCAGCGTAAGCGTAGCGATGAAAAATCTCAGAGAAAACGGTTATATCGACGTTATGGGTGACGGGAATATTATTCTTTTGCCCCCGGGAATGGAAATAGCAGGTAAGCTTTATAAAAGACACACAATGCTTACCGAATTTCTCAAGGCTCTCGGTGTGCCTGAGGAAACAGCCTCGGAGGATGCCTGCAGAATAGAGCACGTGCTTTCAGAGGAAAGCATAGCGGCTATCACCGCGGAGCTTGAAAAAATCAGAAATCAGTAAAAAAGGGGCTGTAAAAAAATACAGCCCCTTTTAAGTAGTCAGTAGCCGGTAGTCAGTAGTCAGAGGAACGCCCGATGGGCGTTTAATGGCGTAAGCCAATTCATGCCATAGGCAATTCATGACAAGGTCAATTCATGGCGTAGCCAATTCATTCCTTTCAATCGTAGGGATACGGCGTGCCGTGTCCGCAAACCTGACCGACAAATACCCCTATGATATGTAGGGACAGGGGCCGAGGGATTAGTAGCCGGTAGTCAGGAATTTTTCTTATAAAATCTGCTAAAAAAAACCGTTGTAAAGCTTTATCTTATGCTTTTACAACGGTTTTGATAATTAATTTCATTTTGTTTTTTTACAGCTTCATTTTTATTTTCTTGAAAGTCTCAGAGCGTTTGTCACAACGCAGAAGGAGGAAAGGCTCATTGCCGCCGCACCGAACATCGGGTTTAATTCCCAACCGAAAAGGGGAATGAAGAGACCTGCGGCGAGTGGTATGCCGAGAACGTTGTAAGAGAATGCCCAGAAAAGATTCTGACGGATGTTTCTGAGTGTCCGTCTGCTTAAGCTTATAAGCCTCGGAACATCTGTGAGGCTGTTTTTCATAAGCACTACATCTGCCGAGTCCATAGCTATATCTGTTCCAGAGGCCACGGCGATGCCTGTGTCTGCGGCGGTGAGGGCAGGTGCGTCATTGATTCCGTCACCGACCATTGCCACCGTGCCGTTCTTTTGCAGTTCAGTGATAACCTTGTGCTTTTCGTCGGGCAAAACATTGGCAATAACACTGTCGATGCCTGTCTGTCTTGCTATTTCCTTGGCAGTGTTTTCGTTATCGCCTGTGAGCATTATAACCTTTATGCCCATATTCTTAAGCTCGGCGACGGCATCTGCACTGTCATCCTTGACTGTGTCGGCAACGGCGATTATGCCCTTGAATTCGCTGTCTTGTGAGAAAAATAAGGGTGTTTTGCCCTGAGAGGAAAGCTCTCCTGCCTGTGTGAGAAGCTTTTCGCTTATAGAGGCATAGCTGTTTATATAATCCGCCTTACCGCCTCTGAGGACACTCTTTCCGACGGTTGCTTCAATGCCCTTGCCCGCAATCGCATTAAAGCCTGTAACATCCTCTTGTAAAACGGCACTCTGAGCGTAGCTCACTATTGCCTTCCCTAAGGGATGCTCGCTTCTGCTTTCGACAGTCACGGCGAGGTGTAAAAGCTCTTCCTGAGTGCAATTTTCGGGGATAATATCGGTAACCTCAGGCTTTCCCGTTGTTACGGTGCCTGTTTTGTCAAGCACAACCGTATCGGTTTTGCCTGCTGCCTCGAGGGCAGAGGCGGTTTTAAAAAGTATTCCCTTTGATGCGGCGTTGCCGCTCGCCACGGTTATGGCAACGGGTGTGGCAAGACCGAGGGCACAGGGACAGCTTATAACAAGAACGGAAATACCTCTTTCAAGGGCATAAGCAAGGCTTTCGCCCGATATAAGCCAGACAATAAGGGTGACGAGTGCGATAAGGATAACAGTGGGCACAAAAATACCCGATACCTTGTCTGCAACTTTTGCTGCGGGGGCTTTTGTGGCGGTTGCCTCGGTTACGAGCTTTATAATCTGTGAAAGAGACGTGTTTTCTCCGACAGCAACGGCACGGCACCTGAGATAGCCTGATTGATTGACCGTTGCGGCAGAAACCCTGTTGCCCTTGCTTTTGTCAACGGGTATGCTTTCACCTGTAAGATGCGATTCGTCAACGGCACTTTCACCGTCCTCAACGATTCCGTCAACGGGGATGCTTTCGCCGGGTCGGACTGCAAAAATGTCCCCCTCCCTTACTTCGGAAGCATCGACGGTGATTTCCTTTCCGTCGCGGATGAGAGTGGCGGTTTTGGGCTTCAGCTTCATAAGCGCCTTTATTGCATCGGTGGTTTTTCCCTTGCTTTTTGCCTCGAGAAGCTTGCCCAGGGTTATAAGGGTGAGAATCATTGCCGCTGACTCAAAATAGTAGGAATGAACCGTGTGAGCGGCAAGAGCTATATCGCCGGTAAACTGATAACAGCCTGTCAGATAAAGCTCATACACACTCCATAAAAATGAAACGCCTGAGCCCATTGCAACAAGAGTATCCATGTTGGGTGCCTTGTTTAAAACGGCACGGATACCGCTTGTGAAAAACTTTATGTTGATAATAATTACCGTAAGAGAAAGAAGGAACTGAAGAATGCCGATAAAAAGGGGACTTTCGGCAATAAATACGGGCAGGGGCAGAGAGAGCATTGTATGCCCCATCGAAATATACATAAGCAGGGCAAGAAAACCGAGGGAAAGAAAAAGTCTTTTTTTGAGAAGGGGAGTTTCTCTGTCCTTGAATATATCCTCCTCAACAGCCCTTTCTGTCTTTTGGTTTCCCTTTACCGATGCGCCGAAGCCTGCCTTTGTAACGGCGGCAATAATATCCTCTTGCTTTGCTTCACCCTCAACGGTCATTGAATTTGTAAGCAGGGAAACGGCGCAGCTTTCAACGCCCTCAAGGGAAGAGACAACCTTTTCTATTCTCGCACTGCATGCTGCACAGGACATACCCGTAATATCAAACTGTTTCATAGAACGGCTCCTTTAATGTTTTGTTTGCTTCAAGTATATACTTGACAGGAAAGGATGTCAAGAAATCAGAAAGTAAGCTAAATAAAAAACGTCAGCCCGGATAACACCTGAGAGGTGCCGTCCGGCTGACAGTTTAGTTGATTTATACCTTGAATATTGTGAGGCTCTTGAAGGCTTCGCCTTTTTTGAAGGTGCACTGAGGAAACTCGGGGTGATTGGGTGTATCGGGGTAATACTGGGTTTCGAGGCAGAAGCCGTGATGCTTATTGAGGATGACTCCGCCCTTGCCTGTTTCCGTTCCGTCAATGAAGTTGCCTGTATAAAGCTGAACACCGGGAAGGTCACTCATAACCTCAAGCTTTCTTCCGCTCTTTGTATCAGTCACCTTTGCAACGGGACGGAGCTTGCCGATTTCACCGTTTACGCAGAAGTTGTGGTCATAGCCGCGGCACATAATAAGCTGTTCGTCGTCTGCACCGATATCTCTGCCGATTTTTTTAGGCTCTGTGAAATCGAATGCGGTGCCCTTGACTGCTCTGAGCTCACCTGTGGGGATGCTGTCGCAGTCTGTGGGTGTGTAGTAGTCACAGAAAAGCTGAAGCTCGTGGTCGAGAACATCTCCGCCTGCCACCGTGCCGAGGTTGAAGTATGCGTGGTTTGTCATATTGATAACGGTCTCGGTGTCTGTAACTGCCTTGTAGTGGATTTCGAGCTCGTTGCGGTCGGTGAGAACATAGGTAACGGTTACATCGAGGTTTCCGGGGAAGCCCTCTGTACCGTCGGGGGAGGTGTATGAAAACTCAACTGCATCATCGTCGATAATGACAGCCTTCCATATTGCATTGTTGAATTCGCCGCCGCCGTGAAGACAGGTTTTACCCTTTTCGTTCTGTGTAACCTGATATTCCTTGCCTGCTACGGTGAATTTGCCGCCGCAGATTCTGTTGGCATACTGACCGATGATATTGCCGGTGTAGGTGCCTGATTTTATATGGTCCTCTATTTTATCAAAGCCCATTATGATATCGCCCATATTTCCGTCTTTGTCGGGGCAGTTGAAGGACTGAAGGGTAGCACCCCTGGTAATGATGCCTGCAGAAATACCGTTGTTGTTTTCAATAGTGAAAAGATGTACCTCTCTGCCGTCGGGCATAGTGTCAAAAAGTGTTTTTGTAACGCTCATTGGAAATGTTCCTTTCTTTGCCGTTGATTTTTTTAGATTTTAACATATTAAGCTTCTTTTGTAAAGCGGATATTTAAGGCTGTCAGCCTCGCTGCCGTCACCTTAAAGACCGTCACAGGTGAGAAGCGACTGAAGAGTTTTATTGGCAACGGGAATGGCATCGTTATAGCCTGCACCGCCGTTTTCAAGGCAGACAACAACCGCATAGGGGAAGTCCGCTCTTTGTGAAAAGCCGGTGAACCAGGCGTGGCTTTTTTCATTCATAACCTCAGCGGTGCCTGTCTTGCCGCACATCTGAAGGTCGGGGAATTTTCTGTCTGAATAATGGTTGACAACGTTTGAGCGCATAAGCCTTGCAAGGGTCTGTGCCGTTTCGGGCGAAAGCTTTACCGCTGTATTCTGCTGACCGTTAGTGCTAATAATTTCAGATGAGCTTTCTACAAGATAGGGGTTGACCGCAGTGCCGTTATTGGCTACAGCTCCCATAAGAAGAAGCATCTGAGTGGGATTGACAAGAGTGGTGTACTGTCCTATTCCTGCCCAGCCCATATCAACATCGGCAGTCTTTCTCACATCAAAGGTGCTTCTGACTGTGGTTGCCCTGCTGAGTGTGACAGGGGTGGTGAGCCCCAGCTTTCTTACGGTCTGTGTCATAATTTCAGGCCCGAGCTCTATGGCAAGCTCGGCAAAAACGCAGTTACAGGAAACATTGAAGCCCTTTTCAAGTGTTACCTTGCCGTGAGTGCCGTTGCAGATAACTGCACCGCTTTGGGTTTCATATTTACCCTTGCAGGTGAAGGTCCGTGTCTGCACATCGGGTATATTTTCTATAGCCGCTATTGCCGTGACGGTCTTGAAGGTTGAGCCCGGGGTAAAAACACCTGACAGTGCACGGTTGAGATAAACACCGTCGTATTTGTCGGAATTCAGCTCGTCGGCTGAGGGCTTATTCTGAGGGTCATATGTGGGCGCGGAAACCATACACACCACCTGACCTGTTTTATAGTTATATACGATTACAGTGCCTTTTTTGCCGTTCATAGCCTCATAGGCGGTTTTACACACGGTTGAATCGAGAGTGAGAACTATATCACTTTCACCGTTTCCGCTTGTAATGGGGTAAATACCCTGAATAAGATTATAGCCGAGAAGGTTGGCGTGATAAAGGGTCTGAATTCCCGTTGCAATATAGCCTGAGGTGTCGCCGATAACATGGAGGGTTGCTTTTCTCACCGAGCTGCTTTCATTATAGACTCTTTCTCCGTCTCTTGTTTCTGCCAGAACTGCGCCCTTGCGGTCATAAACGGTACCTGCAACGGTGAGTCTGCCTTTTTCATATATATGCTCGTTTGCCTTGTGGGTAACCCATTCATCGCCGCTCACAATAAACCCGTAAAGCATATAGCCTAAAAGCAGGAAGAAGACGGCAACGAGAATATAAATAATATAGGTTCTTTTTGTTGTGTTTCTCATAGGTCCTCCTTTCAGGTTTTGTAAAGCTTTGGATAGGCTCTGATATCAGCCGCCTTAATAAAGGCAAACAAAGCCCAACAGGCTATTACGCTTGAACCGCCCTTGCTTATAAAGGGTAGGGTGACACCTGTGAGGGGCAGAATATCCGTTATGCCGAAAATGTTAAGGCAGGTCTGGAAAAGAAGCATTGCCGCCGCGGCACAGGCCGCTATCGAATAAAAGGTTGAGGGCGCACTCCTTGAGCATCTGATAGCATAAACTGCTATAAATGCAAAGGCGATAACAATGGCGAAGGCTATGAGAATACCCAGCTCCTCACATATCATACCGAAAACAAGGTCGGAGGTGGAGGCGTAAACGTAACGGAGCTGACCGTTGCCTATGCCCAGACCCTGAATACCGCCGCTGACGGCGTAAATGAGAACTCTTGCCTGCTGATAGCCGCGATTGTTGGGGTCCTCCCAGATGTGGCGGTAGGTTTCAAAGCGTGAAAGCACGTGGGGCAGGAATATAATGATAAGCACTGCGCCGAGAAGAGCGCCGACACAGATATAAAGAATTGAACGAAGGTCGCCTGAGCGCATATATGCGATTACAATAAAAGTAAAGAAGTAAATAAGTGCAGTGCCGAAATCCTTCATAAGAAAGAGGATTCCTATGCAGGAAACTGAGAACAGGATATAAAGAATAATATTTTTTGCCGTCAGAAGCTTGTCAAGGGTTGCACCGCCGACAAAAATAAAGGCGATTTTCACAAATTCCGAGGGCTGAAGAGAGATTCCACCTATATAAATCCAGTTCCACGCGCCGTTGACATAGGTTTTTGAGATGAATCTTATATAAAGGAAGCATGCCGCAAAGAAAAGAACGGAAAGAACACCGATATAATTTCTGACTGCCATTGTTCTTCTGACGTCCTTGAGAAACCAAAGCAGAATATCATAGGCAATAACGCCTGCTATGATACATATAAGCTGCTTTGCCATGTCATTAAAGCCGTGCTTGCTGCCGATGAGACAGACACCTATTCCGCTGAGAAAAAATGCGATAAGCTCAAGCTCAAAATTAACCTTTTTCATCGCAAGACTCATAAAAAGAACGTAAAACCACTCAAATATGATATAGCCTGCAACAAGCAGACTTACCTGAAGGATTTCTTCCTTATTGCCGAAGGCGACGGGAATAAACGAAACTGCCTGAAAAAGAGTAAGGATAAACAGTATGAAGCTTTTATCAACATAACTGTATCGGCTTCTCAGCTTTTCTCTGTAAGAGGCTTTGCTTTTCACGGTATCAGCTCCTTTCTCAAAAGGTTAAATAAAACTATCTCTGTCTTGTTTTAAAAATCAGCTTTTCACTGCCGAAGGTGAGTATGTCACCGTCAAAAAGAAGCTGGGGCGAGGTCACTCTTCCGCTGTTGAGATATGTGCCGTTGGTTGAGCCGCTGTCATTGATTGCCCAGCCGTCCTCGTAAAGAACGAGCATTGAATGGCTTCTCGAGATACCCATACCGTAAAGGCGTATATCGCTTCTCGGCGCAGAGCCGACAGAAACGCAGTTGCCCACCAGAATATAGGCTTCTCCCGTGCGCGGGTTTATAAGGCGGGGAGTGACCTGAGGAATCTGAGGCTGAGCCGTCGGTGCGGGCAGAGGGGACTGTTGGGATTTTTTCTTTTTGTGCTTACCGACCTTTTGCACAGGGTCATCAAAAATTTCAAATCGGAACTCGGCGTCGTGAAGAGAAAAGATGTCTCCGCTTTGTAAAGTTGCCTTGCCTTCAATTTTTGTGCCGTTGACAAAGGTGCCGAGGGTTGACTCAAGGTCATAAATATACCAGCCGTTGATTCTTCTTGAAATAACCGCGTGAGAGCGGGAAACGGACATAACCGGAATGACGATGTCACTTGTGGTGCTTCTGCCTATAGAGGTTTCCCACATGTTGAGCGGGTGCTTTTCGCCTGTGGCAAGGTTTGTCACAAAGGCATATATTTTTTCCTTCGGGTGACCGAGAAGAAGGGAAAGTAAGCATTTTGTGAGGATTATAACGGTGACTGCAGGCAGTAGGAAGCGTGAAATTGCAGTTATAAATTCCATGATATCCCTCCTTTTCTTTAATTATAAAACACTTTGTTGTTAAAATTTATCTTAAATAAATGATAATCATAAAAAAATTTTTGTCAACCTTTTGGTCGGGTTGGTATAATGCGATTGACAAAAAGACAAAATAATGTTAGAGTTTATTTGGTTATAAACCGAAGAAAATTTATGTCACACGGAGGAAATATTATGGAACTCAGAGGATCCAAAACCGAAAAAAATCTTATGGAAGCATTTGCCGGTGAATCTCAGGCAAGAAACAAATACACCTATTTTGCTTCTGTAGCCAAAAAAGAAGGCTATCAGCAGATTGCCGCTATTTTTGAGGAAACCGCAAACAACGAAAAGGAACACGCAAAGCTTTGGTTCAAGGCTCTCGGTGAGCTCGGCAACACCGCGGAAAACCTTGCAGCAGCTGCCGCAGGTGAAAATTATGAGTGGACAGATATGTATGACCGCTTTGCTAAGGAAGCCGAGGAAGAGGGCTTTACAGAGCTTGCAGCCAAGTTCAGAATGGTAGCAGATATAGAAAAGACTCACGAGGAAAGATACCGTGCGCTTCTTTCAAATGTTGAAATGCAGAAGGTATTTGAAAAGAGCGAGGAAACAATGTGGGAGTGCCGTAACTGCGGTCATCTCGTAATGGGCAAGAAGGCTCCCGAAATCTGCCCCGTCTGCGCTCATCCTCAGAGCTACTTTGAAGTACGTAAGGAAAACTATTAATCAGATGCAAAATTTTTGCGGCACACCTCTTTGTGAAGTGTGCCGCAGTTTTTATTGCTGCTCTGTGAGCAAAGCGCCGTCAGTGTGATAATAAAGAAGGATTTGGTATGCTTTTTCGGCATTGTTGAAGGACAGCCTTGCTTTGCAGAGAATACGGTCGAGTAAAAACGCGGTACGGTAGGGTGTACCTTTCTCTAAAAAAGCAAGGCGAAGCAGAAGAGAGCTGACATAATCTGCGATAAAGCCCGACAAAATCATTTGCAATGACAGTAAAACAAGTTTTTTCTTTAATTTCATCTTTTAGTGCTCCTTTACAGTTTATTTTTACAAAACAACTATCACTTGTGGTTGTTTCGACTTTATAATACAATGAGTGGTATATGAAATATAGGGAATTTTGTCGAGGAGAAGATTTTTTGTAAAAATAAAAATGTCCGCACAAAAAGTGTAAGCTTTTGCCGTGAGCAACTGACCGTAGGTCAATAACAGTGTGCGAAGCATAATATCACTGTGCAGCAATAAAACTCGCCGCAAGGCGAATAAAACTGCCGGGTGTCCGTATGGACCCCCTGCTTCTGTATCAGTCAATTTAACTTATGCAAGCTCTGCGAAGTACTTGATTGTACGAACCATCTGGCTTGTGTATGAGTTTTCGTTGTCGTACCATGCAACAACCTGAACCTGATAGAGACCGTCTTCGATCTTTGTTACCATTGTCTGAGTAGCATCGAAGAGTGAGCCGTATCTGATACCAACGATATCTGATGAAACAAGTTCTTCTTCTGTGTAGCCGAAGGATTCTGAAGAAGCAGCCTTCATAGCAGCATTGATACCTTCCTTGGTAACGTCGTCACCCTTAACAACTGCAACAAGGATTGTTGTTGAGCCTGTGGGGGTGGGAACTCTCTGAGCTGAGCCGATAAGCTTGCCGTTGAGCTCGGGAATTACAAGACCGATAGCCTTAGCAGCACCTGTTGA
>JAZSQD010000036.1:0-4558 GCA_045537815.1 Acutalibacteraceae bacterium | reverse complement strand
TTGAGGTAAGAGTAAGTAAAAGTAGTGTGTTCACTCATTGGTATCCCAATATGCTTGCAGCACTTCTTCCACATCCTTCACATCAACTTCATAGCCATCACTGATCTCATTGCAAATCCATGCGAAATAGTCTGAAATGGCTTCAATGAATGAACCAAGGATTTCGTCCATTGTACTGTATTCGGTTCGAACAGGTAATCTGATTTCCGGAATATCCTCTTTGTTCGAGAATACAGGATAAGTTGGAAAATCAGCCCAATAAAACAGATAACCGACCCTTTTCCCATCGTTTCTGAGAAGATAATGTTTGTATTCGAAATCCACCCATAATGTAATGGGTATATTGAAATTATCTTCAACCCATTTCACAAATTTACGCAATTCATTTTTTGTTTCCTCGGGAATTTTGTTGTCAAAACCAATATTAAAACCCGGCACTATATCCGCAGATGTCTGAATATGAATACTTTTGGCTTGAAGCCACAGATTACTATCTCTCATTATGAGTTCTCCTTTGCGGTTCTGCAGGGAGCGATCAGCATTGCTCTTAGGGAAGTGCATTTGGATGAAAGAGCTTTGAAGGTTTGTTCATCAATATATTTCGTTCTGTACAAGAGTTCAAGCCAATAACCCGTTTCGCTCGCTTCCTTCAAAGCGATTTCAAGTTTGGAAATAAAATCTTTTTTTCCTTGTGCATACTGCGCTTCGTGAATATTGGCACCGATACTTGTGCCGCTTCTACCGATTTGGTTGGAGATGATAGATTCGTGGTTAGATTTCAAATGCTTAACAAGATTTATAATATCCACAGAGAATTCCATAGAAAGATTTTTAAGTTTTGAATCTGACATAATATACACCTCGCTTTTTGTAATATATCACAATGTATACTTATTTGCAAATAAGTGATAAGTGATGCAGCTGCACTGTGATAGGTGATGCGATGCGTTCCACCCACGCGCCGAAGGCGTGCATCACGGGCGAAGCCTACATCACGCATGCAGTGCGCATCACGTTCCGAAGGAACGCATCACGCAAAGAAACCTGATTTGTCTGATAGACAAATCAGGTTTCTTTGTTGGTGACCCGGACGGGACTCGAACCCGTGTTACCGCCGTGAAAGGGCGGTGTCTTAACCGCTTGACCACCGGGCCTTATATATGAAAGAGGCGGACACGTTATCACGCACTCTTTATCTTATCAAATTGGTAGCGGCAGTGGGACTCGAACCTACGACACTCCGGGTATGAACCGAATGCTCTAGCCAACTGAGCTATACCGCCACATATAGGGCGTTTCACAACGCTTGCATAGTATATTACAGATATCTCTTTTTGTCAATACCTTTTTTGAAATTTTTTTACTTTTTTTCCTGTTATTTTCTCAGTCCCTCAAAAAAGTCTCTAAGAACGGCTTCGCACCGCTCAAGCATGTAGCCGCCTACAATACGCGGCGAAGAAAAGCCTTCAGCCTCGTGTAGCTTCATCGCCGAGCCGAAGCAGCCGTATTTACTGTCATAGGCACCGAAGTAAACCTCACTGATTCTTGAGTTGAGAATTGCACCGGCACACATCGGGCAAGGCTCAAGGGTAACATACATCGTGCAGCCGTCAAGCCTCCATGTGCCGAGCACTCTGCAGGCCTCATAAATCGCTTCCGTTTCGGCGTGAGACAGTGCATTACTTGTCTCTTCTCTTCTGTTGCGACCCGTTGCAATTATTTTATTGTCTCTGACTATAACCGCACCCACGGGCACCTCACCCCTTCGGGAAGCCTTTTCTGCCTCGTCTATGGCGCAAAGCATAAATTCTCTGTTCATATGTTATTCCCCGACAGGTATAAGATATACGAGTGATGTAAGAAGCATGATAACCGTAACAACTATTATGGCAGGTGAGGTTACAAACGCTGCAACCTTCTCCTTCGTTTTAAGGGGAGAGAGAGAGCTGATAAGCGGATATTCTCTGTTACGCTTGACAAAAAGCGCAAAGCAGGCCATGCCGAAAACCGCTATGAATAAAAACAGGAAGGTGTAAACCGTGTTAAAGATTCCCTCATCTGCATACATCTGCGCATAGGTGGCTGCCACCGAGAAAAAGTTATTGCCCGCGTGAATAAGAACACCCGTCCACAGAGATTTTGTTTTAACCGTAAGATAGCCTATACCAAGGCCCGCAATAAGAGCAAAGGGTATCTGGACAAGGTTGCCGTGGATAAGAGCAAAAACAATCGAAGAAGAAATAATGGCAAACATATCTCCGTATTTTCTGAGATTACCCATTGTGTAGCCTCTCAGTGAAAGCTCCTCAACCGTTGCGGCGGCAAGAACTATCTGAGCAAAGCTCAGGCAAAAGCCTAAAACACCCTCGGGCATAGCTATGTCGGGTGTGGTGGGTGTATATCCGAAGGAAGACGTAATCACGGCTATAATTCCCGTCGCATAGTTTGCCACCATACATATACCCATACCTGCAAAAAAGGCCAGCACGGTATTTATAAAGCCTCGGGGACGGTTAAGAGGCACAGGGTTTTTCTCTCCGCTGATTTTCTGCATTTTTTTGCCGAAAAACATAAACGAGGGCAGAATTGTAATAACAACGAGAATAGTATTCAGTCCCGTCTGAAAATAGCTGTTATTTAAATAAACGTCGTATAAGCCGAGGGCGGGTATAAGCAGCGAAAGAGCATTCTGAAAAAGGAGATATGCTATTACCGCTCCGCCGACGCAATTTGCAAGGCGTCTGATGTTTTTCCTGTCTTCATTTTTCTGCAAAAGCTCCTGCTGATACTTCTGATAAAAGCTGTCATCATAGGAATAATAGGGATAACCGTAAGGCTGATACATATTTTTGCCTCCGAAACAATTATTTTTCCTTTTCTCTCTTGGCGGTTTTCTGATTTTCCTTTATTCCCTCGGTGCTTGAGGGAACAAAAAGAATCTTGAAGGTCATAAGCATAAGCTTGATATCTTCTAGTATATTCTGATTTGCGATATACATAAGGTCCATCTGCACCTTGTCATAGGGCGGAGTATTGTATTTGCCGTAAACCTGAGCATAGCCCGTAAGACCTGCCTTAACCTGAAGGCGCAAAGCAAATTCGGGCATATCCCTTTCATACTCGGCGGCAATCTCGGGCCTTTCGGGTCTCGGACCCACAAAGGACATATCGCCCTTGAGAATATTGAAAAGCTGAGGAAGCTCGTCGAGTCTGAGCTTACGGATAATTTTGCCCACGGGGGTGATACGGTCGTCACTATCCCCCGCAAGACGGGCAACACCGTCCTTTTCAGCGTTCTGAATCATACTCCTGAATTTTATAATCTTAAAGTGCTTGCCGTTGGTGGTGAGCCTGACCTGCTTATAAAACACGGGGCCTCTGTCATAAAGCTTTATGGCAAGAGCGGTCACGAGCATAAAGGGTGAGGAAAGGATAATGGCAATAAGTGAAAGCACGATATCAAAAAATCTCTTGAGCAGCTGATAAATGAGGCTTGTATCACTTCTCTTACAGCGGTAAACGGGCACATTCATAAGCTGAATGGTTTTGCCGCCGCGGATAATTGTATCTGAAATTTTAGGCTTGACATATGCCACCTTGTTGTGTGCAATACAGTATTTTACAACCTCATTACGGTAATCTGAGGGCACACCGCAAAGGAAAACCGCCTCAACGGTTTTAATCTGATCAAAAAGCTCGGCAAGAGAGGTCTTATCTGAGTTGAAGGTGCGCACCACGGTGAAGCGCTTATCGATGCTTCTGATACCCTTGAGAGAAAGATATGAATCCACGTTTTCAAAAACAACAACGGTTTTTTTCGGTGCGTGCAAACGGAAATAAAGTGCATCCACCACCAGACACCACAGCGCCGCAAAGGCAGAAAAAAGCACAAACATTATAAAGAAGGGCGTAGGCTCAACAAGGCGGTAGCTCAGAAGAGAGAATATAACATATAAAACAACCTGCTGGAAGCCTATGGCAATTATCTGAGAGAATATCAGGTCGTGCACCTGAGCAGTGCCCACCATAAAGCCACCGTAAACCTTGACAAAGGCGTAATAAACGGCAACAAATACCACAAAAAGCAGATAGTTACCGTATCTGTGGAAGGGCTTGGGAATCGCCGGGTTATAAAACTCTGTCCACACATAATAGAGTGTTCCCGAAAAGGTGAGCAAAATAAAAAACTTTGAAAGATAGAGAATCAGCTTCTCTTTCAGATATCTGTTCTTTTTATTCATAAAACATTCCTCGTTTTTCTCGGCTTCGTCGTTTAATTTATAGCTTCGGCATTTTTGCCGTAAAAATGCTTAGTCATATTTATATTAGCATAAGTTTTTATGTTTGTAAAGAGGAGGGGTTAGGGAATAGGGAATAGGGAATAGGGAATAGGTGCGGTCGCGGGGCGGCGGAGGCGTATCGGTTTATGTTCCTTTCCGCAGAGGTAAGTTTTGTGTAGCATTTAAGTAGTAGATTGTAGCGGTCGACGAGATTCCCCTGATAGGGGAAATGTCACGAAGTGACGGAAGGGTACAACAACCCTAACCGCCAAATACAC
>JAZSQD010000015.1:0-26093 GCA_045537815.1 Acutalibacteraceae bacterium | reverse complement strand
GTACGGGTTCTATCCCTGCAGGACTCAACAAGCCAGACCTTTACCATACCCTCGGGCACTATGAGCTTGGGAATAACAACAGCGGCGGCTATCGCAGCAACGAGGAGCACTGCAACAACTGCGATAATTATTTTTGATTTTTTCATAACATTGTCCCTCCTTTTCAAGAACAAAATTATTATAACACAATGCAAAAAATAATACAAGAGGACGGAAAACCGCCCTCTGATTTGCTTTTTGATTATAAATCCTTAAGATGCTTACTTCTTGAGGGGTGACGAAGCTTTCTGAGAGCTTTTGCTTCAATCTGTCTTATACGCTCTCTTGTAACGTTGAATGCCTTACCAACCTCTTCAAGAGTCTGGGGTGTGCCGTCACGAAGACCGAAACGAAGACGGAGCACCTCTGCTTCTCTCGGGGTGAGAGTCTCAAGCACCTCGTTGACCTTTGTCTTAAGGAAGGTCATTGCTGCTGCATCTGCAGGTGAAAGTGCATCCTCATCAGGAATGAAGTCGCCAAGATGGCTGTCTTCCTCTTCACCGATGGGTGTTTCAAGAGATACAGGCCCCTGTGAAATACGAAGAATGTCACGCACCTTATCGGTCGGCATACCGAGCTCCTTTGCGATGTCCTCGGGTGAAGGATCTCTGCCGTCACGGTGAAGAAGCATATTGCTTGTCTTCTTGACCTTGTTTATTGTTTCTACCATATGAACGGGAATACGGATAGTTCTTCCCTGATCGGCAATAGCTCTTGTGATAGCCTGTCTTATCCACCAGGTTGCATAGGTTGAGAACTTGAAGCCCTTTGTGTGGTCGAACTTGTCAACCGCCTTGATAAGACCTAAGTTACCCTCCTGAATAAGATCGAGGAACATCATACCTCTGCCCACATATCTTTTTGCGATTGAAACAACAAGACGAAGGTTAGCCTTAGTAAGAATTTCCTTTGCTTCCTTATCGTCATTTGCAATACGGATAGCAAGGTCGATTTCCTCCTCGGGTGAAAGAAGGGGCACTCTGCCTATATCCTTAAGATATACCTTAACCGGGTCGTCGATAACGCTTTTTGTATCGGCGGCAACAACAGTTCCGTCATAATCCTTCGGAAGATCGATATCAACGGAAATGGAGTCGAGAATTTCATCGCTAAGGTCATCTACGATTTCAACACCGTAGCTTTCAAGCTTGGCATATACCTTTTCCATTTCTTCCATATCAACATCAGCCTCAACAAGCACTGCGTCAATTTCGGTTGAATTGAGTCTGCCTGAAGAAATACCTCTGTCAATAAGAGCTTTGAGTAAAGAGTTTTTTTCCTGGTTTTCCATAAAGTTACTTCCTTGCCTTTCTGTATTGTGAATGAATTTATTTTTTATTTTTAAACAGTGCCGCAAATTCCTCATCACTCATATCGTCAAAGGAAAGAGACTGCTGTTTTCTGTTTTTTTCCTGCCGCATTGTTCTGACACAGTCGGCACACACCTGAAGACTGAAAACAAGACCTTCATTCTGCTTGCATATTCTAACAAGCAGATTCATCTGCTGTGCAGTTAATTCCTGCGAAAAGAAGGTCAGCTCAAGACCGCGGTTGCTCTTTATTTTGTCGGTTATTGCATCAAAAAGCTTCCTGTGCTCGTCAGAGCTGAAGTCGTCAGGTGTTACCTCTTCTTCCATTCTTTCATAGAATTCGGGGTTTTTCATAAGTGCGGCTATGAGCATCTGCTCCGCCTTCACTGTTCTGACATTACTGCCGGAGCTCAGAGCTTCTTTATTATTAGCGGCAACCGCCTGCTGCTGAATACCCGTAAAGTATTTTTTTCTCTCGCCTGACTGCTTGCGTCTTTGAAGCTGCTCAATCCTCGTCATAATGGACTGCTTGCTGACTCCCAGCTCCTCAGAAAGCCTGGAGGAATAAATTTCCTGAGGTATTTTGCTTCCGAGCCCGGCAAGAAGCTCTGCCGCCCTTTCGAGAAACTTCAGCTTACCGTCGCTTGTCTGAAGGTCAAACTGACCTCTTAAAGATACAAGAGCAAACTCAATGTCGTTTGCCGCGCCGTCAATAAGACTCTGAAATCTTTCGGGACCGTATTTTCTGAGAATTTCATCCGGGTCCTTACCGCCGCTCAGGTGCACTACCCTGATTTTCATTCCGATTGAATTGAATATTTCAATGGCTCTTCTTGTCGCCTTCTGCCCTGCCTCATCAGAGTCGTATGAAAGAATAATCTCATCAGCATAGCGTGAAAGAAGATGGGCCATTTCACTTGTAAGCGCCGTACCGAGACAGGCAATAGCATTATCAAAGCCTGCCTGATGAAGTGATATGGCGTCCATATAGCCTTCCACAAGAATAAGCCTTTTATCCTTGGTGTTTTTTGCAAAATTTAGGCCGAAAACACCGAGGCTCTTTTTATAAACAAGAGTATCGGAGGTATTTATATACTTGGGCTTGCTGTCGTCAAGCACTCTGCCGCCAAAAGCCACAACGTTGCCGCGGGCATCAATTATGGGCACCATAACACGGTTGCGGAAGGCATCGTAATAGCTATTCGCATATTTTTCACTTTTTCTAGCAAGATTTGCCTCATACGCCTCTTCAAACGAATAGCCCTTAGCTCTTAAGTGCTTAAGTAATTCTTTTCCGCCATTCGGTGCGTAGCCCATGCCGAATTTTGTGATTGTGCTTTTTTTATAGCCTCTGGATTTAAAATAATCAAGTCCTTCTTTGCCCTCTTCGGTGAAAAGACAGGAATTGAAAAATCTTGCCGCTTCCTTATTAATGTCATACATCCTCTTGCGCTTGACGGCAAGGGAATCGTCAACACCGTCGGCAGGCATAACGAGAGAATATCTGTCGCAGAGAAATCTGACCGCCTCGTAAAAGTCAAGATTCTCGGCACGTCTTATAAAATTGATAACCTCACCGCCGGCACCGCAGCCGAAGCAGTAATAGCTCTGACTATCCGGATAAACGGTGAACGAGGGTGTCTTTTCATTGTGAAAGGGACAAAGACCCACAAGGTTTTTACCTCTGCGCTTAAGCTGAACATAGGATGCTATGGTCTGCTCAATATCGCAACGCATATGAAGCTCTGTGAGAAACTCATCTGAAAAACGCTGAGCCATAATCTTGTCTCCTTTCTTCCAATTCTCAATTCTCAATTCGCAATGCTCAATCGCGGGATAAATATATTTATCGGAAAAGCTCTTTCCGCCGGATCTGCTTTTTCGTTCTATTATAAAGCAACCTGATTTGGCGGTAAAAGTTTTACCCGATTATCACTTTCATACGCAATTCTGTATTTTGCATTCTGCCGCAGGCGGTTACTTACTCCAGCCGCTGGGTATAAAGTAGTCACTGTAAACCTTAAGGGCATAAGAGTCGCTCATGCCTGCAATATAGTCACAGGCCGCTCTCTGCACTCCGTCACGCCAGGCAATCTCTATATATTCATTAGGAAGCTCGTTGGGATTTTCTTCAAAAAAGCGGTAAAGCCTCTGAATCATTGCCATAGCCTTCCCCTCTTCACTCTTGCACACCGGGTTGGTATAAACCCTGTCAAACATAAACTCGTGAAGTATATCAAAGGCACTCTGCACATCCCGGTCAAGAGTCACCGCATCATGTGTGTTTCTGATTGCCGATGTGACAAGAGTATCTATTCTTTTGCTTTTTGTTTCACCGAGGATTGTTCTTGCCTCAACGGGTATATTGCCCTCAGTGATGACTCCGCCTCTGAGGGCATCGTCTATATCGTGGTTTATATATGCTATTTTATCGGCAAGCTTGACTATTCTGCCCTCAAGAGTTACTGCCTCTTCGCCTCTTGTGTGGCAGACAATACCGTTTCTTACCTCATAGGTAAGATTAAGTCCCTTGCCTTTATTTTCGATTGAATCAACTACTCTCAGGCTCTGCTGATAATGCTTGAAGCCGTCAGGAAAAACCTCATTGAGTGCTCTCTCGCCCGCGTGGCCGAAGGGTGTATGCCCAAGATCGTGACCGAGGGCAATGGCTTCTGTAAGGTCTTCATTAAGGCCGAGACCGACAGCAATGGTTCTTGCTATCTGAGAAACCTCAAAAGTATGAGTGAGTCTTGTTCTGTAATGCTCACTGTCGGGAGAAAGAAAAACCTGAGTCTTGTGCATAAGTCTTCTGAAGGCTGCACAATGAATAATACGGTCCCTGTCACGCTGATACGCGGTTCTTACGGGGCATTCGGGCTCATAGGCCTGTCTGCCTTTTGTGTTACTGCAGAGCATCGCATACTCTGAAAGATTTTTTCTTTCATTTTCAAGAGTTCTTTCTCTGATTTCTGACACATTACCGCCGCCTTTCTGTTTCCATATATTCTATATACGCGGATTTTTCTGTTTTTCCTCTTTATTTTTAAAAAAATTTATATTTCACAGTATTTTTCGTCGATTACGGTGCTTGAAAACTTACCGCAGGACACATCAATAAGCCGTGCCTCAAAAAACGGGAGCTTTTCTTCGGGAATTCTGAAAATAACCTCCACCGCATCGGTGAAAAGGGTGTCTTCGACTATTCCTCCCTCCTCACAGATGAGAGGAACAAGTCTGCCGTAAAAATTGTAGTCGCTTTTTACGCTGACTATTTTGCAAAGGGACATGGTTATGACCTGACCCGCATCAAGAGCAATCTTTGACCCGTGGGAATAGGCTCTGACAAGGCCGCCCGCACCAAGCATTATACCGCCGAAGTATCTTGTGACAACAACACAGCAGTCAACAACATCCTGCTTTATGATTACATCGAGAGCCGGCATACCCGCCGTGCCCGAGGGCTCACCGTCGTCACTGAAGCGTTTTATCTGACCTTCCTTAAGGCTGTATGCATATACGTTATGAGTAGCATCCCAGTGCTTTGACTTTATTTCTGATATAAATGCCGTTGCCTCCTCAACGGTTTTGACAGGCTTTACATAACCGATAAAACGGGACTTTTTTGTTATGAATTCATCGCTTGACTCATATTTGACTGTTTTATAGCTTGCCACGGTCTTACCCCCTTTACACAAGGTGACTTCAGTCGCCTTGAAATGAAAATAAGACGGAACAAAAAATTTGCACCGTCTAAATTCTTCAATTAAGTGAATTATTTGTTCTTTGCAAGGTTGATACGCTTGTTGAACTTATCAACACGTCCGCCTGTGTCTACAAGCTTCTGCTTACCTGTGAAGTAGGGGTGGCAGTTTGAGCAAATATCAACACGCATGTCTTTCTTTGTTGAACCGGTTGCGATAACAGCGCCGCAAGCACACTTAACTTCTGTCTGTTCGTAGTTGGGATGGATACCGTTTTTCATTATGTGTCACCTCTTTCGGACATTATTATTTACATTAACGCAAGGTATTGTATCACAGTGAAAATGAAAAATCAACATTTTTTTGAAAATTATTGATTTTATTTTCAATTTTTTTCTTTAACCTCAATTATCCTCGATAAATGGAAGGAATAAATCAGGGTTTTACCTACGGGAATTCCCGTACAGAGAGTCAGTGCTTTTTTATAAAGCAGAAGCTGTGAGGAATATTTTTCCGTTAATTCTTCCTCATTTTCAATGCGGTCGGTCTTATAGTCAACAACCACAAGCTCTCCGTTTTCAACAAAAGCACAGTCACAGGCACCCTGTATCATTACCTTTTCATCTGCAAAGAGCTCAACAGAGTCATATATCTCGCTGATGGGCACCTCGATAATAAACCGCTTTTCTCTGAACACCTTTGGGCTCGAGAGTATTCTCCCGATAAGATCGCTTTCAAGGAACATGCTTACCTTTTTGCGGTTTATAGCCGCCGCTTCCGCCTCAGAGAGAAGCCCCGACTCTTTAAGACGCTCAATTTCCTTTTCCGGGTTTTCCTTGGCAAGAGCATAATCCGCATACTGAACAAAGCGGTGAACGGCCGTACCCTTCTGGGCTGCGGTCAGACCGCCCTCACAAAGAAAGGCGGGAACAGAAGAGGCAAAATGCTCTTTATCCACAAAGCCCTTATCAACCGACGATGCAGTTCTCTTCATCTCAATTCCCGAAAGAGCCTCATATTTATATCTGTATTCCGCTCTCTCTTTTATGAGCCTGAGAAATTCCTCATCAGAACCGCAACCGTCCCGTTCGGCATCTTCAGTCTGCTGCTCTTCATCCTCCGCCTTGCTCATATAAACCTCAAGCGGTGACTCACAGGGCAGCACATAGCTTTCGTCAAGTCCTGCTGCCCGACGCATTTCTTCTGAGCTTTTGTGTCTTAACAAAGCAGTGATTATCCACTGGCCGAAGCTTTTGCCGTTATTGACGGCGTAGGGAGAAACCCTTCTGTTTTCAGCAATAAGATCAAGTCCGCATCTTACAAGGGTTTTTTCCATATTTTTATCACCGTGAACCATAATAAGCTTTTCGGCGGCTCTTGTCAGTGCAACATAAAGAACTCTCATTTCCTCACTGACACTGTCCTTACGGATAGCATATCTTACGGCTCTGTGAGGCACTGAGGGATATTGCTCAAAGGTTTCGGTATCTCGTCTTCTTATTGCAACTCCGTACTTTCTGTTAAGTATAAGATTGGGCACCTCATCCTGCTTGTTAAATGCCGAAGCACAGTTGGCAAGGATGCACACCGGGAATTCAAGTCCCTTGGATTTATGCACAGTCATAATTCTGACAACATCGGCATTGTGAACCGAGCTGACTGCACCCGTCAGGTCCTGCTTCTGACTGCTCAGGCGGTCAATGAAGCGGATGAACCCGGAAAGCCCCGAATATCCCGACTTTTCATAGGTGTCGGCATAATCAAGCAAAAGCATAAGATTTGCGCTTTTCATTCCCGATTTATCAACTGCATCAAAAACCGAAAGCAGTGCGGTGTCGTCATAAATGCCGCTTATGAGCTCACTTGCGGGAAGACATATGCTCATCGAGCGCCACAGATTTGTTTTTTCAAGAAATTCCGCCGTCTTTCTGTCACCCTCTGCCTTGCTCTGCATAAGACAGGCATATACACTTTCTCTGCGGTTTCTTTTTTTGATATCCGCCACCTCATCAACGGTGAAGCCGAAAATCGGTGACATCATAACACTCAGCAGAGGTATATCCTGACGGGGATTGTCAATTATTCTGAGTATATTGAGCACAAGAGCAATCTCCTTTGAGGTCAGAAAGGAATCTGTAACCTCTGTAAAGGAGGGAATGCCCTGTCGTCTGAAAACATCTGCATAGGTTACGCCTCTGCCTGAGCTGAGTGAACGCATAAGCACTGCAAAATCGCCGTATCTCACCTTGCGCTGAGTATCACCCTCTCTGACGGTGTAGCCCTCACTGACCATACGGTTGATAAGGTCAGCTATATATTTCGCCTGACGCTCGTCGGGGCTGTTTTCGCTCAAAGCTTTAAGGTCAAGCAGATGAAGCTCCGCCGTCGCTTTTTCGTTATCGGGATATTTTGCCGCAGGGATAAGCTTTTCTTCATCGCCGTAGTCAATGCCTCCGCTTTCTCTGCTCATGAGCTGCTCAAAAATAAAGTTGATGATATCCGTTACTTCCTTACGGCTTCTGAAATTATTGGCAAGGATAATTTTTGCGGGATAGTTATCCTTTTCTCTGCTGTAAACCTCTAAGCTGTCTTTAAGCTCGGTAAAAATTTCGGGCATCGCCTGACGGAAGGAATAAATGCTTTGCTTGACATCTCCCACCCTGAACATATTGTTGCGGGAAATGGAGGTAAAAAGCATAGTCTGTGCCGCGTTTGTATCCTGATATTCGTCTATGAGAATTTCGTCGTAGCACTTGCTTATTTCCTCTGCAAGCTCAGTTCTTTCCCAACCCTCTCCCTTGCTTTTAACGAGAAGCGAAAGAGCCATATGCATTATATCAGCAAAATCCGCAAGCTTTTTTTCCTTTTTAAGCTGAGCGTAATTTTCCGAAAAAAGCTTAGCCGTATCAATAAGATTTCCTACGGCATCGGCAAAAAACTCCATATCCGCAGAGAAGTCCTCACCGCTGCTGCAAAGTGAGCCCTTCAATTCCTTCATATTTTCTGCCGCTTCTTTTCTCATATCGGTCAGATATTTAAGCAGCCTCTCGTCGGTGGGATTTTTGGGCGCATTGCCCTTTCTCATAGCCTCATATCTGTCAACGGCACTTCTTATTTCGTTCCAGGTGCCTTTTTCAATACGCTCAATAATATATTCGCATTGGGCAACATCAGCCCTGACTCTGTCACCGAAAACCTTTTCAAGCTGCTCATCGCCCTCTGATGCAATAAGCACACGTCTGAAAAGACCGAGATTATACTCCGTCGCCTGCTTCACCTGAGAAAGGATTTCCTTTCCGTATGCACTTTCCTTTACGTCACCGCCTACGCAATAAAACTCTTTAAGGCTGTCAAGCCATCTGAAAGGAAAGGAAAAAGACCTTGAGGTTTCATAAAGTCTGTCAACGGCTTCTTCAAGCTGACTGTCCCTCGTTCCCGTCACAAGAAGCTCCACAAGCCTTGTAAAGCCCTCACTGTTTTCGGAATACATCTGCTCAAGGGTCATATCCATTGCTTGCTTTTTAACAACTGCCATCTCACTTTCGTCGGCAGTTCTGAAATCGGGAGCTATATCAAGAAGCTCAAAGTTTTCCTTGACAAGACTTGCGCAAAAGGAGTCAATGGTACATATTTTTGCATTGGCAAGAAGTGTCTGCTGATTAATAAGGCGACTGTTGCCGGGGTCATTTTTTAAAAGCTCAGATATTGCCTTTCCGATTCTTTCTCTCATTTCACCCGCCGCAAGCTTGGTGAAGGTTACGATAAGGAGTCTGTCGGCATCGGTAGGATTAACAGGGTCGGTTATCCTTTCAATGACACGCTGAACAAGAACAGCGGTTTTTCCCGAGCCTGCAGCCGCAGAAACAAGAACGGAGCCCTGCCTTGCATTTATGGCATCAAGCTGACGTTCAGTCCACTGTCTCTTCATCTTTATACGCCTCCTTAAGATAATCTATGCAGCCTGCATGTGTTACCGGGTGAATATATCTGTAATACGGCTTTTCTGTCATGCAAATATCGGAATAATCGCAGTACAGACAGGTATTTGTGTTTCCGCTTCCTGCCACGGGGAAGGCGGGAATATAACCCTTATGGAGATTATCACCCATGTTTTTTATAATACCGTCCATATGACGTGCAAGCTTTTCAAGCATGGGTAAGCTGATGAGGTTACCCTTGAACTCATTCTTTTTTGCATCGTATTTAACAGGAAGGAAAATGCCCTCACATTTTTTATCCATATGCTCGAGCAATTCCCTGTCTTCAAGCAGAAGCCCTTTCATTTTAAGGCTTGTATATCTTTCCTTTTTTCTGCTGTCTGAGGGCAGCTCTCTGTCGGTCTTAACCGTATCAAGTCTTGCAGGGAAATAAAGCACACCCGCAGGCGTGATATCCTCATAAAAGCCCTTACCGTTGCGCCAAATGCTCACAAGATAAAGAAGCATCTGCATATTCATTCCGTTGATGGCGTCATTCAGCCTGAAATCCTTCGTTCCGGTTTTATAGTCAACAACTCTGATATATCTTCTGCCGTTGTTGTCAAACTTATCAACGCGGTCAATTATACCGAAAAACTCTGCCTTTCCTTCGTCGAGCTTTACCGCAAAGGGCTTCACGTCACCTTCACGGGAAATTTCAAGCTCAAAATCGCAGGGCTCAAAGTCACTTTCGCTGAATTCCTCTTTAAGGCGTGCCATAATATCGGATACTATCTTCTGCATACGGTAATAGATATATCTGAATCTCGCTGTTTTGTTTTCTTCCCCCGAAAGTGAGGATTCCATATATTCGCCGAGAAGACTGCTTATTTCAATGTCAAGAGCTTCGGGTGAAAGCTCAAGAAATTCTCCGCCCTTGTATTTTGCAAGCAGCTTTTCAAGAACAAAATGTATTGCCGTACCCGTGTTTGCCGCGTCAAAGCTGACCTTGAGGCGGGGCTTGGCATATAAGCCGTATTTGCAGAAATACTGAAAGGGACATCTGCCGTAAACATCAAGCTGAGAGGCAGAAAAATAAAGATTTCTGCCAAAAAAATCAAGAGCCTTTTTCTTATCCTCAAAGGCATAGATTTTATTGTCAACGGCTCTTTCGAGGCTTTGGATTTTTCCTTTATATTCTTCCTTACTTCTGAAGTATTCTCTTAAGGATACCGCCTGCGGCGAGTCGGTATTCCAGTTTTTTGCCATAAGCTCAAAGGCCGATTGCTCACTTTCAATCAGCTCACTTATATCCTCATCAGACACATAAACATCCTTAAGGTCGGTGAAAATATTCTGCACCGCTTCAATATATTCGCTTTTTGTGCGGTTCTTTTCCTTTGCATCGCTCAGACAATAGCTCAGGTGAAGCTTTTCCGTTGCCGCACAGAGAGTGTTATATGCAAGAAACCTCTCAAAAAGCACCGTATCATCGTTGTCGTTAATGCTTTCTATTCCGTTAAGGGCAATCTTCACCTTTTCACGGTGGGAAAATATACCCGTTTCACTCTTTCTCAGCGGAAAAACATCATTATTCATACCGACGGCAAAAACAACCTTTATATTTTTTGTCAGAATTCTCTGAGCTTGGCAGACCGTAACCTCGTCAAACCCGTCGGGAATCTTGCCGAGAGTTTTACTCTGAATGCACAAAGTGAAAAGCTCGCCGAACTTTTTCATGGTGATTTTTCTGTCACCTACAGAATCTGCAAGCTCACCCAGAGCCTCCATAAGAAAATCCCAGACCTGCTCCTGCTCGAGAGCAAGCTCCGTCATTTTATTTTCTTCAAGCTCCAGTGCATATTTCTGAAGCTGCCTGTCAGTGCCGTTATCGATGAGGAATTTATATATGCAGGCAGCAATTTCCCGTCCCGAAGCTTTTTCCGTATCGTTCCTGAAACGGATAAGCGGCTCAATAATCCGCTCGCGCATATTGTTAAGGAAAGCAAGCTTTTCCTTTCTTTCGGGTGTCATCTCCACACCGAAGCCGTCGGGATTATCTGTCCACGGCTTAAGCCAGCGGTCCGATTCAATATCCCAGGCATAAACATAATTTTCCGTTTCGGCAATATCCTGACCGTCAAGAGCGGTGAGCCCCGTTTTGAGATATCTGAAAATATTATCCGAGCTCATCGCACCGAAGGAAAGCTCAAGAAGATTGGAAACGAGGCTTATAAGCGGCTGATTCCACACCGGCTGACGCTTATCCTCAAAAACAGGCACCCCGTATCTTATAAGCGAAAGCTTTATCTGCTTTTCGTAATAATCCTCACTTCTGAAAACAACGGCAATATCACGGCAGCGATACTCCTCTTTTCTGAGCATTGCCTTGATTTTTCTGGCGACGGAATCACACTCGGCGACAAGATTGGGTGCGGCGCTTACCGTTATGCTTTCGCACCTACCGCCGAAGGGTTTACATCCCGGGAGGAAAATATTCTTTTCAAGATAATCAAGGTCTTCTCTTGATGATTTTTTTCTGTGGGTTACGGCAGTTTCTCCCGTTTTCACTCCGTTATTACCCGCAAGAAGCCTGAGCCTTCTCATAGTCCGCGAAACAACGGCGAAGGGGCTGAGGTCACTTATATCATTTTCATCCCTTATGCAAAGGGTGATATAAACCTGCTTTGCTTTAATCAGCATCTGCTCAATTATCTTAAGTTCACCGAAGTTGAAATCTGAATAACCGTCTATAACAACTATTCTGTCACTGAAATAATCCGTAACGGAAAGCACCGACGCCATATAAGTCAGAAGGTCTGCTTCATCAAAGAATTTTTGCGAAAGAAGACTGTCATAGGCAGAATAAATCATTGCGGTTTCCTTCATTTTGCCTGAAAGGATGCTGTCGTCGATTTTTTCCGAGCAGGAAAGCAATTCCTCCGAGGAAATTCCCGTATTTTTAAGCTCTGTTATACTCTGAAGCATTTTTCTTGACAGAGCGATATCGTTTTTATGTCTGCCAAAGGCACTCAGACTGTCACCCATAACCTCAACGGCAAGGGACATAAGAATATTTTTAACTCCCGCAGTCGCTACGGGCTTATTCATTGTGCCGTATCTGCGCACACCCTCATCACAGAGTCTTTTGAAGGAAAGGACTTCTATTTCACTTGCAAGGCGGGGACCGAGAAGAGAAAGTATGCTTTTGTCGCTTTCAAAGCTGAACTGTCGGGGCACAATGAGCATTACACGCTCACCATTCTGCGCGTATTCCCCTATTATTCTGTGAGCGGCGGCAGTTTTTCCGCTGCCCTTTTCACCGATAATAAAATTGAGCATAGCCTTTTCCTCCTTGGCTTTATTTTTGATTGAAGGGCATAAATTGGCTTACGCCATTAAACGCCCATCGGGCGTTCCCTGACTACTGACTACTGGCTACTGACTACTAATCCCTAGTCTCTCCATTATACATCACCCGATTTCTTTTTTCAATTCTATTTCTCTTTTTATTGAAATTTAGATAAGTTTATTGTATAATAAAAGATAATATATTTATTACGGAGTTAATTTACATGAAAACCTATAAAATTCATCTCATCAGACATTCACTCACCGAGGATAACCTCAAGGGTGTTTATGCAGGTCATACCGACTCTCCGCTCTGCGCTCAGGGAATTGACCAGCTGGCAGAGCTTAAGGAAAACTATATTTATCCCCATGCAGATTTTGTTTTTTCTTCACCGCTTAAAAGGTGCACCGAAACCGCAAAAATCCTTTACCCTCATCTTGAGCCTGTGGTTATAGATGCACTTACCGAGTATAATTTCGGTGAATTTGAAGGAAAGACCGCAGACGAGCTTCACGAAAAGCAGCCGCTGTTTGACAGATGGATAAGAGGTGAAGAGGGCATTGCTCCCCCCTTTGGCGAAACAAATGAGGAATTCACCTCAAGAATCTGCACCGCCTTTGCAAAAATCGTTGACGGTATAATCAAAAGCGGAAGTGACAACGTTGTTATCGTGACCCACGGCGGTGTTATTTCCACATTGCTTGCAAACTTTGCCATTCCCGAGGCTTCCGCGTCAGAGTGGCTTACCCCGTCAGGCTGCGGTGTTACGCTTCTCGCATCACACTTTTTGTGGATGTCGGGCAGAAAGCTTGAAGCTGTCAGAGAAATTCCCGACCTTCCCGAAGAGAAGAAAGAGGGTAATTATTACGACGGATGGGACTATTACCCCAACGATGACGATTTTGACATCAGCGAATATCTTAACGATTAAGGCTAATAAGCCTGAAAGAGGTATAAAATGAACATACTTGTCCTCGGCGACGTTGTCAGTGACATCGGCTGCCGCTTTCTTAGAAAAAATTTACCCGCCTTCAAAAAGCTCAAGGCTATCGACTTCTGTATTGTCAACGGTGAAAATTCCGCCGCAGGTAACGGCATCACTCCCCTTTCCGCTCAGGAGCTTTTTACAAACGATGCAGACTTTATCACAACAGGCAACCACGTTTTCAGACGCAAGGAGGTATATGACCTTCTCGACGAAAGTGAGTTTATCATAAGGCCCTTCAACTATCCCGAATCAAACCCGGGCAGGGGCTTCAGGATTGTTGATATGGGCAGATACAGTGTTGCGGTTATCAACCTTATGGGCACTATGTTTACGGAAAATCTTGAAAACCCCTTTTTCGCCGCAGACAGAGCCCTTAAGGAAATCGGAAGCTCAACCCCTGTTATTCTTGTGGATTTTCACGCAGAAGCAACCTCGGAAAAGCAGGCCCTCGCCTACTATCTTGACGGCAGAGTTTCTGCAGTTTTCGGCACTCATACCCATGTGCTCACCAACGATGAAAGAATTCTCCCCGAGGGCACGGGATATATTACCGACATCGGTATGTGCGGTGTTGAAAACAGTGTGCTCGGAGTCAAAAAAGAGCTCATCATTGAAAAATTCAAGACCAATATGCCTGTTCGCTTTGATGCGGCATCAGGCGACTGTATAATCAACGGCTGCATATTCACCGTTGACGAAAAAAGCGGAAAATGCACCGCAGTTGAGTCGGTACGCATTTCATAATAAGGACTGATAGTTTTATGAAAAAATATATTTCAGCGGTGCTTGTCCTCTGTCTGATTTTTACCCTCGTCGGTTGTTCCAAGGGTAAAAAGGATGAGCCCGACGTAACCGAAACCACAGAGGTTGAAACAACGCAAGCACCCAAAGAAAGATTTATAACTCTGGGCTATTATGAAGAAAAATCTCTTAACCCCTTTATAACCGAAAGCCCCGCCAACAGAAAAATAACCACTCTTATTTACGATTCTCTTTTTATCACCGATGAAAGCTACGCCGCTCTGCCTCTCATCGCAGAAAGCTCTCAGAGAGACGGTAACAGTATAACGGTTAAAATAAAAGAGGGGCTTACCTTTTCTTCGGGCGCAGCTCTGTCGGCTCAGGATGTGGTTTATTCCTTCAACTTTGCAAAGCAGAGTGCCTTTTACAGCACAAGACTTCAGAATATTGCTCTGGCTTCCGCCTATAACGGAGATGTAGTTTTCACTCTCGCCGAGGCCGATGCCTTCTGTGAAAGCGTGCTGACCTTCCCGATTGTTCAGTCCGGGACAGCCGAAAACGATTTCCCTACAGGCAGCGGAAGATATGCAGTTCAGCACGACCCTCAGGGAAGATTTCTCAAGGCAAACGAAAATAACTCCCGCGGTGAAGCTCTCAAAACAGAAAAAATCCGTCTGACACCCATCACCTCATCAAATAACGAGCTTTATCTGCTTCAGAGCGGTGATCTCGGCTATTTCTTTGACGACCTTTCAGACGGAGAATATACCAAAATCAGTGCAAATATGATTCAGACGCCGATGAACAGCATGGTCTTCATGGCCTTCAACAGCAATTCCGCCTCTCTTTCCGACAAGGCGGTAAAGGATGCCGTTGAGCTCGCCGTTGACCCGCAGGAAATATGCAACACTGTTTACGGCGGTATGGCAAGATACTCTCCTCTTCCCTTTAATCCCGATTGGTTTGTATTGGAAACCTTCACTTATGAGCATACCCCCTCTTCTCTTGTTGCCGCTCAGCAGGTGCTCGAGGATGCAGGATACATATATGCCTATGAAACGAACAAGCACCGCTCAAAGGATTTTGAATTTCTTGAGCTTCGTATAATAGTCAACGAAGAATCAAAAAAAAGAAAAGAGTGTGCAGAGCTTATCAAAAGTACTCTCGACTCACTCGGCATCGACGTTACTCTTTCTGTTTTAAGCTATGAGGATTATATTACCGCTCTTAAAGAGGGTAACTATGATATTTATGTCGGCGAGGTCAGACTTTCACCGGATATGAATTTAACCTGCTTTTTCTCTGAAACGGGAGAGGTTTCTTACGGAATTGACAGTCAGTCAACCGTTGCCGCCTCATACAGAGATTTCAGAGCAGGCACTGCAGATATTTCAACCTTCAGTCAGGTGTATTTTTCTGCAAAGCCCTTTATCCCCATCGGCTTCAGAGACGGTATGTCCTATTTTTCAAGAGAATTCACCTACGAGGGCACCGTCACGGAGTATGAGCCCTTCCTAAATGCGTCTTCGTGGGAAATCGTTAGAGAAGCAGCCGGTACTCAGTAGCCAGTCGTCAGTAATTAACGGCGCAGCCAATTCATTCCCTTCAGTCAAAACGACACCGCAGGGATTAGCTGCAAGTGATATTTCAAACCATACGGAAAGGAGGTACGTTATGGATACACCTGTAAAATATGTCAAGGGCGTCGGTGAAAAAAGAGCCGCTCTTTTGGGAAAGCTCGGAATTTTCACTCTCGGTGACCTTATTGACTTCTATCCCCGTACCTACCTTGATTTTTCCTCTCCCGTGGCAATAACGGAAATAATACCCGATACGGTCTGTTGTTTCAGTGCGGTTATCGGTTACAGACCCGTTGAGCATAAAATCCGCGGTAATATGACTCTTTATAAAACCATGGCAACTGACGGTGTTGCGGGAATAAATATTATAATTTTTAACAATATCTATCTCGCCGAAAGCCTTGAAACCGGCAAGGAGTATCTTTTTTACGGCAAGGCGGTTGCTTCAAAGGGCAGTCTCGAAATTACTAATCCCATTATTGTTACTCCCGACGAAGCAAGCTATATGAGACCGATTTATCCTCAGACCGCCTCCCTCCCCTCAAGAACGACGGAAAGAATAATGAAGCAGGCTGTTGCTCTCTGTCTTCAGAAAGAGAAGAAGGATATTATTCCCGATGATATAAGGCAGAGATTTTCTCTTTGCCATCAGCAGTTTGCGATAACAAACATCCACTTTCCCTCCTGCACAAAGGATTTGGAAATAGCGAAGAAGAGACTTGTTTTTCAGGAGCTTCTCACTCTTCAGCTCGGTATGAAGCGGCTTCGCAGCCGCAACAGAAAAAAAACGGATTACAGAATTAACCGTGACTGCTCGGCAGACTTTATGAAAGCCTTACCCTTCGAGCTTACCGATGCTCAGAAAAGAACCATAGCAGAGGCAATAAAGGATATGCAATCGGATAAGCCTATGAACAGACTTGTTCAGGGTGACGTGGGCAGCGGTAAAACTGCAGTAGCCGCCTGCCTGCTTTATGTAGGAGCTAAAAACAATATGCAGAGTGCCTTTATGGCACCGACAGAAATTCTTGCAAGACAGCATTATAACTCTCTGTGTGAGCTTTTAGTAAATTCGGGGCTGACAGTTGAGCTTCTCACGGGCTCTGTAACCCCTAAAAGAAAAAAAGAAATAAAGGAAAGACTCCGCACGGGTGAAACCGATATTATCATAGGCACTCACGCCCTTCTCAGTGATGACGTTGGGTTTTCCCGTCTCGGTCTTGTCATCACCGACGAGCAGCACCGTTTCGGAGTAAATCAGAGAGGTACTCTTATTTTTAAGGGTGCAAACCCCCACACCCTTGTTATGAGTGCAACTCCCATCCCCCGCACACTCTCGCTCATTATTTACGGTGACCTTGACCTGAGCATTATTGACGAAATGCCGAAGGGACGGCAGAAAACAGACACCTTCTGTGTGCCTTCCTCATACCGCCCCAGATTTTATAAATTTATAAAGGAGCACCTTGACCGCGGTCTTCAGGCTTACATTGTCTGCCCCGCCGTTGAAGAAAATGAAGAATATGAAATCACAAGTGCGACGGAATATTATGAAAGCATTTCCGCCGGTGAATTCAGTAACTACAGTGTAGGTCTTCTTCACGGCAAAATGAAGGCAAAGGAAAAAGAAAAAACCATGTCCGCCTTCCTTAAGGGCGACATTCAGCTTCTTGTTGCAACAACGGTTATCGAGGTTGGCGTTGACGTGCCCAATTCAGTAATAATGGTTATAGAAAACGCAGACCGTTTCGGGCTTTCTCAGCTTCATCAGCTTCGCGGCAGAGTAGGCAGAGGCAGTGAAAAATCCTACTGCATTCTCGTCTGCGACAGCGACAGCCCCGACACAAAGGCAAGACTCAATATAATGTGCAAAACAAACAACGGCTTCACCATTGCGGATGAAGACCTTAAAATAAGAGGTCCCGGTGACTTTTTCGGTTCAAGGCAGCACGGACTGCCCGACCTTAAAATTGCCGATATAACAGAAAATATGGACATAGTGCGTCAGTCGAGCGCGGCGTGTGACCTTATTCTTTCAAGGGATCCGACTCTTTCTCTGCCGTCACATAAGCCTCTTTCTGATGCCGTTGACAGACTTTTTTCACAAAACAAGCTTATTTCTATGAATTAGAAAGGATTAATTATTATGGAAAAAATTGCAAGCTTTACAATCGACCACACCATTCTCCCCAAGGGTATGTATCTTTCAAGAAGAGATGCAGGCACGGTGACCTATGACCTTCGCTTCCGCAAGCCCAATCTTGAAAAGGTTATGGAAAACAGCGGCATTCACACTCTCGAGCATCTTTTTGCCACCTTTGTGAGAAACAGTGAGTTTTCAGACAAAATCATCTATTTCGGTCCTATGGGCTGCAGAACAGGCTTCTATTTCATCACTGCAGACACTCTTCCCGCCGCCGAGGCAATAGAGCTTACCAAAAATGCTCTTCGCTTCTGTGCAGATTTTGAGGGTGAGGTGCCCGGTGTATCGGCAATAGAATGCGGCAACTATCTCGACCACGACCTTTTCCTGGCAAAAAAAGAAAGTGCACTTATGTGTGAGGTTCTCGAGGGCTGGAACGAAAGCATGCTCGAATATCCCGTAAAAGAATAATTATTGCAATAATCCCCGACTTATGATATAATATATTCCGACTTTTTCAGAAGGCAGGTGAGAATGTGGAAGAAAATAAAATAACACCCGAGGAAGAGTCAGATTTCGAGGTAAACGGTGTTTATTTTGAGGATGAAGACCGTTATCTTCCCTTTAACGATGAAGATGCCGTTGAGGTTATCTTTCCCGTCGAGGAAGCTCAGCTTTCAGAAGTACAGACGAGCCCCGAAGAGGAGCTTCCCACGGTTAAAAGCAGAAAAAAAGCTGTCTTTTCCCCTGCAATATTTAAAAAGCTTCTCATTTCTGCCCTTGATTTTGTTTTCCTTACGGGCGATGTTACCATCGGCATTTTTGCAAGGCTTTTACACTTCATTCTTCCCGTTATACTGTTTCCCGTCAGATTTACGGCTAAAAAGGCTTCCTCCGCCTTCAGAAAATTCCGACGGATTATAAAAAAAGGCCCCTCCTCTTTTGTAGGCTCAATAAAGGCCTCCGCCGTGGAAAAGGCAGCCGACAAAAGCAAAGAGGGCAAGGCTGTAAAGCCCTCATATATCGGTGCTTTTTTCAGCTTTATTTTAAGCGAAAACCGACTTTTAAAATCCGCCTTCAACCTCGCCTTCCCAATTGTGATTATTCTTGCGGTTTATAACATTTTTTCATCCTATTCAAACCGCATTTTCGCTCTTCAGGTTATTTATAACGGCCGGTCTATAGGCTATGTTGAAAGCAAGGATGTTTTTGACGAAGCAAAATCAAAAGCGTTAAAGCTTCTCACCACACAAGAAAGCACCTCAGACTCACTCATTTCAGAGCCGGTATATAAGGTTTCCCGTGTCGCAGTCAACGAGCTTTCTAACCCTTCCATGATAAGCGAGGGTATTATTTCAGGCTCGGATATCGACTATGTGAGAGCCTGCGGAATTTATATCGACGGCAAATTCCTTTGCGCCGTCAGAAACGAATCCGATGCGGTTGCGGTTTTCGATTATCTTCTCGAGCCCTACCGAAAGAAGCTTGACAAGGATTCCTCCGTTGCCTTTGTTGAGGAAATCGAATATGTCAGCGGTCTGTATCCCCGTGACAGTGAGCTTCTGTGGGATTCCTCAACACTTCGCGAAACTCTTTCAAGCCCCAGATCAGAGGCAGTATATTACACCCTGTCAGAGGGCGAATCACTTAAAAACATCTATGCAAAATACGGCATTTCATATAATCAGCTTGTGGCTCTCAACCCCGATGTTGATTTCACAAAGCCCGAAGAGATTTCAAAGCTGCTTGTTGCACGTCAGGAAAACTTCGTGCGTGTAAAGGTTATGAAAACCCGTCTCAAAAAGCAGTCCGTTCCCTTTGAAACGGTGGAAAGAGATACCTCATCACTGTCAAAGGGCACCAAAAAGACCTCTCAGGAGGGCGTAAACGGCATCAATGAAATAACAGAGCTTGTAACCTATATCGACGGCGTAGAGTCCTACTCAACCGTAATTTCCTCAAAGGTTGTCAAAAAGCCTGTAAACAAGGTTGTTCTTATCGGCACTGCCACAAATTCCTATGGCGGTTCTTCCTCATCCTCGGGCTCATCCTCATACGGATGGACCTGGCCCACAAGAGGAGCTTACCACATTTCATCCTATTACGGCTACAGATCTTACAGTATCTCCGGCTGGTCTTCATGGCACAGCGGTATTGATATTGTCAGAGGCGGCTCAAGCTCCACCGGTACTCCCGTTGTTGCCGCCGCTTCGGGTACTGTTGAAAGAGTAGATAAGGGCTACCGCGGTTACGGCCATATGGTGCTTATCAATCACGGCAACGGAATCAAGACAAGATATGCTCATATGCAGCCCGGCTCATTAACTGTCTATGCCGGCCAGAAAGTTTCAAAGGGCCAGCAGATAGGCCGTATCGGCAACACCGGTAACTCAACAGGACCGCACCTTCACTTTGAAGTCATAGTCAACGGCTCAACCACCAACCCGCTTAAGTATGTAAGAAAATAAACATAAAGGAGAAGCATTATGAAATTACCCGCATATCCCGTAATAACAGTGGACCCCCATTTCAGCATATGGTCAAAGGCAGACCGTCTCACCGCTGAGGATACAAAGCAATGGTACGGTCAGAAAAAGCGTATCGAGGGCACACTTACCCTTGACTCAGAGGTTTTCCGCTTTCTAGGTAACGGCGAGGGCACTGCTCTTTTTCAGGTGTCGGAGGAAATTGACCCCTATGTGAGCACCTACACCTTTGAAAACAACTCTGTCCGTCTCAAATTCCGCACCTGGTCACCCTTCCTTTTCAGTGACCTGCATCTTCTGAGCCTCCCCGTTGCCTTCCTCGATACCGAGGTTGAGGTTTTAGACGGCAAGGAGCATTCCATCGACATAAGATTCACCGCATTTGAAGAGCTTTGCTATAACAATAAGAAAAAGCAGATTACCAAATACACCGATTCCTTCCAAAACACCCGTCTTGTAAAAATGGGCTGTACCGACCAGAAGCCTCTGAATAACTCAGGCGACGAATTTTCTGCCGATTGGGGCTACTACGCATTTATGGGCGGTGAGTGCTCGGCGTGTAAGGAGGGTATCACCACAAAGAGCCGTACTGTTTACGGCGACAAGCTCTCCTTCACTACAGTTATCGGCTATGACGATATTTACTCCATTGAGTATTTCGGTGAGAAGCTCAAGGGACTCTGGACAGAGAAATTCAAGAGCATTGATGAGGGTATGAAGTACTGCCTTGACAACAGAGATGATATACTCGCTAAGCTCATCGCTCAGCAGGAAACTATCCTCAAGGACAGTGAAAAATTCGGCAAGGATTATCAGAGCATCCTTACCGCCGCCGCAAGACAGGTGCTTGCAGCTCATAAGCTTGTAAGAAACAGCAAGGGTCAGCTTCTTTATATGTCAAAGGAATGTCATTCAAACGGATGTATCAACACAGTTGACGTTTCATACCCGGCTATGCCTATGTATCTCATTTATACTCCCGAGCTTGTGAAGGCTATGCTTGTAGGTATTTTTGAGTTTGCCAATATGCCTATCTGGGTTGCAGACTTTGCTCCTCACGATATAGGAAGATACCCCATTGCAAACGGTCAGGTTTATGCGCTTAACGTGCATAACCACCTCCTCCCCCACTCCTATACCTACAGAAAAGTATATAAGAGCAACCGCTTCGGTATGTACCTTCCTCAGTTCCAGATGCCCGTTGAGGAATGCGGCAATATGATTCTTCTTTCATATGCATACTACAAGGTTTCGGGTGATACTGACTTCCTTAAGGAAAATGCGGCAACTCTTAAAAAGTGGGCAGATTATCTTATAATGAAGGGCGTTGTGCTTGACAATCAGCTTTGCACCGACGACTTCGCGGGCCACAGTAAAAAGAACGTAAACCTTGCTATCAAGGCTGTTATGGGTATTGCCGCTTACAGTAAGATTGCCGACCTTCTCGGTGAGGAAAACACCTATATGGCAAAGGCTAAGGAATATGCCGATGAGCTTGTTGAGGTTTGCGGTAAGGGTACAGACTTCCTTCCCTTCAGCGTTGATAAAAAGGATTCCTGGAGCCTTAAGTATAACCTCGTATGGGATATTCTCTTTGACTTTAATCTCTTTGATAAGGCTATCTACAAGGCAGAAAGCGAGAAGTACCGTATTGAAATGAACACCTACGGCACTCCCCTCGACTACCGCCGCACCTTCACAAAAACCGACTGGGAGCTCTGGGCGGCCTGCCTTGATGAAACGGGAGAAAACATCGGTCTTCTTTCGAAGTGTATCTGCGACTACCTTGCAGACACAAAGGACAGAAACTGCTTCTCAGACTGGATTGAGACAAAGGAGCCTAAGCAGAGCGGATTTGACCACAGAACCGTTCAGGCGGGCCTTTGGATGCCGGTGCTTTTCTCAAAATTCGGGAAATTTTGACCAATTCTCAATGCGCAATTCTCAATGCTCAATTGCGGGCAAGAACCTTCATTGAGAAAGGTTACTCCCGCCAAGTCAGGTTGTATTATATTGATAAAAAACGACAGACATTCCGAACGTGGATTGTCTGTCGTTTTTGTTGTTTATTCTTTTACAGGTGTTCTGGAAATAACTCCCTTTTCGGCTTCTTTCAAAACCATAGAATTGATTTTTCTGATCTCTTCAGCGTATAGCCTTCTTACACGGATTGTATAGGTGCCGTCATCGTTCATCTTCGGAGGTCTTAAAACGCAGGGCCTGAAGCCCACAACATTGCGTGGTGTACCCTCTGCTCCCCTGCTGAACATAAGAACAACTCTGTCAGGTGATATGGGATAAACTGAATAGAGATGCAAATTCATAAAATCTCCCGTTACGACAACGGGGTAGCAGTCACCGAGAATAAACTCATCGCAGTCCTTTCTTTCGGCAACAACAAAGTATAATCCAAATAAGTTGATAGTATCTCTGTATAAAAACACTTTTATGGGCTCATCTATATCGGGATGCTCTATAACCTGCTGAATTGAGCGGCAGGTTGTTATATGATATATATTGCGCTTCCATAAATCCTCATAGTCGCCGTCGCTCTGATAGCGTGAATAGAATTTTTTTGATTTCTCAGACAGTAACTCACCAAAGAACTTGCTGACTCTTTTAGATCTGAAGCTCATAAGAGCAAGAAACAGCCTCAGCAATGAATCCTCTTGCATTGTCAAGGTTATTCTGTCCTCGGTGAGAAATCTTCTTATTATCTTTGAAGCCTCATTTTCAAAATCGGCAAGCTTCGCTTCTGTTTTTTGAGGCTCAAAAGGGAAGTTCTTTTCATCACGGTATAAATCTCTGCCCATAAATACGTCACGGGTTCTCATTACTTTTGTTTCTTCATTATGCTTATCATAGAAGTAAATACCGTCTTTGCCGTCAAAGGAAAAGTTTTTCAATATAAATTGCGGTATATAATGATGACGTATCGGTGTACTCATTTTATCCGCCTCCTTTTAAAAAACAGGGACGATATCCGAATCGCCCCTGCACTTCTGATTTTATACGGTACTTTCATCAGTTGTCAGACAAATTGACTTCATCATTGATTCCCGCAGGGAATTCCCCTGACTACTGACTACCGGCTACTGACTACTATCATCCGAAGCCTTAAGTTAAATTACTTTTTAATTCAATTCCCTTTGAAGCAAGGTCATCGATAATGCCGTTTACAACATTCATAACCTCTTCTCTTGTGAGAGTCTTTTCGGGATGTGCGAAGTAAATTCTTACGGTGATTGACTTGCCGTTTTCGTCACGGTAAAGGTCAACTACCTCTGCGCCCTTGATAAGTGAGCAGTCTGCATTCTTGATTGCCTCACCAACGGGAGCATACTTTTCTGTAACAAATGAAAGGTCGATTTCAATACCGGGGAACTTTGAGGGCTCCTCATACTTGATTTCGCCGCAGGCGGTGTCTGCAAAATCTGTTACGTAGATTTCAGCAAAGACGATGTTTGCCTTCTTATCAACCTTCTTTGAAACAACGGGATGAACGATACCGATTTCACCGATTTCCCTGCCCTCAAGAATGATTGCATTAAGATTTCTCGGGTGCTCATAGCTGTGTGTTGCTTCGATTGCCTTGTAGGAAAGCTCACGGTGACGAAGGTCGCCGGTAACTGTGGCAAGAATGTCACGAAGCTCGAAGTAGAGAGCCTCCATTGACTTTGTCTTTGAGAAGAGTGTGATTGCAAGCTTCTTTCTCTCGTTGCAAAGTCCGTCCTCTCTGAGGCCTTCAACAACTCTGCCTACCTCAAAAATACCGAAATCGGGAGCGTAGGTGTTGTTTATCTTGACCTGACAAAGTTGCGTAGGAATGATTGACTTTCTGATAGTTTCAATGTTGGGGTTGGTTGCGCTGACAAGTTTGATGTTATCCTCGATTTCAATACCGAGAGCCTTGCATTCATCGTAGTACATCCATACGTATGAGTGTGACTCGTGAAGTGAGAAGCGCTTTACAAGCATATCCTTGATTCTGTCCTCAACTGTCTTTTCCTCTGCAGGACGTACGGGATAAACGGGGCTCTGTGTTGTGTGGATATCGAAGTTATCGTAGCCGTAGATACGTGTGATTTCTTCAATAATGTCTGCCTTGATTGTAACGTCCTTTGTTGCTCTCCATGAGGGTACAGTTACGGTGAAAGCATCATTTTCGAGTTCAACACCGAAGCCGAGAGATTCGAGAGTATTTACGATTGTATCGTTGCCGATTTCGATACCTGTGTAACGGTCAACGAAGCTCTTATCGAAGGAAAGAGTTACTGTGTCATATTTGAATGCCTCTTCATCGGTAAGTGAGGAAACAACCTCAACGCCGCTGTCGATATCGGTAAGAAGCTTGACGAAGCGAGCGATAGCGGGCACTGTCATAGCAGGGTCAAGACACTTTTCATAACGCTGTGAAGCATCGGTACGGTGTGCGAGACGAACTGTTGACTTTCTTATTGAAACTGCGTCGAAGGTAGCACTTTCAAGGGTAAGTCTTGTGGTATCCTCAACGATTTCACTGTCAAGACCGCCCATAATACCCGCGATTGCAACGGGAGTGTCGCCGTTACAGATCATAAGGGTATTTTCGTCAATATTTCTGTCAACACCGTCAAGAGTAGTGAAGGTGAAGGGAGAGCTGAAGCGCTTGATGCGGAGCTTTTCAACCTTTCTTGAGTCGAAAGCGTGCATGGGCTGACCCATTTCAAGCATAAGGTAGTTTGTAAGGTCAGCAAGAAGGTTGATGCCTCTCATACCGCAATAGAAAAGTCTGATTCTCATATTTACGGGGCTGACATTCTTTGTGATATTTTCAACCTGAAGGCAGGAGTATCTCTGACAGAGGGGATCCTCAATCTTCATATCAACCTTGGGAAGGTTTTCGTACTTCTTAAGGTCAACAGTCTCAAGAGGCTTGAGAGGTCTGCCTGCAATAGCGGCAAATTCTCTTGCGATACCGTAATGACCCCAAAGGTCGGGACGGTTTGTAAGGGACTTATTATCAACCTCGAAAACGATATCCTCAACCTCGTATACATCCTTGATGTCGGTACCGTTTGCTACATCCTCAGTGATATCCATAATACCTGAGTTGTCATCGCTAATGCCTACTTCCTTTTCACTGCAGCACATACCGTAGGAGGTGTAGCCTGCAAGTGCTCTGGGAGTGATTTCGATTTCACCTATCTTTGCGCCTATCTTTGCAAAAGCGGTCTTCATACCTACTCTTACATTGGGTGCGCCGCAGACAACATCTGTGAGAGCACCGTCACCTGCATCAACCTTTAAAAGGTGGAGCTTCTTTGATTCGGGATGATCTGCTACTTCCTTGATTTCGGCAACAACGATACCTGAAATGTCACTGCCCTTAAAGAAAATTTCGTTTTCGACCTCAGCGGTTGAAAGTGAAAAACGTCTGATAAGCTCAAGCTTGTCAAGTCCTTCAAAGTCAACAAAGTCTGAAATCCAATTCATTGACAGTAACATATCTGCTCGCTCCTTTCCTATTCATCGTCGGTAAACTGCGAAAGGGTTTTAAGACTTCCGCCATTTAAATCACGAATATCTTTTACGCCGTATTTCATCATGGCAAGACGGGTAAGACCAAGGCCAAAAGCAAAGCCCGTATACTCCTCGGGATCGATTCCGCCCGCCTTTAAAACCTCGGGATGAATCATTCCGCAGGGGCAGAGCTCGAGCCAACCGCTATGCTTGCAGGAGGGACAGCCCTCGCCACCGCAGATAGCGCAGCTTATATCGAGCTCGAAGCCGGGTTCAACGAAGGGAAAGAAGCCGGGACGAAGTCGTACCTTAACGTCGCGCTTGAAGACCTCGG
>JAZSQD010000135.1:0-4677 GCA_045537815.1 Acutalibacteraceae bacterium | reverse complement strand
AGAAGCTTTCAGGTATGACAGGTACCGCAATGACCGAGGTTAACGAATTCAGAGAAATCTATTCTCTTGACGCAGTTGAGGTGCCCACCAATAAGCCCCTTGCAAGAATCGACAATAACGATATTATCTATCAGACCGAGCAGTTCAAGTTTAACGCCATTATCGAGCAGATTTTAAAATGCCACGAAAAGGGACAGCCCGTGCTCGTAGGTACAATTTCAATCGAAAAGAGTGAAAAGCTTTCCGCCGCCCTCAGAAAAAGAGGTATCAAGCACAACGTGCTCAACGCAAAGCACCACGAAAAGGAAGCTGAAATCGTCGCTCAGGCAGGTAAATTGGGCGCAGTTACCATCGCAACCAACATGGCAGGACGTGGTACCGACATTATGCTCGGCGGTAATGCCGAATTCCTTGCAAAGAGCGAAATGAGAAGGCTCGAATACACCGAGGAGCTCATTGCAGAGGCAACCGCCTTCGGTGAAACAGATAATGAGGACATCCTCGAGGCAAGAGCAAAATTTAAAGAGCTCGAAGCTAAATACAAGGCTGAAATAGCCGATGAAGCAGAGCAGGTACGCAAAGCGGGCGGTCTTTATATCATCGGTACTGAGCGTCACGATTCCAGACGAATTGACAATCAGCTCCGCGGTCGTTCGGGCCGTCAGGGCGACCCGGGCGAAAGCCGCTTCTATCTTTCAATGCAGGATGACCTTCTGCGTCTTTTCGGCGGTGACAGAATGTTTGCCATTATGGAAAGCATGCCCGTTGACAAGGATACTCCCATCGAGGTCGGTATGATAACCAAGCAGGTTGAATCGGCTCAGAAAAAGGTCGAGGGCAACAACTTCGCAGTCAGAAGAAATGTTCTTGCATACGACGATGTTATGAACCGTCAGAGAGAAATTATTTACGGTCAGCGTGACAAGGTGCTCAAAGGCGAGGATATCAAGCCCATCATAACCAAGATGATTGACGACTCAATCGGTGACACTGTCGAGTTCTTCTGTCCTTCAAATATCCCCTTTGAAGAATGGCACTTAGGCTCACTCAGAGAGAAATATCTCGGCTGGCTCACCACCGAAAGCGACTTCAAGGACGACAGGAAGATGAGCGCCGAAGAAATTTACGATATGCTCACCGAAAGAGCCCACGCCCTTCACGACGAAAGAGAAGAGAAATATTCCGAAGAGGCTATGCGTGAAATCGAAAGAGCAATGCTCCTTCGTAACGTTGACCTCAAGTGGATGGATTACATCGACGCTATGGACGAGCTCAAGCGCAGCGTAGGTCTTCTCGCCTACGGTCAGAAGGACCCCGTTGTTGCTTTCCGTGAGCTCAGCTACGATATGTTTGAAGAAATGACCACATCTATCCGCGACGACACGGTAAGAGCAGTCCTCTCAGCTCAGTTCAAGACCGACGAAGAGGTCAAGCGTGAGCAGGTTGCAAAGGTCACAAGCACAAGCGGCTCAGGCGACGGCAGTGAAAAAGGCAGAACAGTACGCAACGACAAAAAAAAGGTCGGTGTAAATGACCCTTGCCCCTGCGGAAGCGGCAAGAAGTATAAGAAGTGCTGCGGCAGACCCGGTCAGCAGGGCTGACAGTGACGTGTCCCTTCGGGACGTGAAGCATAGTGAAGCACGTCTTACGGCGCGTGAAGCGTTTGACTTCCGCAAGCGTGAAAAGTAAAAATAAAGCCATCGGAGTGCCGTAAAGGTTCCGATGGCTTATTGTTTTTTGGTGAAACAGAGTGATACCCTCACTTACATCTCGCTCTTTATATCAGCTAAATATTCAACCATTTCGTCAGGCATAATACATACACTGCTCTTTTCATTCCACAGGTGGAAGGTATTATACAAAATGTCGTTATTTTCAAAACTAAAATTAAAATAATCCACCTTGAGATCTTCACTTATACAAAAATCAGCAAATCCGTAAATCAATTTGTGGTTGTCATATCGTTCAATCAACCAAAATGAAAATCTTTGCCCAACGGATTCCATGCACTTCAGCCAAACCAAAAACTTATCATACTCTTTATCAGGAACAGATATTTCAAACATATACTTAAATTTACCGTTTTCTTTTTGCACCGAGTAAAAGCCCATAACTATTACAAAATCTTTCCTGTCCGGCTTGATTTTTTTCATAAATGCACTTCTTTCATTTTTTGAACACTGTAACATATAAATTGATGTGTGTCAATAGCATTTTGCTAGTTATACAAGGTTTATCAGCCGCTCATAGTGTTCTATACTTATTAAGAGGTGAGCATATGAAGCAGGAATATAAAAAATACTATGAAAGTTTCGGATTGAATGTTGTATATTACCGAAAGAAGAAAAGATGGTCGCAAATGGAGCTTGCAGAATATGTTGATGTTGACCGCTCGCATATCAGTGCAATAGAGCTGGGCAATGTAGGTGTTTCCTTTGATTTGGTTTTTAAGCTTTGCGAGGTTTTAGAAGTGCACCCGAGAGATTTGTTTGATTTAAAGGATTGGAAATAAGAGCATCTCATTCTTTGTGCTCGAGAAACTTGTTGCATCATACAATAAAACAACGGCAGACGAGGTTAAAGCACTTCATCTGCCGTTTGATTTTTTTCACAGTCCTTCCTTACAACTTGCCTGACCCTGAAAAGCACTGCTTTAACCTTTATATTTAATCTTGCCGTCCCTGAAAGGGAAGGTGGCACGAAGTGACGGAAGGGTCCAACCACCTTACCGCCAAATGCATCTATCGGTCAGCTCCTATGGTGCAACCCGACGGGGCGGGTAAAGCCTCGCCGTTAAATAACTTTTCCCCGCAATTCTGCACTCTGCATTCTGCATTTACAAATCGTTCTGCTCGTCAAGACTGAGATAAAACGCAGGTATAAACTCCTCGAGGAACATATCAGCCTCGGGGCAGTCCATTTTTCTGATTGCTTTTTCGGTGCTTTCGAGAGCCTTACCGAATTCGGTATTACCCGCCTTCTGCTCCTCTATACATTTAATAAGAGCGGAAAGCTTATCAGCCGTCTTAACGATTTTCCACAGGTCAGCATCCTCTTCCTTTTTAAAGAATGCACTTTCATAGCAGTCTCTGATATCTTCGGGAAGCATGGAAAGAAGCTTTTCACTTGCCATATTCTCAACGGCAAGGTAGGCTTTTTTCATTTCCTCACTGTGATATTTTACGGGTGTTGGCATGTCGCCGGTGATAATCTCAGGCATATCGTGGTAAAGGCCGAGAAAAGCCGCCCTTTCGGCATTGTAGCTCTTGCCGAGGCGCACGTTACCGAGCACGCAAAGAGCGTGAGCAACAGCGGCAACGTCGTTACTGTGCTGACTTATGTTTTCACTCTGAGTGTTTCTCATAAGAGCCCAACGGTTTATATATTTCATTCTGCCGTGCATGGCAAAAAAATTGTAGCTCATAGTTTTTCTCCTGATTTACAAGATAGGGCTGTTGCATTAAGATGCAGGAGGCGTTTTCTTCACCCCGAAGGCGTATGCTTATCTCCGAGCGGGTGAAAAAACGTCTAAAAAAGCAAAATCGAATACAGAACACAAAAATCTGCACAAATAAAATATTAAGCAGATATTTTAAGTATAATCAACCTTGAAAATATCTGCTTTTTGTTTTGCTTTTTGCTCTGCGCTTAATGCGGCAGTCCTTTAGATAATGTCGCCTTCCATACCGGGTACGCAGGATGCTGCATTGCTTTCGTCTGTGTCGATGTGCATTGCAAGTGCATAAGAAGGACTTACTCTTACAATAACGTCACCGAAGATAAGCTCTCTGCCGTTGGACTCGATCTTAACATTAACAATCTGCTTATCCTCAAGGCCGTACTTTTCAGCATCTGCAGGTGTCATGTGGATATGTCTCTTTGCAACGATAACACCCTTGCTGAGCTCAACCTCACCCTTGGGACCTACAAGCTTGCAGGGACCGCTTTCTGCAAGGTCACCGCTTTCACGGATGGGAGCCTTAACACCGATTGAACGTGCATCACCTGCGGAAAGCTCAACCTGAGTTTCGGGACGTACGGGGCCGAGAATGGAAACGCCGGGGAATGCGCCCTTGGGGCCGATTACCTGTACTCTTTCCTCACAAGCGTACTGACCGGGCTGTGAAAGGTCCTTCTTCTTTGTAAGCTCGTAGCCTTCACCGAAAAGAATGTCAAGGTCCTCTCTGCTTACATGGACGTGTCTTGCTGATGTTTCAACTAAAACGGGTCTGTTCATTATATTAACCTCCAAAGAATTATTTACCCGAGTATTTTACAACATATTTAATTTAAATTCAACAGAGAAATTGAAAAATTCTGAAAATGTGGTAAAATATATGTCAGGTGCAGTTATACTGCAAGGTGCTGCTGTGAGTAGTCAGTAGTCAGTAGCCAGGATGTCCTTCAGGCATAAGAGCTCGTTTGCCCTACGGCAAACATATCGAGTTTACATATCGAGCACCGCAAGGTGTTGCTATGAGTAGTCAGTAGCCGGTAGTCAGTAGTCAGGGTGCCCTTCGGGCAATAAATTGACTTTTAAGATTCGTTGTTATACAATAAATTTGAGGTGAAAATTATGATAAAGAAGGAATTTCGCAGTAATTTTTTAAACGCTTTTGCATCGGATATACCGAAAAAAGATATTGAAAAATATGTTATTTCCACAGGAAATTATGT